>DATHWV010000124.1:0-4909 GCA_035460205.1 Ramlibacter sp.
GCCGTCCAGCGCTTCCACGAGCAGGCCCTGGCGCATGGCGGCGCCGACAACGGCGCGCCCGGATTGCGCCCGCACTATGGCGAGCACTACTACGCCGCGTTCGTGGTGGACCCGGACGGCTACCGGATCGAAGGGGTGATCAATGCGCCGGCGTGAGATCGGTGTGCTGGCCTCCATGTGGGTGGCGACGCCGTGGGTCGTGCATGCGCAGGGCGACGCGGCGCGGGTGTCGGCACCCAATGCCGTGGTCATCTCACCGAAACTCGTGACCTCGGGCCAGCCTTCGGCAGCGATGCTGGCGCAGCTTGGCGCGCAGGGATTCGGCGCCGTGGTCTACCTCGCGCCGCTGACTGTGTACGACGCCGTGCGCGAGGAACCGGCGATCCTCGAGAAGCAGGGCATAACCTTCACCCACATCCCCATCAATTTCAACCGGCCGTCGGACGCGGACTTCGAGGCGTTCGTCGCCGCGCTGCAGGGCTTCGGGGACAGGAAGGTGCTGGTGCACTGCCAGGTGAACATGCGCGCATCGAGCATGGTGTTCCTCTACCGCACCATCGCCCTGAAGGAAGCACCCGAAGCTGCCTACGAGGCCGTGTCCCGGGTGTGGTCACCCGACGGCGTGTGGAAGCAGTTCATCGTCACCCAGTTGCGCAAGAATGGTGTTGCGTTCGATCCGTACTAGCGAAGGAGGCTTTCATGACCAAGCGCGTTGCGTCCTGCAGTTGCGGCAAGCTCACGGCCACCACCATCGACGAACCGCTGCGAGTCGGGATCTGCCACTGCCTGGCATGCCAGAGGCGCAGCGGCAGCGTATTCGCCACGACGGCGCGGTTTCCCAAGGACAACGTGGTCGTCCGGGGCCGCTCGAAGCAGTACATGCGTACCGGCGACGCCGGCAGCACGGCCACCTTCCACTTCTGCGCCTCGTGCGGCGCGACGGTGTACTACACGACGGAAGGCCGCGAGGACACCGTCGCCATCCCGGTGGGAGCCTTTGCGGAACCTGGATTCCCCGCGCCCAGGATTTCCGTCTACGAGGAGCGCATGCATCCGTGGGTGGGCCTGCCGGCCGACATCGAGCACCTCGCGTGAGTGGGGACTGCGCGTGACCTCGCCCGTCCGCCTTGCAGTCCTGGCGCCCGGAGACCAGGCCGAGTTCGTGGCGGCGGCCGTGCGCAGCCGCAGGTTGCATCGTCCCTGGGTCTCGGCGCCGGCCGATACCGCGGCCTTCAGGGCCTTCCTGGCGCGCACGAAAGGCGACGCGAACCGGCCGCTGGTGGTGCGCCACGCGCGCACTGGCGATATGGTGGGGTTCATCCACATCAGCAACATCATCCGCGGCACATTCCACAGCGCGTACCTGGGCTATTACGCCTTTGCCGGCTTCGAGCGGCAAGGCCTCATGCACGCCGGCTTGCGCCTGGCCGTCAAGCACGCGTTCACCGAACTGAAGCTGCACCGGCTGGAGGCCAACATCCAGCCAGGCAACCTGCCGTCGATCGCACTGGTGCGTTCCTGCGGCTTCCGGCTGGAAGGCTATTCGCCGCGCTACCTCAAGATCGGCGGGCGTTGGCGAGACCATGAGCGCTGGGCGATACTGGCGCGCTGAAAGCAAGGAGAGACGATGGTGATCGACCTGGGCGCGCTCTGGGACTACAGCAAGCCGGAGGTGAGCGAGCAGCGCTTTCGCGCCGCGGCGGCTTCGGCCACGTCCGACGAAGTGCTGGTCCTGCAGACCCAGATTGCGCGCACTTACGGGCTGCGCAAGGACTTCACACGGGCGCGCGAGATCCTCGCGGGCATCGAGCCGCAATTGCCGCGGGCTTCCGCCGAAGTGCAAGTGCGGTACCACCTGGAACTGGGCCGCACGTATGCGTCGCCCGTGCATCCGCCCGAGTCACAAACTGCCGAAGCGCGCGAGAGGGCCCGCGTTGCCAACATGCGAGCCTTCGAGATGGCCCAGGCAGCCCGGCTGGATGCACTCGCGATCGATGCCCTGCACATGATGGTGATGGTGGACAGCGCGCCGGCGGACCAGCTGGCGTGGAACATGAAGGCGCTGGCGTACATGGAGAAATCCGACCAGGCCGCTGCCAAGGGCTGGGAAGGATCCTTGCGCAACAACGTCGGCTACGCCTTGCACCAGGCCGGTCGCTACCCCGAGGCGCTGGCGCAGTTCGAGAAGGCACTGGCGCTGCGCTTGCGCGGCACGAATGTCAGCGCGACGCGCATCGCTTACTGGATGATCGCCTGGACCTACCGGGCCATGGGCCGGCTGCCCGAAGCGCTGGAGATCCAGTTGCGCCTGGAACGCGAATGGGATGCGGCCGGCGAGCCGGACCCCTACGTGTTCGAGGAGCTCGCGCACCTGTACCGCGCGCTCAAGGACGAAAGCAAGGCCACGTTCTACGAAGAGCGGCACCGCAAGTCGAAGTAGCTTTCCAGGAGACCAGGACCATGCCGATGCTGTCGATTGAACAACTGCACGAGCTGATGGGGCCCCAGTTCCCGGGCTTGATGGGCCTGCGCCTGGTGACCCTGGAGCCGGAGCGCGTCGTGGCGCACCTGCTCGTGCGGCCGGACCTGTGCACCGCAGGCGGCATCCTGCACGGTGGTGCGTACATGGCATTTGCGGACACCTTGGGCGCCATCGGCACCGTGATCAACATGGCGCAGGGCAAGCGCACGACCACCACCGATTCCAGCACCAAGTTCATCGGCGGGGCCAGGGTGGGAACCACAGTGACCGGCGAATGCGTCGCGTTGCACCGGGGCCGTACGACCATGGTCTGGCAAACGTCGATCCGGTCGGCCGAGGGCAAGCTGTGCGCGGTGGTGACGCAGACCCAGCTGGTGATGGACACGTGATGGCAGATTGGGTCACGCCGGCCGACACGCTGCCGCGCAGCCGGCGCCCTAAACCAGCCCCAGCCAGCCCAGCAAGGCACCCGCCCCGAGCAGCCACAGCAGGTGGGCCCGGGTGCGCCACACGACGATGGTGGACACGATGGCGACCAGCCAGATCGGCCAGTTGCTGGTGGCGTAGTTGCTGCCGGTCGCGAGGATCCAGCCGGTGGCCACCAGCAGCGCGATGACGATCGGGGCCATGCCTTGCTTGAAGGCGCGTACCGCGCGCAGTTCACGGTTTTCGTGTCCCCAGCGCGAGGCCATGTAGGTGAGGGTGGTGCTCGGGATCATGATGCCGGCCATCGCGACCACCATCCCGAAAAACGCCAACGGCAAGCCGCCTGCATTCAGGCCCACGTTCCATCCCATCAGCGCGATGAACAGCACGTTGGGTCCGGGAGCCGCTTGTGCAATCGCGATCGACGCGCTGAACTGCGGGTCGGTCAGCCAGGCCTGCCGGTCCACCAGGAAGCGGTGCATGTCCGGGGCGGTGGTGATGGCGCCGCCCACCGACAGAAGCGAGAGCGAAAGGAAATGCGTGAATAGGGTCAACCAGTCGGCGCTGGTCATCACGAGCGTCATGCCGATTTCCCCAGCCTGCGATAGGTCAGCACGCAAGCGAGGCCGCCCAGCCCCAGCAGCACATAGACGAGCGGCCATCGCAGCAGGGCGATGCCCGCGAACGTGGCAACGCCGAATGCAATGCAGGCCGGCCCGCCCAGCGGGTGATTCTTCAGCGCGCTCACCAGCTTGAGGCCGGTGGCGGTGATCAGGCCCGCGGCGACCGCGCCCATGCCACGCAGCGCGCCGGCGACATGCGGGTTGTCGGCGAACTGGGCGTAGACCAGCGCCAGCGCCAGCACCACCAGCAGCGGGAAGGTCAGCATGCCGGCAAGGCCCACCAGCGCGCCGCGAAGGCCGAAGTAGCGGCTGCCGATCATCATGGAGAGGTTCACCACGTTGGGGCCGGGCATGATCTGCGCCACGGCCCATTCCTCGACGAATTCCTCGCGCGTCATCCAGCGCTTCTTCTCCACCAGCTCGCGTTGCACGACGGCCAGCACGCCGCCAAAACCCTGCAGGGCCAGCAAGGTGAACGACCAGAACAGGTCGGACAAGGATTCGGGCTGGGGCCGTCTTTGGGCAGGCGCGGCGGCGGCGATTGCGTCCTGCTGGCCGGGCGATGAACTCATGGGCACGATTATGGGCCGCGTGCCTGTCAATCTGCTGGCGGCCGCGTCGCCAGCCAGAGCCCTGCGGCGATCAGCGCCAGCGCGCCCCATGCAGCGACGTGCAACGGTTCGCCCAGCAGGGCCCAGCCGAGCAAAGCCGCCGTGACCGGGTTCAGCGCCAGGAAGACCGTGACCCGCGTGGGCGACTCGTGCTTGAGCGCGTACAGCCACCAGAAGTAGCCGATCCCGCTGAAGACCCCGACGAAGGCGATGGCTGCCCAGGCCTGGAAGCTGAAGCCCGTGATGCGCGCCGGCCAGTGCTCGGTCAACGCCAGCACCGCCAGCACCAGTACCGAAGCGAGCATCGCGAAAGCCGACACCGGCACCGTGGGATAGCGCTGGAGATAGGGCCGGTAGAGCACGCTGCACAGGGCGCCGGTGCACGCCGCGCCGGCCACGGCCAGTTCGCCCCACCAGTGGCCGCCTGCCGGCGCCCCCAGCTTGGGAGACAGGGAGAGCGCGACGCCGCCAATGGAGAGCACGACCCCGAGGACCAGCGCAGGCGTGACCTGCTCGCGACCCAGCGCCGCGCCCAGCAAGAGCGTTAGCAACGGAAACAGGCTGAAGATCAGCGCCGCCTGTGCGGCCCCGACGTGCTGCAGGCCGAAATTGAGCAAGGCGATCAACACGCCGAATTGCCCGATGCCGAGGGCCGCCATCGCGAGCAGGTCGCGCGCGCGATTCGACACGGCGGGCATCGCCGTAACA
The DNA here is from genome assembly GCA_035460205.1 of Ramlibacter sp. Classification (GTDB taxonomy): domain Bacteria; phylum Pseudomonadota; class Gammaproteobacteria; order Burkholderiales; family Burkholderiaceae_C; genus Ramlibacter. Next base: position 4,851 of record DATHWV010000124.1, read on the forward strand.
GACGTCGGCGCCGCATTCAGCGCGCGCCATGCGAACGGCAACAGGCAGGCAAAGCCGAT
>DATHWV010000125.1:0-3598 GCA_035460205.1 Ramlibacter sp.
GGCGACGAAAAGGTCAAGGACATCCACAACTACATCGTCAAGGGCGTGCTGTGGCAGGCGTTTACCGCCGACAAGCCGGTGGCGCTGCTGATCGACGAGATCGACAAGGCCGACATCGAATTCCCCAACGACCTGCTGCGCGAGCTGGACCGGATGGAGTTCTATGTGTACGAGACGCGTGAACTGGTCAAGGCCAGGCACCGTCCGCTGGTGTTCATCACCTCGAACAACGAGAAGGAGCTGCCCGACGCCTTCCTGCGCCGCTGCTTCTTCCACTACATCAAGTTCCCCGACCCCGACACGATGAAGCAGATCGTGGACGTGCACTTCCCGGGCCTCAAGAAGGAACTGCTCACGTCGGCGATGAAGACCTTCTACGACGTGCGCAACCTGCCGGGCCTGAAGAAGAAGCCCTCCACCAGCGAACTGCTGGACTGGTTGAAGCTTCTGGTGGCCGAGGACATTCCGCTGGAAGCGCTGCAAAGCAAGGAAGACAAGGTGGCCGTGCCCCCGCTGGTGGGCGCGCTGCTGAAGAACGAGCAGGACGTGACCCTGTTCGAGAAGCTCGTGTTCATGCAGCGGCACAACCGCTGAACTTCCTGCAACCGGAGGAGCGGCGGATGAATCCCTTGTTGATGGAAGGCCTGACCGATGCGGTGGGCTTCGTGGGCGGCGTGCTGCTGGCCTACTGGCTCGGCAAGCTGTTCGGCTTCGATCCCCTGGCCGAAGGTTATGGCGGCAGTGCCATCGCCGGCATCCTGCTCGCCGGCATTGGCGGCGGCGCCGGCCTCCAACTTGCCCGCCGCTGGCGGGCCGCGCAAAAAAAGGACAAGTGATGCGAAAGCCCGAACCCTGCACCCTGGAGACCGCGCAGGTCCGGCTGGAACCGATGACAACCGACCACGCCGCCGGCCTGGAGCAGGCGGCACGCGACGGCGAGTTGTGGAACCTGCGCATCACCTCGGTGCCGGCGCCCGGCGAGGCCCAGGCCTATGTGGCTTTCGCCCTCAAGGGCCGCGATGAAGGCCACATGCTCCCTTTCGTGGTTCGCGACATCGCCAGCGGACAGGTGATCGGCACTTCCCGCTATCACGACATCGTGCCCTCCATCGAACGGCTGGAGATCGGCTACACCTGGTACGGCCAAAGCTGGCAGCGCAGCCATGTCAACACCACCTGCAAGCTGCTGCTCATGACGCACGCGTTCGAAACGCTGGGCGCCAGGCTCGTGGGGTGGCGCACCGACAACTACAACTTCGCCAGCCAGCGCGCCATCGAGCGCCTGGGCGCGCGCAAGGACGGGGTGCTGCGCCACCACGCCCCGCGCCGCGACGGCACCGTGCGCGACACGGTGATGTACAGCATGACCGCCGGCGAGTGGCCCGAAGTGAAAGCCCAGTTGAATTACCTGCTCGCCAAGCCCCGCTGAACCCATGCTCGCTTTCCAGACTCCCGCAGCGGCGCCGAAGTGGAAGCGCCTTTTCGTCTACTCACCGCTGGCCCGCATCGTGATCTTCGTCCTGATGGCGGCCGGGATCCTGTGGCTCATGAGCCTGGGCGTTGCCGCGTATGGCTTTGACGCGAAAGACGCGCCGGTGCTCTCCAGGCGCATCTCGTTCTTCGTCCGGCAGCTGGTGCCTTTCCTTGGCGCCTACCTGGTCCTGGTGTACCTCATCGAGCGCCGCCGGCCGGTGGAACTCTCCTGGTCCAAGGTCCTGCCGCACGGGCTGGTGGGGCTGGGCGCCGGCATCCTGTTCATCAGCAGCGTGGTCGGCGTGATGTGGCTGGCCGGCAGTTATGAAGTGACCGGCACCAACCCGGACGCGGACTGGGTCAAGCCCTTGTTCATCGCAGGCCTGGGTACCGCCGTTGCCGAGGAAATCATCTTCCGCGGCGTCCTTTTTCGCATCAGCGAGGAGGGTCTCGGTACATGGCCCGCATTGCTGATCTCCGCACTGTTCTTCGGTGGCGTGCACATCCTGAACAAGGGCGCCACGGTGTGGAGTTCGGTGGCGATCGCCATCGAAGCCGGCGTGCTGCTGGGCCTGGCCTACCATGTCACCCGTTCGCTGCCGCTGGTGATGGGCATCCACATGGCCTGGAATTTCACGCAGGGCGCGGTCTACGGCATCCCGGTCTCCGGCACCACCGACCCCGGCTTCCTGGTCTCGACACGGCCCGGCCCGGAGTGGCTCTCCGGTGGGGTCTTCGGCGCCGAGGCCTCCGTGGTCGCCGTGGCGATCAGCCTGGTGGCCTCGGCCGGCATGGCCGTGTATGGCATTCGCAAGGGCAGCATCGTCGTGCGCAGTTGGCGCAAGCGGCCGATAATGGAATCCTCCTCGCAGGTGGCCTGATGCTGATCGACTTCTTCTACACGCTGCGCAGCGCCAAGCTGCCGGTCTCCGTCAAGGAGTACCTGACCCTGGTCGAAGCGCTGAAGGAAGGCGTGGTCGGCCCCGAGAGCGACGGCAACTACAAGCTCGACGATTTCTACTACCTCAGCCGCACGGCGCTGGTGAAGGACGAGAAGCACTACGACAAGTTCGACCGCGCTTTCGCCGCTTACTTCAAGGGCGTGGAGATGGTGGCGGACTTCACGAAGGACATCCCGCTCGAGTGGTTGCGCAAGAACCTGGAACTCCAGCTCTCGCCCGAGGAAATCGCCAAGATCGAGAAGATGGGCTGGGACGAGCTCATGGAGACGCTGCGCAAGCGCTTCGAGGAGCAGAAGGAGCGCCACGAGGGCGGCAGCAAGATGATCGGCACCGGCGGCACCTCGCCTTTCGGCGCCTTCGGGATGAATCCCCAGGGCATTCGCATCGGGCAGGACAAGAGCCGCAACAAGAGCGCGGTGAAGGTGTGGGACCAGCGTGCCTACAAGGACTACGACGACACCCAGGAGCTGGGCACGCGCAACATCAAGGTGGCCCTGCGGCGCCTGCGCAAGTTCGCCCGCGAAGGCGCGGCCGACGAGCTGGACCTGGACGACACCATCCGCTCCACCGCGGCCAACGCCGGCTGGCTCGACATCAAGATGGTGCCCGAGCGGCACAACAACGTGAAGATCCTGCTGCTGATGGACGTCGGCGGCACGATGGACGAGCACATCCACCGCGTCGAGGAAATGTTCTCCGCCGCCAAGGCCGAGTTCAAGCACCTGGAGTTCTATTACTTCCACAACTGCGTGTACGACTTCATGTGGAAGAACAACAAGCGCCGGTTCTCCGAGAAGTTCGCAACCTGGGACATCCTGCGCAAGTACAACAAGGACTACAAGCTCATCTTCGTCGGCGACGCGACCATGAGCCCTTATGAAATCCTGCAGCCCGGCGGCAGCGTCGAATACAACAACGAGGAAGCCGGTGCAGAGTGGGTCCAGCGGCTCACGCACGCCTTTCCCAAGTTCGCCTGGATCAACCCCGAGCCCCAGGGCGTGTGGCAATACCGCCAGAGCATTGCCGTGATGCAGCAGCTCATGTCCAACCGCATGTACCCGCTCACGCTGCGGGGCCTCGAAGACGCGATGCGAATGCTTTCGAAGTAAGGCGGCGTGCGGCATGCGCCTCTGTTTCCGGATGCTTCCGGAGCCGGCGCGCCT
>DATHWV010000126.1:0-7385 GCA_035460205.1 Ramlibacter sp.
TCGCTCGACTTGCCGTCTTTCTCGGCCTCGACCGGGGTGACGTTGGCGGTGAAATGGTTCTCGCCGTCCTCGATGTGGTTGACGCGCGCGCGCTGCTGGCCTTCGACCAGCACCTTCACGGTGCCGTCCGGCAGCTTGAGCATCTGCAGGATGGTGGAGACGCAGCCGACTTCGAACATGTCGGAGACCGAAGGCTCGTCCTTGGCCGCAGCCTTCTGCGCCACCAGCATGATGCGGCGCTCGGCCTCCATGGCGGCTTCCAGGGCCTTGATGCTCTTGGGCCGGCCCACGAAAAGCGGGATGACCATGTGGGGGAAGACCACCACGTCACGCAGGGGCAGGAGCGGCAGGTCGATCGGTTCGGCTGGCAGGGCAATGTGTCCGGACATTTGAATCCTTTGGGTTACCGGTCGAATATGGATCGGAAAAGGGGATTTTCAACCCGCCCGCATCTCAATGCGGGTTGTCGGGTTGCTATTTGCAAAAAGATCACTGAAAGCGGTGTAACCGGCAGCAGGATCAGGCCTTTTTGGCGGCCTCGCGGTACACCAGCAGCGGCGGCTTGTTCTCATCGATGGTGGACTCATCGACCACCACTTTGTCGACATTGGCCGTATTGGGCAGCTCGAACATCGTATCGATCAGCGACTGCTCCAGGATGGAGCGCAGGCCCCGGGCGCCGGTCTTGCGGGCCAGGGCCTTCTTGGCGATCGCGCGCAATGCGTTGGGCCGGATTTCCAGGTCGACGCCTTCCATGGACAGCAGCTTGCCGTACTGCTTGACCAGCGCGTTCTTGGGCTCGGTCAGGATGCGCACCAGCGCCTCCTCGCTGAGCTCGGACAGCGTGGCCACGACCGGCATACGGCCCACCAGTTCAGGGATGAGGCCGAACTTGATCAGGTCTTCCGGCTCGACTTCGCGGAAAGTGTCCGTGAGGCTGCGCTCGGCCTTGCTCTTCACCGCGGCGCCGAAACCAATGCCCGATGTTTCAGTGCGTTGCTCAATGACCTTTTCGAGGCCGGCGAAGGCGCCACCGCAGATGAACAGGATGTTGGTCGTGTCGATCTGCAGGAAATCCTGGTTGGGGTGCTTGCGCCCGCCCTGCGGCGGCACGCTGGCCATGGTGCCTTCGATCAGCTTCAGCAAGGCCTGCTGTACGCCCTCGCCCGACACGTCGCGCGTGATCGACGGGTTGTCGGACTTGCGGGAGATCTTGTCGATCTCGTCGATGTAGACGATGCCGCGCTGGGCCCGCTCGACCTCGTAGTTGCAGCTTTGCAGCAGCTTCTGGATGATGTTCTCGACGTCCTCGCCGACGTAACCGGCTTCCGTGAGCGTCGTGGCATCGGCCATGACGAAAGGCACGTCCAGCATGCGCGCCAGGGTCTGCGCCAGCAGGGTCTTGCCCGAGCCGGTGGGGCCGATCAAGAGGATGTTGCTCTTGGTGAGCTCGACTTCCTCTTTCTTGGCCTTTTCCTTGTGGCGCAGGCGCTTGTAGTGGTTGTAGACCGCGACCGACAGCGTGCGCTTGGCGGGCTCCTGCCCGATCACGTAGTTGTCGAGGTTGGACTTGATCTCCAGCGGCGTGGGCAGGTCGCCACGGGCCTCGCGCGTCTCGTCACCCGCAGGCAACTCGTCGCGGATGATTTCGTTGCAAAGGTCGATGCACTCGTCGCAGATGAAAACCGAAGGCCCAGCGATCAGTTTCTTCACTTCGTGCTGGCTCTTGCCGCAGAAGGAGCAGTAAAGCGTTTTCTCGCTGGAAGAGCCTTTTTTGTCGGCCATGGATCTGCCTATATGACTTGAGTTTCAATGATAACCAAATAAAACAGGCGCCCGAGGGCCGGCCGGGGGGCCTGCCCCTGGCAGGTGCGGGACTGTGAAAAAAACAACGGCGCTTCCGCATGGCGGAAGCGCCGTGTTGCGCCGCAACAGCGCCGCGGGGCTGCGGTCAGGGCCGCTTGGCCATCACCGTGTCGACCAGGCCATAGGCCTTGGCTTCCTCGGCGTCGAGGAAATAGTCGCGCTCGGTGTCGCGCTCGATCTTCTCCAGCGGCTGTCCGGTGCGCTCCGCCAGGATGCGGTTCATCACGGCCTTGGTCTTCAGGATGTCTTTCGCATGGATCTCGATGTCCGTGGCCTGGCCCTGGGTGCCGCCCAGCACCTGGTGGATCATGACCTTGGAGTTCGGCAGCGAAACGCGCTTGCCCTTGGCCCCTGCCGCCAGGAGGAAGGCGCCCATGCTGGCAGCCATGCCGGTGCACAGTGTCGAGACGTCCGGCTTGATGAAATTCATCGTGTCGTAGATCGCCATGCCGGCGCTGACGCTGCCACCCGGGCTGTTGATGTAGAAGTAGATGTCCTTGTCGGGGTTCTCGCTCTCGAGGAACAGCATCTGGGCGACCACCAGGTTGGCGGTCTGGTCGTTGACCGGCCCGACCAGGAAGATGATCCGCTCGCGCAGCAGGCGCGAATAGATGTCGTACGACCGCTCGCCGCGGCCGGACTGCTCGATGACGATCGGCACCATGCCGAGGCCCTGGGTTTCAAGTGCGCTCATGGGGAAAATACTCCGGTTGCTTTGTCGGTACTTTATGCCAAAAGCAAATGGGGCCTGCGAACGGATCCGCAAGCCCCACTTTTGGGTCATGGATGCCGGATCAAGTCCGGCATGACGGGCCTTACGCCTGTTCCTGGCCCATCAGGTCGTCGAACGACACGGCCTTGTCGACCACCTTCGCCTTGCCGAGCACGTACTCGGTGACGTTGTTTTCGATGACGATGGACTCCACGTCCGCCAGGCGGCGGTTGTCGCTGTAGTACCAGCGCACCACTTCGGCCGGTTTCTCGTAGCTGGCGGCCAGTTCTTCGACGTGCGACTTGATCTGCTCGGGCTTGGCCTGCAGGTTGTTGGCGCGGACCAGCTCGGCCACCACCAGGCCCAGGCGCACGCGCTTTTCAGCTTGCGGCTGGAAAATCTCGGCGGGAATCGGCGCCTTGTCGGCGTCCTTGATGCCGCGCTGCTTGAGGTCGGCGCGGGCGCCTTCGATCATGCGGTCGACTTCGGACTGGACGATGGACTTGGGCAGGTCGAGCTCGGCCTTGGCCACCAGCGCATCCATCGCGGCCTGCTTGTTGCGGGCCAGCAGGCGGAACTTGACTTCACGCTCCAGGTTCTTCTTGATATCGGCGCGCAGGGCGTCCACGGTGCCGTCGGCAATGCCCAGCGACTTGGCCAGGGCCTCGTTCACTTCGGGCAGGTTCGCCGCTTCGATCTTCTTCACGGTGACCATGAAGTCGGCCTGCTTGCCGGCCACGTCCTGGCCGTGGTAGTCCGCCGGGAAGGCCAGCGGGAAAGTCTTGCTCTCGCCGGTCTTCATGCCGCGCACGGCATCCTCGAATTCCTTGAGCATCTGGCCTTCGCCGACCAGGAACTGGAAGTCCTCGGCCTTGCCGCCCTGGAAGGTCTCGCCGTCGATCTTGCCTTCGAAGTCCACGGTGACACGGTCGCTTTCCTGCGCGGCTTCGTCCTTGGCCCGCTGGGCGAAGGTGCGGCGCTGCTTGCGCAGGATGTCCACGGTCTTGTCGATGGCGGCCTCGGTCACTTCGGCGGAGATCTTTTCCACTTCGACGCCGTCCAGGTCGCCGAGCTTGACTTCGGGATACACCTCGAACACGGCGTCAAAGGCCAGTTCGCCTTCGGGCGCCTGTTCCTTCTCGGTGATGCGGGGCTGGCCGGCCACGCGCAGCTTGGCCTCGTTGGCGGCAGTGGCAAATGCCTCGCCGACCTTGTCGTTCATGACTTCGTAATGCACCGAATAGCCGTAGCGCTGGGCCACGACGGTCATTGGCACCTTGCCGGGACGGAAGCCGTCCATCTTCACGGTGCGCGCCAGGCGCTTGAGGCGGGTGTCGACTTCGGACTGGATGACGCTGGCAGGCAGCGTCAGCGTGATCTTGCGTTCGAGCTTCTCGAGGGTTTCTACGTTCACGGCCATGATGGGTCTCTCTTGGGAAAAGAAGGTGTTCTGGTGCGCGGGGGGGGACTCGAACCCCCACACCATTTCTGGCGTCAGGACCTAAACCTGGTGCGTCTACCAATTTCGCCACCCGCGCTCAGAAATCGGGGCAACCGCGCATTTTATGCGATCAGCGCGGCCGCCCGCCGCCCCGGGGGGCGGTGGGACCGGATTCAGGCGGTGGCGGGTTCCCTTTTCACCCGGAACCATGCCGCGTACATGGCCGGGAGGGCCAGCAGCGTCAGGACCGTGGCCACGATCAGCCCGCCCATGATGGCGACGGCCATGGGGCCCCAGAACACCGAGCGCGACAGGGGGATCATGGCCAGGACGGCCGCTGCCGCGGTGAGCACGATCGGTCGGAGCCGGCGGACGGCCGACTCGACGATCGCGTCCCAGGCGGGAACGCCCTTGGCGCGATCCTGCTCGATCTGGTCGATCAGGATGACCGAATTGCGCTGGATCATGCCCATCAGCGCGATCACGCCCAGCAGCGCGACGAAGCCAAACGGACGGCCCAGCACCAGGAGCGCCCCGGCCACGCCGGCGATGCCCAGCGGACCGGTGATGAACACCAGCATCGCACGGCTGAAGCTGTGGAGCTGCAGCATCAGCAGCGTGAAGGTGATGAACAGCATGATGGGGACACCCGCGGCGATCGAGCCCGTGCCCTTGGAACTCTCCTCGACCGCGCCGGCCACCTGGATTTCATAGCCCAGCGGCCACTTCTTCTCCACTGCCCTTAATTGGGGGAGCAATTCGTTGGTCACCGTGGCGCCCTGCAGGCCTTCGACAATGTCGCTCTGCACGGTGATCGCGTAATCGCGGTTCTCGCGCCACATCACGCCCGGCTCCCAGGTGAAGATGGGCTTGGCAATCTGCGTGAGCGGAATCGATTTGCCCGACGCGGTAGGCAGGTAGGCGTTGGCAATGTCGGTGATGGCGTTGCGCTCGTCCAGCGGCTGGCGCAGCACGATGTCGATCAGCTTGTCGCCTTCGCGGTACTGGCCCACGTTGGTGCCGGCCAGGATGGTCTTGGAGGCTTGCGCGATCGACTGGCTGGTCACCCCCAGCGCCCTCGCCTTCGACTGGTCCACTTCCAGCCGCAGCACCTTGACGGATTCGTTCCAGTTGTCGTTGACGCCTCGTGTATTGGGGCTCTGCCGCATGACGGCTTTCACCTCATCGGCACGCTCGCGCAAGCCGACGGGGTCCGGTCCGACGACGCGGAACTGCACCGGGTAGGGAACCGGCGGGCCATTGGGCAGCAGCTTTACGCGGCCGCGCACTTCGGGGAATTCCGTGGCCAGCAACGCCGGCAGTTTCACCCGCAGCGATTCACGCACCGACAGGTCCTTCGGCATCACGATGAATTGCGAGACGTTGGTCTGGGGGAACACCTGGTCCAGCGGCAGGTAGAAGCGCGGCACGCCCGACCCGATCCACGTGCTCACACCCGTCACGCCCGCTTCGGCGCGCAGGCGTTGTTCGACGCGCAGGGTCGTTTCCTCGTTGGCGGTGAACGAGGTGCCTTCCGGGAACCAGATGTCGACCATGATCTCGGGCCGGCTCGAATCGGGGAAGAACTGCTGCTGCACCTTGCCCATGCCCACAATGCCCAGGGCGAAGGTGAGGATGGTGGCCCCGATGGTGAGCCAGCGGTGCTGCACGCACCAGTCGACCGTGCGGCGGAAGATGCGGTAGAACGGCGTGTCGAAATGCTCGTGATGGTCAGCCTCACCGCCCGTGGGCAAGGGCTTGGCCTTGAGCAACAAGGTGCCCAGGTAGGGAACGAAGTACACCGACACCAGCCAGCTCAGCACCAGCGCAATGACCGTCACCGCAAAGATCGCGAAGGTGTATTCGCCCACCGTGGACTTGGCCATGCCGATGGGCAGGAAGCCGGCGGCCGTGATGAGCGTTCCGGTCAGCATGGGCATCGCGGTGATTTCGTACGCGAAGGTGGCGGCGCGCACCTTGTCGTAGCCCTCTTCCATCTTCCGCACCATCATCTCCACCGCGATGATGGCGTCGTCCACCAGCAGGCCCAGCGCGATGATGAGCGAGCCGAGCGAAATCTTGTGCAGGCCGATGTTCCAGAAGTTCATCGCCAGGAAGGTGACGGCCAGCACCATCGGGATCGTGATGCCCACCACCAGGCCGGGGCGCATGTCCACGTACCAGCGCTTCCACAGCGGCAGCGCCGCGGCGTCCGGCCGCTTGTGCAGGCCGAGCGCGATGAAGCTCACGGCCAGCACGATCACCACGGCTTCGATCAGCGTGCGAACGAATTCGTTGACCGAATTGGAGACGGCGCGCGGCTGGTCCTGTACCTGCACCAGCTTGATGCCGGCAGGCAGGCCGTCCTCGATGCGGTGGAACGTCGTCTTGAGCGACTGCCCGAGCTTGATGATGTCGCCGCCCTTGGCCATCGAGACGCCCAGCGCGATCACTTCCTTGCCCTGGTGGCGCACCTTCACGACCGGCGGGTCCACATAGCCACGCTTGATCTCGGCGATGTCGCCCAGGCGCAGCTGGTTGCCGGAGGTGCCGCGGATCGGCATGGCGCGCAACTGCTCCACAGCCTCGAACTGGCCGCCGACGCGCACTTGCACCACGTCCAGCGGCGTCTGCACGGCGCCGGCCGACTCCACCGCGTTCTGCTGGCCGAGCTGCCCCAGCACCTGGCTGATGTCCAGCCCGAGCTGGGCCAGGCGCTTCTGTGAAATCTCGACGTAGAGCTTCTCGTCCTGCACGCCGAACAATTCAACCTTGGCGACGTCCTGCACGCGCAGCAGTTGCTGGCGCACGTCGTCGGCAAATCCCTTGACCTCGGCGTAGCTGAAGCCGCCATCGGACTCCAGCGCGTAGATCACGCCGTAAACGTCGCCGAAATCGTCGTTGAAAAACGGTCCCTGGATACCGGGCGGCAGCGTGAAGCGGATGTCGCCGATCTTCTTGCGCACCGTGTACCAGACGTTGGCCACGTCGCCCGGCTTGGACGAATCCTTGATCTGGAAAATGATCTGCGACTCACCCGGCTTGGAGTAGCTGCGGATCTTGTCGGCGTACGGCGCTTCCTGCAGCGCGCGCTCGATCTTGTCGGTGACCTGCTCGGCCACCTGCTGCGCCGTGGCGCCCGGCCAGTAGGTTCGTACGACCATGGCACGGAAGGTGAACGGCGGGTCCTCGTCCTGGCCGAGAAAGAAGTACGAGACCGTGCCAAGCAGCAGCAGCACGATCATGAGGTACAGCGTCAGCGGCCTGTGATCCAGCGCCCAGCGTGAGAGGTTGAAACCCTCTTTCGGTTGTTCTTGTGTCATGACCGCCGCCTTACTTGGTGGTGGGCAGGGTCGCGGCCTGGGC
>DATHWV010000127.1:0-2906 GCA_035460205.1 Ramlibacter sp.
GTAGTCCAGCCCGGACGCCGTGAGGGCCGGGAGGCTGATGCTGCCGGCGTTGAACGACGACTGGGCGGCCAGCACACCCAGGCCCACCACGCTGACCTGGTGGCTGTCGAGCATGCCGACATAGGTGTTGAGGTCCGATGCGGACGGCGCGTGGTGCAGCACGTTGGTGTACAGCAGGTTGACCACCGCCGTATGGTTGGTCACCGACGAGCCGAGCCGCACGTTCAGGGCCAGTTGCATCAACGCCTCGAAGCTCATGCCGCTGTCGGCGTACTGCAGGCCGATGGCGACGTAGCCCTCGTTCTCCACGAAGCTGGCGCCGAACACCGCCCCGAGGATGCGGGCCACGTTGCCTGCATTGCCGTCCAGGTCGTAGGCGACATGGCCGTTGGCAAACTCCAGGCGCTCCACATTGGCGATTGTGTCCACACCCTCCTCGCCACCGAGCTTCGCCGTGACCAACAGGCCGGTCTGCGTCCTCGCAACCAGGTAGCCCTCCTGGTTGCCCAGGTAGGCCGACGTGTCCACGCCGGCGCCGCCGTCGATCATGTCGTTGCCGACCAGGCCCACCATGCGGTCGTTGCCGGCAAAGCCGAAGAAGATGTCGTTGGACGAGGTGCCGCTGAGCACGTCGTTGCCCGAGGTGCCGTTGAAGTAGGAGCCGATGGGTGTGATGCGTGTCAACGGCATCCCCTGGGACCCGTTGCCCGCGGTCAGCGTATCGCCGGACACGACCAGGGTGGTGATCTCGCCGTTGGAATGCGACAACCCCCACTGGCCATCGGTGTTGACCAGGTTGGTGAACGTGAATGCGCCGGTACCCGCGTCCCAGGTGTAGGTGCCCCACTCGATGCCGCTGGTGCCATTGGGGTCGTGCGCCACCGTGCCCTTGTCGGCGATGAGGTAGGTGCCGTCGGCCAGGAAGGTGAAGACGATCTGGTCGGTGCCGCCGCCGACGGGCGTCGCAAACCAGGAGCCGACGATGGAATTGGGCGCCGAAGTGAGGCGGTCCACCAGGATGTTGCCGTCGGCGCCATACAGGGTGAGGGTGTCGCCGGACACCGTGGCGTCGGTGATGCCGGCATGCGACAGGCCCCAGTCACCGTCGGTGTCGATGCTGAACGTCAGGTTCAGCAGCCCGCCTTCACCCTGGGTGTAAGTGCCGTACTCGAGACCGCTGGTGCCGCTCGGGTCGCGCGCGTGGTCGCCCTTGTCGGCCACCATGAAGGTGCCGTTGGCCAGGAAGGTGATGACGACCTGGTCGCTGCCGCCGCCCGGGCTGGGCATGTACCAGCTGCCGACGAGATTGGATGTAGTAGCCATATTGTGTTTCTCCTCTGTGCGGAACATCCTAGCCGGGACGGCTGCGCCGCGCCATGCCAAAAATGCCCAGGTTGCCGGAATTTATGCGCCGAATTGCAACGTGAACGCGGGTTTACGCTCGCCCACCTGCGTGCCGCGCGCATTTGCAATCGCTTCAGAGCGCCAGGGTCGCAGCTCCTCGCGCTGCCGTGCGTCGAGCCAGCCCAGCTGGTCCAGCACCGCCACCGTTGCGGCGCCCACGGCCACCTTGTTGCCGTCGGAAATCTTCAGCGCAAAGGCCTGGCCGCGGCTGCGGCTGGCGAACGCCTGCATGCCGTCCGCACCGGCCTTGGTCACCCAGTCCCCACGGCCCGCGCGCATGAAGGCCTGGTCGCTGCGGTGCGTGCCGGAGACCAGGTCAGGATGGGTACTCATGGCGTCGGACAACTGCGCGAAGCTTTCGCCGAACTCGCCATCGGCTGCGCCGCTGGCCAGGCGCGCATAGCCGCGCGCCAGGTGCGACAGCGGCATTGCGTAGTTGGGCGCCGAGCAGCCGTCGATGCCGGCCTTCAGGTCGTCGGCCTCCAGCCCCACGGCGCGCGCCACCTGGCTGCGAATCGCCTGCTGCAGGGGATGGCCGGGCGCCAGGTAGTTCCCCACCGGCCAGCCCTGCTGCACGCAGTGCGCCAGGAAGCCGGCGTGCTTGCCGCTGCAGTTGTTGTGGCGCTCGTCATAGCTTGCCGGCGCCGGGGCGACGCCGTTGTCCACGAAGTAAGGCATATGGCACCCGCACTGCAGCGCCTTGTAGGTCAGGCCCGCCTTGTCCAGCATGCCCTCCACCTGCGCCACGTGCATGGGCTCGCCACTGTGGCTCGAGCACATCATCGCGACGTTCTCGCGCGTGAAGCCAAACAGCCGCGGGCCGCCGGCCTGCACGAAAGGCAGCGCCTGCAGCGCCTTGAGGGTGGACCGGGTGAAGATGAGCCGATGGGGGTCGCCGGTACGCGCCACCACCTTGCCCTGGGTATCGACCACGGCGACGGCGCCGAAATGCGTGCATTCGAGCGTGCCGCCGCGGTACAGCTCGATCAGCGGGACGAGGGGAGAAGTCATGGGGCGATTATGTCTTCACCCCGCCGTGTCACGCCCATGACGCACCGGCAAGCCGGCGTTGTTCCACAATGCCCCGATGGCTGAAATCCGCGCCCCCCTCCAGGCCCAAGTCGTGCAATGGCTGGTCGCCCCCGCCGACGAAGTGAAGGCCGGCGATGTGCTGGTGATCCTGGAAGCCATGAAGATGGAACACGAAGTGCGCGCCACTTCGGCCGGCCGCGTGGGCGAACTGTTCTTCGCGCCGGGTGACCTGGTGAACGAAGGCGATGTGCTGGCTTCAACGCAGGCCGTCGCGGCATCGGCCCCGGCCGCCGGACACGCCGTCCAAGCCACAGCAGCCGCAGCGACGCCGTCAGTCCGCGCCGACCTGCAACGCGTGGTCGCCCGCCATGCGCTCACCGAAGACGCCGCACGCCCGGAAGCGGTGGCGCGCCGGCGCGAGCGTGGCCAGCGCACGGCCCGCGAGAATGTCGCCGACCTGTGCGATGCAG
>DATHWV010000128.1:0-13954 GCA_035460205.1 Ramlibacter sp.
CACCACGATGTCGCCCGGCTGGATCTGCTCGGCCGCCACATGCATCATCCAGTTGTCGCCGGGCTGCAGCAGAACCGTGACAGCCGTGCCGGAAATCTGCGCGCCAGGATAGATCGGGCGCATGTAGGTTTTCATCAGGCCCACGCGGCCCATGGCCTCGTGCACGGTGGCCGAGCCGTATTGCGCCAGCTTGTCGGCGGGCGCGCGGTCGGCCCGCTTGATGTTGCGATAGACAACGCCAAGTTCAAACATGATTACTTGCCTTTCTCTTTAAGGAGCGCATCGAGACGAGGGAACACGCGGCGCGTGTTGCCTTCGTAGATCGCGTGCTTGTCTTCCGCGCTCAAAAGCTTCGAAGCCTCGATGTAGCGCTTGGTGTCGTCGTAGTAGTTGCCGGTCTCGGGATCGATGCCGCGCACCGCGCCGATCATCTCGGAGGCGAACAGCACGTTCTTCACCGGGATCACCGTGTTGAGGAGGTCGATGCCCGGCTGGTGATAGACGCAGGTATCGAAGAACACGTTGTTCAGCAAGTGGTCCTTGAGCAGCGGGCGCTTCATCTCCTGCGCGAGGCCGCGGAAGCGCCCCCAGTGGTAGGGCACCGCGCCGCCGCCGTGCGGGATCAAAAAGCGCAACGTGGGGAAGTCCTTGAACAGGTCACCCTGGATCAGTTGCATGAAGGCCGTGGTGTCGGCGTTCAGGTAATGCGCGCCGGTCGTGTGGAAGGCCGGGTTGCACGAGGTGGACACATGGATCATCGCCGGCAGGTCGTACTCCACCATCTTTTCGTAGATGGGGTACCAGAGCTTGTCTGTCAGCGGAGGGCTGGTCCAGTGGCCGCCCGAAGGATCGGGGTTGAGGTTGATGCCGACATTGCCGTATTCCCTGACGCACTTCTCCAGCTCCGGAATGCAGGTCTTCGGATCGACACCGGGCGACTGCGGCAGCATCGCCACCGGCACGAAGTGGTCCGGGAACAGCTTGCTCACGCGGAAGCACAGTTCATTGCAGATCGCCGCCCAGGTCGACGACACGTTGAAGTCGCCGATGTGGTGCGCCATGAAGCTGGCGCGAGGTGAGAACAGCGTGATGTCGCTGCCGCGCTCGCGCATCAGGCGCAGCTGGTTGGTTTCGATGGACTCGCGCAGTTCGTCGTCGCTGATCTTCAGGTCGGCGACCTTCGGCATGGCGGCCGGGTCCTTGATGCCGGCGATCTGCTGGTTGCGCCAGGCTTCCAGCGCCTTGGGCGCCGTGGTGTAGTGGCCATGGCAATCGATGATGAGGCTCATTTTGATTTTTCCTTGGAAGGCTGGGCAGGCTCCATGCCCTGGCGCCGGGTCGCGTCGGCCGCTTGCGGCGACGACATGAAATCGAGCAGGTCGCGCACTGCGCCCGCGTGTTGCGAGGCAGTGCAAACACCTGCTGTGAACGTGGTCGTGATCTGGATGGCGGGTGGTAGCGGCCCCACCACCGCAATGCCCTCGACGTGGATCAATTCGCTCAGTTGCTGGAACGCGAGGGCCACTTCGCCGCGCGCCAGCAAGGCGCCGACGGGCACGCCGGCCGGCGCCTGCACGATGCGGCCGCGGATTTCATCGGCAATGCCCCAGCGCTCAAACTGCTTGACCAGCGCCACGCCGCTCGGCCCGGTCGAGTAGCCGACAGTGGGTGCGGCCAGGATGGCGCGTCGCACGTCGTCCTCGGTCGCAATGGCCGGCTGCGCAGCACCCGCGCGCACGGCCACCGCCACACCCGAGTCGAACAAGGGAACCTGGCTGCCGGCCACCACGCGCCCGGCGTCGACGAGTTTCTCGATGGCGTCGGCTGCGAGCACCACGACGTCGAAGGCCTCGCCCTCCTTGACGCGGCGCGCCGCGTCCACGCCCCCCACCGACTCGAAGGTGACGCTGCCGCCCGATTGCCGCTGCCATTGCGCGGCCAGGTCGGCCAGCACCTGGCGCGTCGCCATTGAGGAAATACCGTGGATCGACATGCGCGGATTCTCCGCCGCCACCCGCGGCGCGTGAATCCCGCAAGGCGACTATCAGCTATTGCATTTCGGCATAATTCAAACGACGTTATTCAAATTCTGGAAGCCTTACCGTGGACCTCAAGCAGCTGGAGTATTTCGTGCGTGTGGCTGAGCTGGGCAGCTTCACGCGCGCCGCCATCGCGCTGGACGTGGCGCAGCCCGCCCTCAGCCGCCAGGTGCGCCTGCTTGAGGTGGAATTGCGCCAGGCCCTGCTCACGCGCAACGGGCGCGGCGCATCGCCCACGGAAGCGGGGAAGCTCTTGCTCGAGCACGGCCGCGGCATCCTGCACCAGGTCGAACGGGCGCGCGAGGAGCTGGGCCGTGTGCGCGGCGCGCTGGCCGGCCGCGTGGCGGTGGGCCTGCCGCCCAGCGTGGCCAAGGTGCTTGCTGTGCCGCTCATCCGCGAATTCCGCCGCCGCATGCCGGAAGCAACGCTCTCGATCACCGAAAGCCTGTCGGTGGCCATGCAGGAGTCCTTGACGCAGGGCCGGCTCGACATCGCGCTGCTCTACAACCCGGTCCCTTCGCCGGGCGTGGAGATCACACCCTTGTTGGACGAAGACCTGTTCCTGGTGCAGCGCCGCGGCGACAAGGCCGGCGGGTCGGCGAAGGCCGTGCCGCTGCGCGACATCGCCCTGATGCCGCTGGTGATTCCCAGCCGACCCAATGCGATCCGCATGCAGGTGGAAGCCGAGTTGGCCAACCTGCGGCTGCGACCCACCATCGCGCTGGAGATCGACGGCGTGGCCGCCATCCTGGACCTGGTGGAAGACGGTGCGGGCTGCGCCATCCTGTCGCGCAATGCGGTGGAGACGTCCAACCGGCCCAAGGCCTTCACGATGCGGCCGATCAGCTCGCCGCGGCTGCAGAGCAAGCTGATGATCGCCACCAGTTCGCAGCGGCCCGCGACGCTCACGCAAAAGGCGATGCTGGATCTCATCCGGCAAAGCGCCGGCGCGGCACTGGCCGTGCATCCGCCGGCCCGCGGCTGAAGCGTCCTCAGTCCCGGGCGGGTTCGTCATTCGCCGCGAGCAGGCGATCCGCGTAGGCCTGCCACGTTGCGTCTTTCGCCAAGCCCTTGAATACGCCGTCCCTCGCGCGGTCCGCCACCCACTGCTGCTTGTCCGCAATGGCGGCGGACATGAAGGGCTCGAAGCCCGCTTCGCGCACGGTATTGGCAGCCTCGCGCATCTCTTCGGCGCGGCGCTTGCCATGCTGCACGACGCGGCTGAAGAAGTACGCGCCCTGCTTGTCCCAGTCGATGGAAGGGAAGGTTTCGCGCAGCGTCGGCAGCACATGGTCTTCCACACCATAGCGGCGCGCGGTGGCATAGCTCTCGATCACCAGGGCCTCCAGCCCCTTGATCATCACGCTGCGGCACATCTTGATTGCCGAGGCGACGCCCAAGCGGTCCGACACGGCCCTGGCATCCATGCCCCAGCCCACGAGGATGGGGGCGAGCTCTCCGGCGGCCGTGCCCCCGAGCAGCATGGGCACCTTGATGCCGTACGGCGGCACCGACGTCATCACGCCGGCTTCGACATAGCGCGCACCGGCCGCTTCGATCGCCGCCGCAGCGGCCTGTTTGGTGCCAGGCGATGCCGAGTTGAAGTCCAGGAACACCGCACCGGCGCGAATGTGGCGCGCTGCCTCCCGCGCAACCGCGAGCGTGTTCGATGCCGTGACGGCCGAGATCACCAGGTCGCTTGCCGCGCAAAGATCCCGCATCGAAGCATGTGCCGTGATGCCGGCCTGCGCCGCATGCGCCTTCTCTGCCGCCTGCGAAGCCGCGCCGGCGGCGAACTTCAGGTCCCAGGCGCCGATGGCGGTGATGCCGGCCTGCGGCTTGAGGCCCGCCCCGAAGGTCTTGCCGACCTCGCCGTAGCCGACCAGGCCAATGTGCTGCAGTTCCATCTCGACTTCCTTGTTACTGGCGCGGGATTTTGGCACGCGCGATCACGCCGACCCAGCGCTCGGTGTCGGCCTTCAGGTGCGCGCCCAGCCCCGCGGGCGTGCTGGAATGCGCGACCAGGTTCAGCTCGAGCAACCTGGCCTTCACGTCGGGCTGCGCCAACGCGTCCACGATGTGGCGATTGAGCACCGCCACCTGTGCAGCGGGCGTCTTCGCCGGCACGGCCAGGCCGTTCCATGAACTCACGTCGAAGCTCGCCAGCGGCCCGCCGCTTTCGCGCGCGGCCGGGACCTCACGCAGCTGCGGTGCACGGTTCGCCCCCAGCACCGCCAGCGGCTTCAACGCACCCGACCCGATCTGGCCCATCAGGGGCCCCAGGATGTCGATGCTCGCGTCGATCTGCCCGCCGCGCAGGGCCGTGATCACCGGCGGCGTGCCGTTGAAAGGGACGACCTGCGCGTCGATGCCGGCCGTGGACTTGAACAGCTCGGCCGCCAGGTGCTGTGTGGTGCCAATGTTCGGCGTGCCGATGTTCAGCTTGCCCGGATTGGCACGCGCCCACGCGAGCAACTGCGCGAGGTCATTGAAGCGCCCGCCGGACGCGACCACGATTCCCAGGTCGAACGTGGCCAGCATCGAGACCGGAGCGAAGTCCGCGAGCGTGTCGAATGGCAGCGCCTTGAACAGCGCCGCCGTCACGGCCGTGCCGCTGGACACCAGCAGCAGCGTGTGGCCATCGGGCTCGGCGCGAGCCACCAGTTCGCCCGCCACCACACCGCCGGCGCTGGGCCGGTTGTCGATCACCACGCTCTGGCCGAGCGTCGCCGACAGGCGCTGGCCCACGGTGCGGGCCGTGATGTCGGCGGCGCCGCCCGCGGCGTTGGGCACGACGATCTTCAGGGGTCTGGACGGAAATTGCTGCGGCCATGCCAAGCCGGGCAAGGCGGCGGCAGCGGACAGGGCGAGGAGCTGGCGGCGGGAAGTCATGCGGCTAGGATAGCGCCCATGTTCGCATCCATCGTTTCCATCTGCGCCGGCGCTTCGCTGGGCGCACTGCTGCGCTGGGTGCTGGCCGGCCGGTTCAACCCGCTGTCCCCGGCGCTGCCTCTCGGAACGCTCGCCGCCAACCTGCTGGGCGGCTACCTCGTGGGCGTGGCCATCGCGCTGCTGGCGGACATGCCGCAGTTGCCGCCGCAATACCGGCTCTTCATCATCACCGGCTTCCTGGGCGGGCTCACCACCTTCTCCACGTTCTCTGCGGAGGTGGTGGACCAGTTGCAGCGGGGCCAGGTCACCTGGGCGCTCGCGACCGCAGCTGCCCACATGCTGGGCTCGTTCGCACTCACCGCACTGGGCATCGCCAGCGTAGGCTGGCTGCGAACCTGAGCCCAACAGTTAGGCAAATTCCCTAAGGGCGCGCGAACGTTTTACCTAGGGCGCCAACGCCGCCGGGTCCGAGACTTGGCAGCATGTTCACCGCGCTGCCATCCATTCGCGACACCCTCTTCCAGTGGGCCCGGAAAACGAGCACCTCGTTCTCCGACATCAGCCTGTTCCCGAAGGAAGCCGGTGACTCCAAGCTGGAAGGCGACGGGCTGATCTACAAGCTCAAGCACTGGCCGGAACTGCCCCAGGCCAGCAAGACCGCAGCGGTGCTGCGCACCCTGTCCGTGATGAGCCATCGCCCGGTCAACCGCCGCTGGATCCTGGCGACGTCGAAGATGGGCAGCCAGCAGGTCGACGGCTTGCTGCAGAAGCTGGTCGACGACGGCGCCGTGGAAGTGATCGACGGCAGCCGCTTCGCAGCCGCGCTCCCGGTTTAGGCCGGCTTGGGTGCCGGCGTGAGCGGCGACGCGCGCTGGGCCATCCGGTCCACCAGCGACTTCATGTTGCCCAGCGACATGAGGTGCAGCGACACCAGGTGCAATTCACCCGCGCGGAACAGCGAAAGCGCGACCGCGTCGGGCAGCGCCATCAACTTCTGTTCGTCCACCACCAGCAAGCCGCCCACGGTGAAGCTGCGGCCATCGACCAGGTCCGCCTTGGCATTCATCTCCCGGAACAGGCCTGCCTGGTCCAGCCGCCGGCAGAACGCCTCGGTGCGCAGGTACTCCTGCTGGTAGCGGCTGAGGAAGTCCAGCGCGTTCTGCAGGAAGGGCGTCACATTGCCCTGGGCGTCGAAGAGCGCCTCGCCCTCCTTCTCGCCGATGCCTGGAAAGGCCTCGTCGATGCATACGCCCATGCGCTGCCCCGGCAACTCGGCCAGGACGAAGGGATAACGCCGCACGAAGGCAGGGATGTAGCTGCCGCTCCATTGCCCCTTGTCGTCGACGAACAGGTTCTCGCGGGCGCGCAGGCCCAGCATGGCCACCGGCGCGACGGCCTGGTTGGCGCCGCGCGTGAAGACGATCGCGTACTCCTTGCAGGCTTCGGCGAACTCCACGCCTGCCAGGTAGAGCGAATTGGCCTTGCGGGCAAACGCGAAGCTGGTGCTCGCGCCGACACGGCGCCGGCGGTGCTTCTCGCGGTCCAGCAGGGCCGGTTTTTCGTAATAGACGGCGTCAGACATGGGTCGCTTCCTGCGGCGCACGGGCCATCGCCAGCACCTTGTCGATGCGCTTGCCGTCGAGGTCCACGACTTCGAAGCGCCAGTCGGCGCAGTCGATCCGCTCGCCCACGCCGGGCAGGTGACCGGAGATCGACATCAGCAAGCCGGCCACGGTGTTGTAGCGCCCCTTGTCCTCGTCGGGGAGGTCGCGAATCTCCAGGCGGGCCTTGAGTTCGGCCACCGGCATGAGGCCGTCGAGCAGCCATGAGCCGTCCTCCCTTTGCGTGGCCCACGCATCCGCCTGCGCGCCGGGCTGCAGCTCGCCGGTGATCGCCTCGAGCAGGTCATGCGGCGTCATCAGGCCCTGCACCACGCCGTACTCATCGACGACGAACACCATGCGGCCGGAACGCGCGCGGAACTGCTCCAGCAGTTCCATCCCGCTCAGCGTCTCAGGCACGAACAGCGCCGGGGTGACATGCTCCTCGACCAGCGCGTCGGGCTGCGGCCCGAGCGCCAGCAGGCGCGCCACGCTCACGACGCCGACCACGTCGTCGAGCGACGAGCGGCACACCGGGTACCAGGAATGCGCGCCGCCCTCGCCGATCTGGCGCAGCGCCTGGGCCACGCCCACGCCGGCGTCCAGCCATTCGATGTCGGAACGCGGGATCATCATCGAGGTGAGCGGCCGGTCGTCCAGGTGGAACACGTTCTGCACCATCTGGCGCTCGTGCTGCTCGATCACGCCCGCATCCACGCCCTCTTCCAGGCTGTGGGCGATTTCTTCCTCGGTCATGCCGCGACCGATGGTGGTGTCGATGCGCAGCAGCTTGAGGACGGCGAGCGTCGTCACCGTCAGCAGCTTGACGAACGGCCCCGCAGCGCGGGCGAGCCAGCTCATGGGCTTGGCCAGCAGGCGCGAAGTCGTCTCGGGGTACAGCTGGCCGATGCGCTTGGGCACCAGCTCGCCGAAGATGATGGTGATGAAAGTGATGACGGTGACGACGATGCCGGTTGCCACGTATCCCGATGGGCGCACGCCCAGCCCAAAGGTCTGCAGCCATTCCGCCAGCGAGGCGCTGAACGCGGCCTCGCCCACGATGCCGTTGAGCACGCCGATGGAAGTGATGCCCACCTGCACGGTGGACAGGAAGCGCGTGGGCGTCTCCATCAGCTTCAGCGCGGCGGCCGCGCCGCTGTCCCCGTCTTCGGCCATGGCCTGCAGCCGTGCCTTGCGGCTGGAAGCCAGGCCCATCTCCGACATGGCAAACACGCCGTTGAGCACCGTCAACAGCGCGATCAGCAGGATTTCCATGAATCGGGGTGAGAATCAAACACCATGGCACTTTACTTGATCGGCGACGTGCAGGGCTGCGACGCTGCGCTGGGGCGCTTGCTGGAGAAGATCGCGTTCTCACCCAGCCGCGACACGCTCTACCTGCTGGGTGACCTGGTGAACCGCGGGCCGGAGTCGGGCGCGGTCCTGCGCCGGCTCATGGGCTTTGGCGACTCGGCCCGCTCCCTGCTGGGCAACCACGACCTCAGCATGCTGGCGGTGGCGCATGGCGACCGCGCGCCGCACCGCAACGACACCATGGACACGGTGCTGAAGGCGCCAGACCGCAAGGCGCTGCTCGACTGGCTGCGCCACCAGCGCATGGCAATGCATGAACACGGCGTGCTGATGGTGCACGGCGGCGTGCTGCCGCAATGGGATGTTGTGAAGACCCTGCGGCTGGCGGCTGAAGTGGAGCACGTGCTGCAGGGGCCGCACCTTGGAGACTTCCTCGCGCACATGTACGGCAACCTGCCGGCGCGGTGGGACGACTCACTGGAGGGCTACAACCGCTTGCGCGTGATCGTGAATGCACTGACCCGGCTGCGCTTCTGCACGCCGGAAGGCGAGATGGACTTGAAAACGTCAGGCGGCCTGGACGCCACGCCGCCCGGTTACCTGGCCTGGTTCGACGTGCCGGGACGCAAGACCGCGGGCACGACGATCGCGTTCGGCCACTGGTCCACGCTGGGCTTCCTGCAGCGGCCGGACATCATCTCGATGGACACAGGTTGCGTGTGGGGCGGTTGCCTCACGGCGCTGCGGCTCGATGGCGGGGCGAGCCCGCCGGTGCAGGTGAAGTGCGAACAGGCGCAGGCGCCGGGCGAGTAACGCCCGGTTCGCAGTTCAGGTCTGCTCAGCCTTGAACAGCGCCGCCACCTTGCGCTTGGGCTTGATGTTGCTCGACACGCGGCTGGTGGCGGGCTTGGCGTTTGCTTCCCAGGCCGGCGGCGCTTCGGTGGCAGGGGCCTCGTAAGGCTGGTCGAAGAACGGGTCGCGCGGCGCCGCGGGGGCGCGGTATTCACGCTGCGGACGCGGCGCGCGCTCGCGCGGGGTGTCCAGCACGTCGCGCGGGTCGCCCACTTCGCCGGCTTCGCGCCAGGCGCGGCGGCCGTCGTTGATGCGGCCACGCGGCTTGTCTTCGTCGAACTCGATGGCTTCGAGTTCGATCTTGCGCTTGAGCAGTTTCTCGATGTCGCCCACCAGCCGGGTGTCAGTGGGCGAGACGAACGTCACGGCCAGGCCCGATGCGCCGGCGCGGCCGGTGCGGCCGATGCGGTGCACGTAATCTTCTGCGTTGAACGGCACGTCGAAGTTGAAAACGGCGGGCACGTCCTTGATGTCCAGGCCGCGGGCGGCGACATCGGTCGCGACCAGCAGGTCCACTTCACCGGCCTTGAATGCGGCCAGCGCCTTCAGGCGCTCGTCCTGGCTCTTGTCGCCGTGCAGTGCCGTGGTCTTCATGCCTTCGCGTTCGAGCGAGCGGGCCAGCCGCGCGCAACCGAGCTTGCTGTTGACGAACACGAATGCCTGCGAGAGGCCGCGCTGGCGGACGATCTGCTTGAGCGCATGGCGCTTTTCCTCGTCCGGCACGCTGTAGAAATGCTGTTCGACGGTGGAGGCCGTCTCGTTCGGCCGGGCCACTTCGATGGTGACCGGGTCGTTCAGGTAACTGTTGGCCAGGCGCTTGATCTCGGGCGAGAACGTCGCGGAGAACAGCAGCGTGGTGCGCTGCTTGGGCAGGTAGGAAAGGATGCGCTGCAGGTCCGGCAGGAAACCGATGTCCAGCATGCGGTCGGCTTCGTCGAGCACCACGTACTCGACCTGGTTCAGCACCGCGTTCTTGGCTTCGATGTGATCGAGCAAGCGGCCCGGCGTGGCCACCAGGACTTCGACGCCCTTCTTCAGTTCGGCCGTCTGCGGCTTCATGTCGATGCCACCGAACACCACCGTGCTGCGCAGGTTGGTGTACTTGGCATACATCTTGACTTGCTGGGCCACCTGGTCGGCGAGTTCTCGCGTGGGCAGCAGCACCAGCGCGCGCACCGGGTGGCGCGCGGGCGAGGTCGAAGCGTTTTCGTGTTTGAGCAGGCGTTGCAGGAGCGGCAGCGAAAACGCAGCCGTCTTGCCGGTGCCCGTCTGGGCCGCGCCCATGACATCCTTGCCGGTCAGGACGACCGGAATGGCTTGCGCCTGGATGGGGGTCATGGACTCATAGCCCATTTCGGCTACGGCGCGTGCCAGCGGGGCCGCCAGCGACAAATTGGAGAAGGAACTAGGCATCTAGCCTTCTATTGTCGCATTTTGCGGGTGACAGCCGTGTTTCAGCCCGGGCGTCCCCGCCCGGACCGGGCCATCCGGCCCGCCTCGCCCTAAACGAGCACTAATTTCTACAGGTCGCGGCTGGCGAAGGTATCGCAAGCCTTGACGCTACCGGTCTGGTATCCGGTGCTGAACCACTTCTGCCGCTGGGCGCTGGAGCCGTGGGTGAAACTTTCGGGGACCACCGCGCCCCGGCCGGAGGATTTCTGCAGCGCATCGTCGCCGATCTTGGCAGCGGCATTCATGGCGGCCTCGATATCGCCCGGGTCCAGCCATTGCTTGCCCTGTTGCGAGTGGTGCGCCCACGCGCCGGCAAAACAGTCGGCCTGCAACTCGACCCGGACGCTCAGCGCGTTGGCCTGCGTCTGGTTGAGGCGTGAACGCATCCCATCCACCTTGGCGGTGATGCCCAGTTCGTCCTGCACGTGGTGACCCACCTCGTGCGCAATCACATAAGCCTGCGCGAACTCGCCCGGCGCGCCCAGGCGGGTGCGCAGCGTGTCGTAGAAGTTCAGGTCGATGTAAACCTTCTTGTCGGCCGGGCAGTAGAACGGGCCCATGGCGCTCTGGCCGGTCCCGCAGCCCGTTTGCACACCACCGCGGAACAGCACGAGCTTGGGCGCGTGGTAGGTGGCACCGCCGCTCTTGAACAATGCCGTCCATACGTCTTCGGTGTCGGCCAGCACGACCGAGACGAACTGCGCGCCCTTGTCGCCCGCCGGCGGCGCGGGCGCGGGGCCTTGCTGCACGGGCGCGGGTCCGCCGCCGCCGGTCAGCACGCCGAGGATGGTGAGCGGGTTGATGCCGAAAATGGCGCCGCCGACCAACGCGATGACGATGGTCCCGATGCCGATGCTGCGGCCGCCGAGGCCGAACCCGCCACCGCCGCCGCTGCCGCGCACGTCCTCGACGTTGCTTGATTCACGATTGCCTTCCCAGCGCATGGTGTGCTCCTTGGTCTTCGCATGTTTGTACCAGCCACCCTGCGGTACAGTGAAACCATGGTATCCCCTCTCGATGTAGGCGTGCACCGCATTCCGAGCGTCCTCGTCACTGGCTTCGATGCTTTCGGCGGCGCCGACCTCAACCCGAGCTGGATGGCCGCGCAAGCGCTGCATGGCCGCATGGTCGCGGGCCACCGGCTCATCGGTGCGCAACTGCCGACCCAGTTCGAGCGTTCGCTCGAGGTGCTGCGCGACCTGGTGCACCGGCATCACCCTGCGCTCGTCATCTGCACCGGCCAGGCCGCCGGCCGGGCTGCGCTGTCGCTCGAGCGCGTCGCAATCAACGTCAACGACGCGCGCATCCCCGATAACGCCCACGCCCAGCCGGTGGACACGCCGGTCGTCGCCGGCGGGCCGGCCGCTTACTTCACGACCTTGCCGATCAAGGCCATGCTCGCCAATTTGCTGGCCGAGGGCATCAATGCCGAGGTGTCGCAGACGGCGGGCACTTTCGTTTGCAATCACGTGTTCTATGGCCTGATGCATGAGTTGGCGACACGGCATGACCTGGCCCGCACGCGGGGCGGGCTGGTGCATGTGCCCTGGCTGCCGGCGCAAGGGCAGCCGTCGATGCGGCTGGAGGAGATCGTGCAGGGGCTGCGGGTGGCCATCGCCTGCGCGCTCACCACCGTGGAAGACATCCGCAAGGAAGCCGGCGCGTTGAACTGAGCGGAAGTGGCAACTGACACGTACGGGCACGCGGGGAATGCCTCGCGGCCTAAAATCGGGGCGTGTCCATCCTCAACGCCGACCTGCACTGCCACTCCGTGGTGTCCGACGGCACCTTGACGCCCGAAGCACTGGCGGCCCGCGCCGCGGCCAATGGCGTCGAGCTGTGGTCCCTCACCGACCACGACGAGATCAGCGGCCAGCACCGTGCGGCCGCCGCCGCGCGCAGCCACGGCATGAAGTACCTCACCGGCACCGAAATTTCCGTCACCTTCGCCGACCAGACCGTGCACATCATCGGCCTGGGCTTCGACGCGGACGATCCCGAGATGCTGCGCGGCCTGCTGCAAACCCGCGGCGGGCGCGAGGCACGCGCGCGTGAAATGGCGCAAGGCCTTGCCAAAGTCGGCATCAAGGACGCCTACGAAGGCGCCCTGCAGTACGTGGGCAACCCGGAGCTGATTTCGCGCACGCACTTCGCGCGCTTCCTGGTGGAAAGCGGCGTGTGCCGCGACACCAACGAAGTCTTCCGCCGCTTCCTGGTGGAAGGCAAACCCGGGTATGTGTCGCACCGCTGGGCCTCGCTGGGGCCCGCGGTGCAATGGATCACGCGGGCCGGCGGCATGGCGGTGATCGCCCATCCGGCGCGCTACCGCTTCACCCCCAACGAGGAATTCGCGCTCTTCACCGAATTCAAGGCGCATGGCGGACGCGGCGTGGAAGTGGTCACCGGCAGCCATACCGCGGCCGAGTACGTCACCTACGCCGAAGCCGCGCGCGAATATGGCATGGCCGCCTCCCGCGGCAGCGATTTCCACAGCCCCGGCGAAAGCCACACCGACCTGGGCCAGTTGCCCTTCCTGCCCGGGGAACTGACGCCGGTGTGGGAAGTGCTGGCCGACCGCATCCAGTGAAGGCCGGCGCGCCACGAACGCCTGCGCTGTCCGGGCACTCGTCGCTGGCCGGCATCGGCCTGGTCGTCGCGGCCGCCGCCTGCTTTTCCGCGCTGGACACCACCACCAAGTTCATCAGCGCCTCGGTGCCGTTGTTGATGGCGCTGTGGTTCCGCTATGCCTTCCAGGCCATCGCGACCACGATTGCCGTGGTGCCGGTGCGCGGCATGTCGGTGTGGCGCACGCTGCACCCGCGCTTCCAGGTGCTGCGCGGCGTGCTGCTGCTGGCCAGTAGCCTGTTCGCCTTCGCCAGCCTGAAGTACATGCCGGTCGGCGAGTTCACCGCCATCGTGATGATCGCGCCGCTGGTCATCACGGTGCTGGCGGCGACGGTGCTCAAGGAAAAGGTCTCGCCCATGCGCTGGGTGCTGGTGACCGGTGGCTTCATCGGCACGCTGGTCATCATCCGGCCCGGCGGCGAAGCGTTCCACTGGGCCAGCCTGCTGCCGCTGGGGCTGGTGGGCACCAACGCCTGGTTCCAGGTCCTGACCAGCAAGCTCGCGCGCACCGAAGACCCGGTGACCATGCACCTGTACACCGGTTGGGTGGGCACGCTCCTCGCGTCGCTGGCGCTGCCCTTCGTGTGGACGATGCTCCCGGTGTGGTGGCTGTGGGCCGCGCTCTGCTTCATGGGCTTCATGGCCACCGTGGGCCACTTCATGCTGAACCTGGCCTACCAGCGCGCACCGGCCGCCACACTCACGCCTTACCTTTATTCGCAGATCGCCTTCGCCATGCTGGGCGGCTGGATCGTGTTCTCGCATGTGCCCGACGGCTGGTCGATGATCGGCATGGTGATGATCGCCGTCTGCGGCGCCGGCGGCGCCTGGCTGACGGTGCGCGAGAGCCGCGTCAGGCTGGAACCAGTGGAAGCCTAGCCACCCAAACGCCATGGCACAGTACTTCGAAGTCCATCCCGAGAACCCGCAGGCCCGCCTGCTGAAGCAGGCCGTGGCCCTGCTGGAAAAAGGCGGCGTCGTCGCCGTGCCAACCGACTCCAGCTACGCCCTCGCGTGCCACCTGGACGACAAGGCCGCCGCCGACCGCCTGCGCCAGATCCGCGGCGTCGACGACAAGCACCACCTCACGCTGCTGTGCCGCGACCTGAGCGAGCTGGCCAACTACGCGCGTGTGGACAACCGCCAGTACCGGCTGCTCAAGGCCGCCACCCCCGGGGC
>DATHWV010000129.1:0-7807 GCA_035460205.1 Ramlibacter sp.
ATCGCACGCTGGCGGTCGATCTGGGCCTGCACCTGCACCGGCGTGCTCAGCGAATCCCACATCGTGTCGATCTTGTTGAGCACGACCAGCCGCGAATCGATGTTGTCCTCTTCGGTGATGAGGTGCTCGCGCCAGATCGAAAGATCGGACTTCGTCACGCCCGTGTCGGCCGCCAGGATGAACACCACGGCATGGGCCTGCGGGATCAGGTTGACGGTCAGTTCGGGCTCGGCGCCGATCGCGTTCAGTCCCGGGGTGTCGAGGATGACCAGGCCCTGCTTGAGCAGCGGGTGCGCAATGTTGATGAGGGCGTGGCGCCACTTGGGCACTTCCACCTTGCCTTCGGCGTTCACCATCGGGTTGTCACCCGGTGCGTCGTCGTGCCAGAAGCCCATGGCTTTGGCTTCCTCCTTGCTCACGTGCCGCACTTCGGCGACTTTCTCGAAAGCCTTGGCGAGCTGTGCGGGGTCGTTCACGTCGAGATCGACGCGGGTCCACTTGTCGGGCACCGCGCGCCACTCCATGAGGGCTTGCGGTTGCAGGCGCGTTTCGATCGGCAGCAGGCGCAGGCAGGGCGGCACATCGCTGTCATATCCCAGTTCCGTCGGGCACATGGTCGTGCGGCCCGCGCTGGCCGGCATGATGCGGCGCTTGTAACCGGCGAAGAAGATGGCGTTGATCAGCTCCGATTTGCCGCGCGAGAACTCTGCGACGAAGGCCACCATCACCTTGTCGGAACGCATCTGCGTTTCGAGCCGGCGCAAGCGCTCTTCCACGGCCGAATCCAGCAACTCGTGGTCCTTCAGCCATTCGGAGAGCAATTTCAGGCGCAAGGCGAACTCACGCCGCCATGTGCCGTGCTGGTCGAATTGTTCGTTGAAGGAAGTACCCACTGTGTCCCCGGAGTGCTCTTTGAATATAGCACCCTGCCATTGGAGAGAGTTCAGGATTTCTGGCAATGCGGACAGAAATACGTGGCGCGCTGGCCCTGGCGAATGGCCTTGATCGGCGTCGCGCACACACGGCACGGCAAACCGGCCCTGTCATAGACCATGGCTTCGAGCTGGAAGTAACCGGCCTGGCCGTCGGCGCTGGAAAAATCTCGCAAGGTGCTTCCGCCCCGCGCCACCGCCCGCGTGAGCACGTCGCGAACGGCCAGGCGCAACTTTTCGGCGCGCGGGCGGCTGATGCGCGACGCCCGCAAGGTGGGACGGATGCCCGCCAGGTACAGCGCCTCGGATGCGTAGATATTGCCCACGCCCACCACCAGGTCGCCTGCCAGCAGCACTTGTTTCACGGGTGCGTGCCGCCGCTTGAGGCCCTCATGGAAAGCGTCGAGGCCGAAGCCGTCGGTCAGCGGCTCGACACCCAGCCCGCCCAGCAACTTGGTCGCCTGTTGCGAGTCTTCACCCGGCGCGTACACCACGGCACCGAAACGGCGCGGGTCGTTCAGCCGTAACACGCCGCGCGTGGTCGCCATGTCGAAGTGGTCGTGCGTGCCGGCGGCGGGTTGCTGCGCCGCAAAGCTCAGGCTGCCGGACATGCCCAGATGTAACAGCAATAGGCCCTCATCCAGGTCCAGCAACAGGTACTTGCCCCGGCGGCGCACCGCACGCACCGTCCGGCCCACCAGCGCCTGGGCCGGCATCCCGAGCGGCCACCGCAGGGGCTTGCCCAGCCGCACCGACTGGATGGTCGCGCCGGCGATGCGATCGGCCAGGCTGAGGCGAGTGACTTCGACTTCGGGGAGTTCGGGCATGTGGGGTTGCGGCGGCGGGCCTTGGATTATTATGGTTCGATGAAGCCATTCCCCCTTGCGGCCGGCGCATTGCTGTTGCTGGCGCTCGCGCAGGCGGCACCTGCGCAAACCTCCGAAGCAGCACCGGCCGACAGTTCCGTGGCGCCCACGGCGCTGGACGCCGACCTGTTCTACCAGCTGCTCCTGGGCGAGTTGAATGCGCGGGGAACCGAGCCGAACGCCGGTTATTCCCTGATCCTGGACGCGGCCCGCAAGACCAATGACGCGGCGCTCTACCAGCGTGCGGTTGAAGTTGCCTTCCAGGCCCGCTCGGGCGAGTCGGCGCTGCAGGCCGCGCGCGCCTGGACGCAGGCCCAGCCCACTTCGCGAGAGGCGAACCGCTACGTCCTGCAGATCCTGATCGCGCTCAATCGCGTGGCGGAGAGCATCGAACCGCTGAAGACCGAGCTCTCGCTGGCGGATGCGAAAGACCGTGTTGGCGTGCTCGGGGCGATTTCCCGCACCTACTCGCGCGTCACCGACAAGAAGCTGGCAGCGGCGGCGGTCGAACAGGGCCTGGCCGACTACCTGTCCAAACCGGAGACGGGTCCTGCCGCCTGGACCGCCGTGGGCCGCCTGCGGCTGGCCGCCGGCGACACGCCGGGGGCGCTGGAAGCCGCGCGGCGCGGGCAGGCGCTTTCACCTGCGGCCGAAGGCCCGGTGCTGCTGGCGCTGGAATTGATGGACCCGAAGGTGCCGCAAGCCGAGCCCATCGTGCGTCGTTACATCGACGCCAGGCCTTTGCCCGAGTTGCGCATGGGCTATGCCCGCGCCTTGCTCGATGCGCAGCGCTATGCCGAAGCCTCGCAGCAGCTGCAGGTGGTCACCGCCGAAAAGCCCGACTACCCCGAAGCCTGGCTGGTGCAAGGCACGCTCCAGCTGCAGGACAACCAGGACGCGGCGGCCGAGACATCGCTCAAGCGCTACATCAGCCTGGCGCAGGAGCAACGCAGCGGCGAAGAGCGCAGCCGCGGCCTGGCGCAGGCCTACATGTCGCTGTCGCGCATCGCCGAACGGCGCAAGGACTATGCGATGGCCGGGGCCTGGCTGGACCGCATCGAGAACCCGCAGGACCTCGTCGCGGCGCAGCACCGGCGCGCCTCCATCCTGGCGCGCCAGGGCAAGCTGGACGAGGCGCGCAAGCTTTTGCGCTCGCTGCCCGAGCGCACGCCGGAAGATGCACGGATGAAGCTCACCGCCGAGGTGCAGCTGCTGCGCGACCACAAGCAGTACAAGGGCGCCTACGAGCTGCTCGCGCAGGCCACGGCCAAGCCCCCGCTGGATGCCGACCTCGTGTACGAACAGGCCATGCTCGCCGAGAAGATGAACAACCTGGCGGACATGGAGCGGCTGCTGCGCAAGGTGATCGCGGCCAAGCCGGAATACCACGCGGCGTACAACGCGCTGGGCTATTCGCTGGCGGACCGCAACATTCGCCTGCCCGAGGCGAAAGAGCTGATCCAGAAGGCGCTCACCTTCGCGCCCGACGATCCTTTCATCAGTGACAGCCTGGCCTGGGTGGAATTCCGGATGGGCAACCGGGGCGAAGCACTGCGCATCCTGGACATCGCCTACAAGGCGCGCCCGGACGCCGACATCGCCGCCCACCTGGGTGAAGTGCTGTGGAGCCTGGGGCAGCGCGAGCGCGCCCAGGCAATCTGGAAGGAAGGCCTGCTCCTGAACGCCGAAAACGAGACGTTGCTGGAGACGCTCAAGCGACTGCGGGTCAAGCCATGAGCCCTGGCCGGGCAAAACTTTGGTGCTCCCGCTGGCTGGCGGCACTGCTGCTGGCCGCGCTGGCCACGGGTTGCGCCAGCCCACCGCGGGCAACCGCACCCGCCGGCGGGACCGACGGCCCCTGGTCCGGACGGCTGGCCTTGCAGGTGGAAGGCAACCAGAGCCAGTCCTTCTCGGCCGGCTTCGAACTCAAGGGCAGCGCCGCCACCGGTGAGTTGACGCTGCTCAGCCCGCTGGGCGGCACCGTCGCCCAGTTGGCCTGGACCCCTCGCTCAGCGACGTTGCGCAACGGCGGGCAGGCGCGCGAGTTCGAATCGGTGGACGCGCTCGTCGTGCAGGCCACCGGTTCAGCTATCCCGATTGCAGCGCTGTTCGACTGGCTGCGCGGAACGAATACGCCGGTGCCGGGTTGGCAGGCCGACCTTTCGCAACTCGCCCAGGGCCGGCTGGCCGCGCGCCGCACCGAGCCTGCGCCGATAGCCGACCTGCGGGTGGCCCTGGACCGATGAAGGCCCTGTACGACGTCCCGGCACCGGCCAAGCTGAACCTGTTCCTGCACGTGACGGGCCGCCGCGCGGATGGCATGCACCTGTTGCAGTCGGCATTCATGCTCATCGACTGGTGCGACGTGCTGCACTTCGAACCCAGGCCCCAGGGAGCCCTCAGCCGGGAAGACCTGACCCGCGCGCTGCCCCCCGACGACCTGGTGCTGCGCGCCGCCCGCGCCCTGCAAGCGGCCTCGGGCACCACCTTGGGCGCGCACATTTCGATCGAAAAGCGGCTGCCCGAGCAAGCCGGCATGGGCGGCGGCTCCTCGGACGCCGCCAGTTGCCTGCTGGCGCTCAATCGCCTCTGGGGTTTGGGCCTGTCCCTGCCTGCACTGTCGAAAATCGGCCTCGGCCTGGGCGCGGACGTGCCGTTCTTCCTGGGCGGGCGCAACGCCTGGGTGGAGGGCATCGGGGAGGAATTGGCGCCGCTGGACCTGCCGCAGGCCCGTTTTGTGGTGGTCAAGCCGCCGCAAGGCCTGCCCACTGCGCCGATCTTTGGTGACCCGGCCCTGAAGCGGGACACTCAGGCTGCTATAATTTCAGGCTTTGCTGCAAACCCGTGGGGCTTTGGCCACAACGACTTGCAGCCGGTTGCGCAAAGGCTTTGCCCGGGCGTCACCCAGGCCCTCGAATGGCTGGCTTCACAGGGCCTTTCGGGGCGGATGACAGGCTCGGGGAGCGCGGTTTTTGCGCAATTGCCAGTAGACGGACCCGGAAATCGGGTCCTGCCGGCAGCACCGGAAGGCTGGCAGGTGCGGACATGCGGTAATTTGGAGGTTCATCCCCTGGTGGGATGGGCACCCAGCGACGATTCGGTGGGCGGCTGATTTCAGCCGTCGACCTGTGTAGGGGAGTCGCCAAGTTGGTTAAGGCACTGGATTTTGATTCCAGCATGCGAAGGTTCGAATCCTTCCTCCCCTGCCAAAACTAGAGAGCGACACGCGGTGCGCGTGTCGCGACGCTCGACGTAGAGGCAAGAACTTTTTTCGCTGGGACCGGTCATGCAGGTTGTTCCACATCCCGATTTCATGGTTTTCACCGGCAACGCCAATCCGGCGTTGGCATCGGAGATCGCAGGCCACCTGGGCATTTCGCTGGGTGCCGCGAGCGTAGGGCGTTTTTCCGACGGTGAAGTCACCGTCGAGATCAACACCAACGTGCGGGCCCGGGACGTTTTCGTCGTGCAGTCGACCTGCGCGCCGACGAACGAGAACCTGATGGAACTGCTGATCATGGTCGACGCGCTCAAGCGCGCATCGGCCGAGCGGATCAGCGCGGTAATCCCGTATTTCGGGTACGCCCGCCAGGATCGCCGCCCGCGCTCGTCGCGCGTGCCGATCTCGGCCAAGGTGGTGGCCAACCTGTTGCAGACGGTGGGTGTGTCGCGGGTGCTGACGATGGACCTGCACGCGGACCAGATCCAGGGGTTTTTCGACATTCCCGTGGACAACATCTACGCGTCGCCGGTGTTGCTGTCGGATGTGCGGTCCAAGAATTACGAGGACCTGATCGTGGTTTCGCCGGACGTCGGCGGCGTGGTGCGGGCCCGGGCCCTGGCCAAGCAGCTGAACACCGACCTGGCCATCATCGACAAGCGCCGCCCGCGGGCGAACGTGAGCGAAGTGATGCACGTGATCGGCGAGATCGATGGCCGCAACTGCGTGATCATGGACGACATGATCGACACCGCGGGCACGCTGGTGAAAGCCGCCGAGGTGCTCAAGGAGCGCGGCGCGAAGAAGGTTTATGCATATTGCACGCACCCGATCTTTTCGGGGCCGGCGATCGAGCGGATCGCCCAGGGCACTGCGCTGGACGAAGTGGTGGTGACCAACACCATCCCGCTGTCCGATGCCGGCCACGCGTGCAGGAAGATCCGCCAGCTCACGGTGGCGCCGCTGATCGCAGAGACGATCCAGCGCATCGCCAAGGGTGAGTCGGTGATGAGTTTGTTCTCGGACCAGGAAAATCTCTTCTAGAGACCTGTTCTGGGGCATTGAGTGGGGCACGCCGTGTGGCGCCGCCCTTTTTTGAACCGGATTCCACTGGTCGCGGTGGATTCCTTTTGGAGTGAATCATGAAATTCGTCGCTTTTGAGCGCGCAAAGCAGGGCACGGGTGCGAGCCGCCGTCTCCGCAATACCGGCAAGACGCCTGGCATCGTTTACGGCGGCTCCGGCCAGCCGCAGCTGATCGAGCTCGATCACAACGCCCTGTGGCACGCCCTGAAGAAGGAAGCCTTCCATTCCACCATCCTGGACATGGAACTGGCCGGTGCCGCTGCCAAGGTGCTGCTGCGTGATGTGCAGTACCACCCCTACAAGCAGCAAGTCACCCACATCGACTTCCAGCGCGTGGATGCCAAGACCAAGCTGCACATGAAGGTGCCGTTCCACTACGTGAAGTCCGAGGAATCGCAAGCCGTCAAGTTCGACAGCTGCGTCGTGAACCACGTGATGTCCGAGCTGGACATCTCCTGCCTGCCGGCCGACCTGCCCGAGTTCATCGAGGTGGACCTGTCGGGCATGAAGAAGGGCATGTCCCTGCACCTGAACGACATCACGCTGCCCAAGGGCGTCACTGCCGTCACGCGCGGCAAGGTGAACCCGGTGCTGGTCTCCGTGGTCCAGATCGGTGGCGAAGAAGCCGCTGAGCCGGGCGCCGCCGCCGCCGCTGACGCAGCCGCTCCCGCCGCCGACGCGAAGGCCCCGGCCGCCAAGGGCGATGCCAAGGACGCCAAGGCTGCTCCGGCCAAGGACGCCAAGGCCCCCGCTGCCAAGCCCGCCAAGAAGTAACTTCTTCACAGGCAACCCCGCCAAAACGGCCCACTTCGGTGGGCCGTTTTGCTTTGTGCGTTGCCATAATCCCCACCCATGATCAAACTGTTTGTCGGCTTGGGCAACCCGGGTTCCGAATACGAAGCCACGCGCCACAACGTCGGTTTCTGGTGGGTGGATGAGCTTGCGCGCGAGCTCAAGGTGAACCTGGTTTCGGACAAGGGCTACCACGGCAAGGTGGCGCGCACCTCGGTGCACGGCCAGACCCTCTGGCTGCTGCAGCCGCAGACCTTCATGAACCTCTCGGGCAAGTCGGTCGCTGCGCTCGCCCGATTCTTCAAGATCGCGCCGGAGGAAATCATGGTCGTGCACGACGAACTCGACGTGGTGCCCGGGCAGGCCAAGCTCAAGTTCGGCGGCAGCCACGCGGGTCACAACGGCCTGCGCGACATCCATGCGCAGCTGGGCACCGGCGACTACTGGCGCCTGCGGCTGGGCATTGGACACCCCGGCGTCAAATCCGAAGTGGTCAATTGGGTGCTGCAGAAACCCGCGCCCGACCAACGCACGGCGATCGAGGAATGCATCACCCGTACGCTCAAGGCCGTGCCGGCGATGCTGGAAGGCGAGATGGAAAAGGCCACGCTGCTGGCGCACACGCACAAGCCGCCGCGGCCCAAACCGCCCCGACCCGAGGGCGTCTGAGAGCTACCAGGGAGGAGAGACGATGAACGGGAAGCTTGCGATGGCGCTTTCGTGCGCCGCTTTGATGGTGGCCGCGCCGGGCGCCACAGCCGAGGAAATCTACCGCTGCGGCGACAGCTACAGCAACAAGCCCTGCCCCGGCGGCCAGCAGGTCCAGGCGGCCGACCCGCGCAGCGCCAGCCAGCGCGCCCAGGCCGGCCAGGCGGCCAAAAAGGATGCCAAGGCTGCGGACGCAATGGAAAA
>DATHWV010000130.1:0-2608 GCA_035460205.1 Ramlibacter sp.
AGCCTCGAAGAAGCGCCGCGCACTGATCGACGAGGAAATCGGCCGCCTGCAGAAGGAGATCGCCGATCTCGACGAGATCTGGAAAGCCGAGAAGGCCCAGGCGCAAGGCAGCGCCGAGGTGAAGGAAGAGATCGACAAGCTGCGCCGCGAGATCGAGGAGTACACCCGCAAGGCCGACTTCAACAAGGTCGCCGAGCTGCAGTACGGACGCCTGCCTGAACTGGAGAAGAAGCTCAAGGACGCGCAGGCGGCGGAATCGGGCAAGGCGAAGAACGCGAAGGACGGCGGCCGCCCACAGCTGCTGCGTACGATGGTCGGTGCCGAGGAGATCGCCGAGGTCGTGGCGCGCGCTACCGGCATCCCGGTGTCCAAGCTGATGCAGGGCGAGCGCGAGAAGTTGCTGGTGATGGAAGACAAGTTGCACCAGCGGGTGGTGGGGCAGGATGAAGCGATCGCCGCGGTAGCCAATGCGATCCGCCGTTCGCGTTCCGGCCTGTCCGACCCGAACCGGCCGACCGGCTCCTTCCTGTTCCTCGGCCCCACGGGCGTCGGCAAGACCGAGCTGTGCAAGGCGCTGGCCACTTTCCTGTTCGACAGCGAGGAGCACCTGATCCGCGTCGACATGAGCGAGTTCATGGAGAAGCATTCGGTGGCACGCCTGATCGGCGCGCCGCCCGGCTATGTGGGCTATGAAGAGGGCGGCTACCTTACTGAAGCCGTGCGACGCAAGCCGTACAGCGTGATCCTTCTCGACGAAGTCGAGAAAGCCCACCATGACGTGTTCAACGTGCTGCTGCAGGTGCTGGACGACGGCCGCCTGACCGATGGCCAGGGCCGCACGGTGGACTTCAAGAACACCGTGATCGTGATGACCAGCAACATCGGCTCGCACATGATCCAGGCGATGGTGAACAAGCCTTACGACGAGGTGAAGGAGGCCGTCTGGGACGAGTTGAAGAACCACTTCCGGCCCGAGTTCCTCAATCGCATCGACGAAACCGTGGTGTTCCACGGCCTGGACGCCAAGCACATTGCGAAGATCGCCGGCATCCAGTTGCGCATCCTGGAGCAGCGCCTGGCCAAGATGGACCTCACGCTGGAGGTGTCGCCTGCAGCGCTGGAGG
Source organism: Ramlibacter sp. (assembly GCA_035460205.1). Lineage (GTDB taxonomy): Bacteria > Pseudomonadota > Gammaproteobacteria > Burkholderiales > Burkholderiaceae_C > Ramlibacter. The sequence goes on from DATHWV010000130.1 coordinate 1,125, forward strand.
AACTGGCCAAGGTCGGCTTCGATCCGGTGTTCGGCGCCCGGCCGCTCAAGCGGGCGATCCAGCAGCGCATCGAGAACCCGCTGTCCAGGCTGATCCTGGAAGGGCGTTTCCCGCCCAAGAGCGTGATCCCGGTGGAAGTGGACCCGGTCCGCCAACCCGGCGTGTTCCACTTCGGGAATGCCAGGCCGGTGCCGGAAGAGGCGACGACCTGAGCTTCGTAATCCCCAGCTAATGGCCGGAGCCGATACTCCGGCCATTGGCTTATTGGCCGCGAGGGGACACAATGCCGACCTTCATGAACTTCCTGTTTCGCGTTTTCCTGATTGCCGCCGGACTGCTGTTCGCGGTCAGCGCCGGCATCGCCGCCTTGCTGATGGTCGCTTTCTGGGGCGTTCGCGCTGCGTGGGCGCGCCTGACGGGCCAGGCCGTGAGTCCCTTCATCGTCCGGATCCATCCCCGACAGGGCTTCGAGGCGATGTACCGGCGTGCTGACGGCGAGAGCCGCACGCCGCGTGCGGACTCGGTCGTGCAGGCGGGGCGGAAAATCGCCGACGTGACCGACGTCGAGCCGAGGGCGCCGAGCCGTTAGGCGCGCAGGCGCCTAGCCCCGTCCCTCTGCGCCGCCGCCGCCGAACTTCCCGCCCAGGCCGATCTTCAGGGCCGCGAAGAAGCCGTGGCGCGCTGCCCACCACAGCACCGCACCCAGTGAGCCCCCACCGGCCGCGGCGCGCGCCAGTTGCGTCTGGAAGTCCTCGCCAAAAACGGACTGCACCAGCAGCAGCAAGCCGATCGGCACGATCACCAGCAGCGCCAGCCCCACCAGCCAGAGCGACCAGCGCGTGACGGCTTCACCGGCCGCGGTACGCCGCGTCTCGCGGCTGTCCATGTAGAGCGACAACGCCACCAGCGCGGTGAACGATCCCGCGACGGTGAAGGCGACCTTGGTGGGGTCCGAAACCACGTTCATCAGCGCGGGGTAGGCAAACGCCAGGATGAAGGCGAAGTGCATCAGGCTGCGCAGCACGATCATCAGCACCTGCGCGAGCCTGCCCGTCGACAGCATGGCTGCCAGGCCCAGCGACATGATGCCGGCGAACAGCGGGGCGCCCCAACGCGCTTCCGGTACGTTGGACAGGCCCACGCCTAGAAACAGCATCAGGAAGCAGAAGAAGATGGCCGCGGCGGCGGCGTTGCCGACGTTGCGGGCGTATTCCAGCCAGGCCGGCCCTTTGCGCCGGCTCTCCCGATTCAGCCCCCAGAGCAAGGGAAGCACGAAAGCGACGGCGGCAATGCCGATCGCCATGGGCCGCGATTCCCACAGCAGCCATGCCGCCATGCCATGGAACGTCGCGAACAGCGGCGCGCTGATGAAGGCACCCCAGCGCCCGATGAACAGCGGGAACAGCGCGAACGGCGAAAAGATCGCCAGCACGAAAGGCAGCTTCCATTCGGGATGGCGGTCCAGCAGATGCTCCTCGCCCTTG
>DATHWV010000131.1:0-4214 GCA_035460205.1 Ramlibacter sp.
CACGCTCAATCGCGTGCGCAAGCTCGAAACCGAAGGCGTGATCGAAGGTTATCGCGCGCTGGTCAGCCGCTCCGCGCTGGGCGAGCAGATCTCGGTGTTCGCGGAGATCGCGCTGAAGGACCAGCGCCAGGCCGTGGTGCAGCGCTTCGAGCGAAAGATGGCGGCGGCCCCTGAAGTCGTGGCGTGCTGGGTCATCAGTGGGCGCTACGACTACATCGTGCGCGTGGCCTGCCCCCACCTGGCCCGCTACCACGAGCTCATCAGCGCCTGGATGGACGAAGCCGCGCTGGGCATCGAGAAAATCGTCACCAACATCGAGCTGCAGACCATCAAGGAGTTCAGTGGCTTCCCGGTCCCGGCCAAATAAGCGCCGTCCTACGCCACTTCCGATTCGGAAGTGAACTCCCGAGATTGATGCCGTTGCCGCCGTGCCCGGCAGCGCGATTCACGCCCGTGGCAGCAGCGCCGGCCTAGACTTTCCTGATCGCTACAGGAAACGAATCATGGACGCCTGCAACTCTTCCGTCACCCAGGATTTCATTGGCAAGGAAGCCCGCTACGGGGCCCGCAACTACCAGCCGGTGCCGGTCGTCGTCGACCGCGCCCGCGACTGCATGGTGTGGGACGTCGAAGGCCGCGCCTACATCGACATGATGAGCGCGTATTCGGCCGTCAGCCACGGCCACCTGCACCCGCGCCTGGTCTCCGCTGCCACGCGCCAACTCTCCCGCGTCGCCGTGACGTCACGCGCGTACCACGGCACCACGCTCGGCCCCTTCCTGGAAAAGCTGTGCAAGATCGCCGGCTTTGACCGCGCGTTGCCGATGAACACCGGCGCCGAAGCGGTGGAAACCGCGATCAAGTGCGCGCGCCGCTGGGGCTACCGCGCCAAGGGCATCGCCGACGGCCGCGCCCAGATCCTGGTGGCACGCGGCAACTTCCACGGCCGTACCAGCACCATCATCGGCTTTTCCAGCGAGCCCGACTACCGCGCCGGCTTCGGGCCGTTCGCACCCGGCTTCGCGCACTTCGATTTCGGCGACATGGACAGCGTGCGCGCCGCCACCACCGCGAACACCTGCGCCGTGCTCATCGAGCCGATCCAGGGCGAGGCCGGCGTGATCGTGCCGCCCCCCGGTTTCTTCCAGGAACTGCGCGAGTGGTGCACGCGCAACGACATCCTGCTGATCATCGACGAAGTGCAATCGGGCCTGGGCCGCACCGGCCGCTGGTTCGCGTTCGAGCACGAAGGCATCCGGCCCGACGCGCTGATCCTGGGCAAGGCCCTGGGCGGCGGCCTGCTGCCGGTGAGCGCCTTCCTCGCGGACGAGCGTGTCATGGGCGTCTTCAACCCCGGCAGCCACGGTTCCACCTTCGGCGGCAATGCGCTGGCCGCGGCGGTGGCGCGGGAGGCCCTGCAGGTGATCGAGGACGAGAACCTCGTCGCGCGCAGCGCCGCGCTGGGCGACTACCTGTTCAAGCGCCTGCAGGCGGTAGCGCAGGAAGGCGCGCCGCTGATTCGCGCGGTGCGCGGCCGCGGCTTGTGGATCGGCGTCGACATCGCCCCGGAACATGCCACCGCGCGCGAACTGGTCGAGCGCCTGGCCACGGGCGGCGTGCTCTCGAAGGAAACCCACGACACCGTGATCCGCTTTGCGCCGCCGCTGACGATCACCAAGGCGCTGGTGGACCGGGCCGTGGACATCTTCCGCAAAGTAATTCTTGACAAGTGCGCCGAACTAGCTATTAATTCGATAGCGCCCGCCGCGACGGCGGGCGCGGAATTACCCAGCGAGGCCAGCGACCGAGTGAAAGCCCAGGACAGCGCGCCCCAGCTCCTCATGAGCCCACCCGATTTCTTCGAGGTGGCCTACGCCATCAATCCCTGGATGAACCCCGAGCAATGGTCGCTCGACGCCAAGCGCCTCACGCGTGACGCGCTGGCCGGCTGGAACGCGCTGCGCGCCAAGTACGAATCGCTGGGCGCGCGCGTGTCGGTCAAACCCGCTGCCAAGGGCCTGCCGGACCTGGTGTTCACGGCCAACTGCGCGGTGGTCCTCGACGGCAAGGCGATCCTTGCGCGCTACCTGCGGTCCGAGCGTTCCGGCGAGGAGGCGCACGGCCAGCGCATGTTCGAACAGCTCAAGGCGCGCGGCGAAGTCGATGCGATCTACCACACGCCCGAAGGCGTGTACTTCGAAGGCGCGGGCGACGCGATCTACGACCCGACCCGCAAGCTGATGTGGATGGGCTACGGCCAGCGCTCCAGCCGCGCGGCGCACCACACCATCGAGCAGGTGTTCGGCATCCCCACGCTCTCGCTGGAGCTGGTGGACCCGCACTACTACCACCTGGACACCGCGTTCTGCCTGCTGTCGGGCGGTGACATCGTCTACCACCCGGGCGCCTTCACCGAGGAAGGGCGTGACCAGATCCGCGCGCTGGCCGGCGACAAGCTGGTCGAGGCGCCGATCGAGGACGCGCAGAACCTGGGCGTGAACTCGGTGTGCTTCGGCCGCGACGTGGTGCTGTGCCATTGCTCGGCGCAACTGCGGGCCGTGCTGGAAGCGCGCGGCTACCGTGTGCATGTGGTGCCGCTGGGTTCGTTCAACCGCTCCGGCGGCGCGGCCTACTGCCTGACCCTGAAGCTGGACAACCTGTACAAGGGCCGGCAACAGGGCGGCGAAAAGCTCGCGGCTTGACACCCGCCGCTGCCCCTTAAACTCCGGGGCATGCAGCTCGCCGCCGCCCAACTTGACCAACACCTGCAAAAGGGGCTTCGGCCCCTTTACACGTTGCATGGCGATGAGCCACTGCTGATCCAGGAAGCGGCCGACGCGATCCGCGCCGCGGCGCGCACCCAGGGCTATACCGAGCGCACCGTCCACACCGTGGCCGGCGCGCATTTCGACTGGAGCGAAGTGCTGGCGGCCGGCGGCTCGCTCAGCCTGTTCGCCGACAAGCAGATCGTGGAGATCCGTATTCCGTCCGGCAAGCCCGGCAAGGAAGGCAGCCCGGCCCTGCAGCAACTGGCCGAAGGCGCGCCGGGCAACGACAGCACGCTCACGCTGGTGCTGCTGCCCAAGCTGGACAAGATGACCAAGGGTGGCGCGTGGTTCAGCGCGCTCGACGCCAACGGCATCACTTTGCAGGTGGAACCGGTGGACCGCGCCGCCTTGCCGCAGTGGATTGCGCAACGCCTGGCCCGGCAGAACCAGCGCGTGAGGGCCGGTGACGAAGGCCAGCGCACCTTGCAGTTCTTTGCCGACCGGGTGGAAGGCAACCTGCTGGCCGCACACCAGGAAATCCAGAAGCTGGGCCTGCTCTTTCCCGAAGGCGAGCTCGACTTCCAGCAGGTCGAGAGCGCCGTGCTCAACGTGGCCCGTTATGACGTGTTCAAGCTGTCCGAAGCAGTGCTCGCCGGCCAGTCCGCGCGCGTGCAGCGCATGCTTGACGGCCTGAAGGCCGAAGGCGAGGCCGAGGTGCTGGTGCACTACACGCTGTCCGAAGACATCCGTGCGCTCAAGCGCGTGAAGGACGCCATGGCCGCCGGCCGGCCGCTGCCCATGGCCTTGCGCGAGCAGCGCGTGTGGGGCCTGAAGGAGCGCCTGTTCGAGCGGGTGCTGCCGCGCCTGACCGCCACCACGCTGGACAACCTGTTGCACTCGGCGCACCTGGTGGACGGCATCGTGAAGGGCCTGAAGGCGCCCGGCTGGCCCACCGACGGCTGGCAGGCCCTTCAGCGCCTGGCGTTCTCGCTGTGCAGCGAATGCGCGCCGACGCCCTCTCGGGGATAATTCCCCCATGAACGCGCTGAACGTAGCGGAATACACGCAGACCCTGGGCATGCAGGCCCGCCAGGCCTCGGCAGCGATGGCGCGCGCGACCGCTGAGACGCGGATCGCGGCCCTGCGTGCGCTGGCCGCGCTGCTGCGCGCCAGCGTGCAGCCCTTGCAGGCGGAAAACGCGAAAGACCTGGAGCGCGCCACGGCCGCCGGCCTGTCCGCGCCCATGGTGGATCGGCTCAAACTCACGCCCAGGATCATCGAGACCGTGGCGCAGGGCTGCGAGCAACTCGCTGCGATGCCCGACATCATTGGCGAGATCAGCGGCCTGAAGCAGCAACCCAGCGGCATCCGTGTGGGCCAGATGCGCGTGCCGATCGGCGTGTTCGGCATGATCTACGAAAGCCGGCCCAACGTGACCATCGAGGC
>DATHWV010000132.1:0-10239 GCA_035460205.1 Ramlibacter sp.
CGCTGCCAGGTGTTGCCCCAGGCGTGGCGCGTGACCAGGTCCTGCAGGGGCGCGGTGAATGGGGTGGCGCGGTCGAGGGCGCCTTGCACGTAGTCATTGCCCAGGACCGCGCGGCGGGTGGCCAGGCCCTTGTCATAGTCGTTATCCATGGTTGCCCCTTCGGTGAATCAAAAAAACAAGCCGCGAGCATACGCCCGCGGCTTGTTGTTGAATGCGCCGGTTGGGGCCGGACGGTCAGAGGCTCATGCCAGCCAGGCTGCCCACGTAGCGCTCCATCACCGCCAGCTCGGCCGCCGTGGGAGCGCCGCGGCCCGTGACGACCGCCTTGATGAAGCCGCCGAAGCCCGTGGCCGGGTAGAAATTGGTGAAGCCCCAGCCCAGCATGATCTGGTCGAACGCGGCCGAGCCGAGCGCATTGGCGCCGCTGCCGGCCAACGCCTTGTTGACGCGCAGTTGCTGGGCCCCGCCTGCCGACGTCATGGTGACGACGTTGGGGGTGTTGGGCGTCAACGCGGCGGCCGCGGTGACCGACACCGCAACACCCGCCGAGTTGGTCCACTTCGCCTGCGGCACGCTGTTGACGAAGACGAGCTCCGCGGCTTGCGAACCCTGTGCATACGAGGCCTGGAACAGCACGCCGTTGTTCGCGCTGGTCGGCACGCCGACGACGGCAATCACGAAGTGCGGGTCCTGCAGGTCGAAAGGCACGCGGTTGCGCGGGTTCGGGTTGGAACCGGCCACCGGCGCCTGCTTGCGGCACCAGAGGCCATACGCGTTCGGGTCGCGATGGTCGGAGATCTTCAGGCCGCCGACATTCAGCAGCACCGGGGGCTTTTGGACGCCACCCACTCCCGGACGGTCGGTGTTGGTCCAGTTGATCATCTCCATCGCGTTGCTTGCGCTGGAACCGAAGCCTGAATCCGCCACGGCGCGGATGACCTGCCCGGATCCGGACGGCACGCCGCTGAGGTAGTCGGTGTAGCCATCGCCCATGTCCCACTTGCAGGCGCTGTACTTGGCGATGAGCGCCATGCCGGCGTCCGCAAGGCTGGTCGACGCATAGGCCACCGGGTCGGTCAGCGCGTACACCTTGCGCGACGGCGGCGCGGTCAGGCCACCCGAGACCCCGCTGTACGACAGCGTGGCGACGCTGTTGGCCGCCGGCGTGAAGGTGTAGCTGTCCGAACCATTGGCGCCGGCAGGAATGGTGAGCGCGGTCTTGCTGAACGTGCCGCCGTTGCTGGAGGAAACGTTGAGCGTCACGGCGCTGGCCAGGTTGCCGCGTGCGAAAACCGTGATCGTCACCGAGCCGCCCGCTGCCGCATAGCCCGAGCCGCCGTCGAAAAGGACGGCCTGGCTGATACCGGCCGAAGCCTTGAGCGGGCCCGCCGCCTGCGGCTCGAGCGTCTTGTTCTGGTACCAGCTCGGCACATGGTTGATGCCGTTGGCGTGCAACAGCCAATGGCTGCCACCCAGCCAGTTGAACACTTCCACGTTATTGGCGTGGGCATAGTTCACCATGCGGCTGAACGACTCCTGCCAGCGGGCGTCGTCGATGGGCATGCCGGTTTCGGTCACCGCCAGTTTCACGCCCTTGGCAATCGACCAGTTGACGGCCAGGCGCAGCCGCTCGAGGCCCGTGTCCAGGGTAATCGGGGCATTCGCGACGCCGGCCGTGTAGCCCTTGGCGACTTCGACGTCATAGTCGAACGACTGGCCGTTGCTGTAGGCGTCCAGGTAGCCGTGCACTTCGTACACGATGTTCGTGCCGGTGAGCGGGAAGCCGGGGTTGTTGTCGGCCAGCGTGAACATGCCGCTGTAGTCGTTGCCGCCGAGGTAGATCGGGTTTGTCGCATCGGCAGCGCGGATCGCATTGATCACCTGCTGTGCGATGGTCGGCCAGATCGTCAGGTCCTGGCCAAAGCCCTGGTAGGCCTCGACGAGTTCACCAGGACGGGGCATGAAGTACGGCTCGTTCATCAGGCCATAGCCGCCAAAGCCGGGGTGGTTCTTCACATAACCGGCGACACCCGTCCAGAAGTGGCTGAGGTGGGCGGCCGTGAGCGTGGCGCCCGGCGCCGTGGCAAAAATGCGCGCGCGCACCTGGGCGTTGTCCGTGGTGTAGGCGCGGACGGTGGGGTCCGAAGGCTTGACCAGGCCGATCACCGAGCCGTCCGGCTGGTAGACGAAGTCGCGATAGCGGCAATAGTTGTGGCAATCGATGATGCACTTCATCCCGTGCGCGGCGTGGGCGTCCAGGATGTCGAGGATCTGCAGGCCATAGCCGAGGTCGAAGCCGCCGGGCTCGCCGATGGCCGCCCGCGATGCCGCATTGGCGACGGTGTCGTAGAGCATGGGCTGCAACATCTCCCACTTGATGACCAGGCGGGTCTTGGTGATGCCTTGCGAGGCCAGGTAGGCCACATCCTGCTTGCGCGGGGTGGTGTAGTGGATGTTGGGCGCGGTACCGCCACCGAATCGCATGCCGGTTTCGGCCCACTCCATGCCGGAGAGGTTCACGCCGATGGCCGGCACGGCGGGCGCGCGCAGCGGCGCCTTCAGGGCCGACAGCGGCGCTGCAGCGGAAGAGCTGCCGGCAGCGACCGAAGTCTCGGCTCCGCCGCCGCATCCCGCGCCGGTGACCGCCACAGCCGTGGCTGCGAGTGCGGTCTTTGAAAATTCGCGTCTTTGCATGGATAACTCCGTTGAACTGCTGGGGTTGTGACGAGCGGAGTATCTGGCGGCGCGGGCACTGCTGGGGCACTCTGCGGCCGAGCCGTCGCAAAATGGATTGGTGCCTACCGGCAAGTCAGCGCCATCCCACAAAAAGCGCGTGCGGTGCCGCACAGTCGGGTTACGCTTGGATGCATCCCGAGGAGAAACCCCATGACACCCAACCGATTTCCCGCACCGGAACTGAAAGACCTGCCCGACGACATCAAGGCCCGGGTGCTCGAAGTGCAGGACAAGGCAGGCTTCGTGCCCAATGTGTTCCTGGCGCTGGCGCGCAGGCCCGCCGAATGGCGCGCCTTCTTCGCGTACCACGACGCGCTGATGCTCAAGGAGGAAGGCTCGCTCACCAAGGGCGACCGCGAGATGATCGTCACCACCACCAGCGCCGCGAACAACTGCCTTTATTGCGTGGTGGCGCATGGCGCGATCCTGCGCATCTACGAGAAGAAGCCGCTCGTGGCGGACCAGGTGGCTGTGAACTACCGCAAGGCGGACATCACGCCGCGCCAGCGCGCCATGCTCGACTTCGCGATGAAGGTCTGCCTCAGTTCACACGAGATAGCCGACGCCGATTTCGAAGCGCTCTACCCCCATGGCTTCAGCGACGAGGACATCTGGGACATTGCGGCGATCACCGCTTTCTTCGGCCTGTCGAACCGCATGGCGAGTTTCTCGAACATGCAGCCGAATCCGGAGTTCTACCTGATGGGAAGAGTGCCCAAGCAGAAGGCTTAGACCCCGAAACCGTCATCGGCCGCGATCACCGCGCCGTTGATGAAATGGCTCTGGCTGCTGGCCAGCAGGACGATCAGCGCGTCCAGGTCCTCGGGCGAGCCGACGCGCTTGCGCGGCAGCATCTGCATCAGCTTCTGGCCCTGCTCGGTGGACCAGTGGTGGTGGTTGATCTCGGTGTCGATGTAGCCGGGGCAGATCGCATTGACGTTGATCTCGAAGCGGCCCCACTCCAGCGCCATCGCCTTGGTCATCTGGACCACGGCGGCCTTGCTCATGGCGTAGGCGCCGATCTGCGGCAGCACCTTCAGGCCGGCCATGGAGGCGATGTTGATGATGCGCCCACCGGTGTACGTGCCCGGCGCCGCGCCACGGGCTCGCGCCAGCATGCGCTTGCCGACTTCCTGCGCCACGAAGAAGGCGCCCTTGACGTTGGTGTTGAAGATGAAGTCGTAGTCTTCCTCGGTGACGTCCTGTATGCGCTGCGTGGTGCTGACGCCGGAGTTGTTCACCAGGATGTCGATGGAGCCGACTTCCGTCTCGGCATGGGCCACCGCCGACTTGATGCTATCGATGTCAGTGACATCCATCTGCGCCACATGGGCGTCACCGCCCTCCGCCTCGATCTGGGCACGGAGTTCCTTGAGTTTCTCCACCCGGCGGCTCGCCAGCACGACCGCGGCGCCGGCGCGAGACAGCGTGCGTGCGAACTGGGCGCCCAGGCCGCTGGACGCGCCGGTCACAAATGCGACGCGTCCCTCTAGATTGATGCTGTAACTCACGTCAGTCTCCTGCCTAAAATAGATGCCAAACCATTATCGACGGAACCCCAATGACCCACGAAGAAATACTGGCGCAGTTCGGACCACGCGAAGCCATGGAATACGACGTGGTCGTCGTGGGCGGCGGGCCCGCCGGCCTGTCCACCGCCATCCGGCTCAAGCAACTGGCCGCTGAGCACGGCAAGGAGGTTTCGGTGGTGGTGCTCGAGAAGGGGTCGGAACCCGGCGCGCACATCCTCTCGGGCGCCGTGATGGACCCTCGTGCGCTCTACGAGCTGTTCCCCAACTGGAAGGAACTGGGCGCGCCCCTGAACCAGCCGGTGACGGACGACGCGATGGTGTTCCTGGGCGAGAACTCGGCCATGCGCACGCCGAACTTCCTGCTGCCTGACTGCTTCCAGAATCACGGCAACTACGTCATCAGCCTGGGCAACTTCACGCGCTGGCTCGCGCAACAGGCTGAAAACCTGGGCGTGGAAATCTTCCCCGGCTTCCCCGCGGCTGAAATCCTCTACAACGAGAACGGCTCGGTCAAGGGCGTGGCCACGGGCAACATGGGCATCGGCAAGGACGGCGAGCCGACCGGCAGTTTCCAGCTGGGCATGGAGCTGCATGCGAAGTACACCATCTTCGCCGAGGGCTCGCGCGGTCACCTGGGCAAGCAGCTGATCAGCCGCTTCAAGCTGGACGATGGGCGGGATCCGCAGGGCTACGCGATCGGCATCAAGGAGCTGTGGGAAGTCGATCCGAAGCGCCACCAGCCCGGCTTTGTCATGCACACGGCCGGCTGGCCGCTGGACAACGACACTTACGGCGGCTCCTTCCTCTATCACATGGAAGACAACCAGGTGGTGATGGGCTTCATCACCGGGCTGAACTACGAGAACCCGTATCTCAGCCCGTTCGAGGAGTTCCAGCGCTGGAAGACGCACCCCAACATCCGCTGGTACCTCGAAGGTGACGAAGCGCAGGGCGTCAAACCCGCCAAGCGCGTGTCGTACGGCGCGCGGGCCATCACGGCCGGCGGCTTGCTGAGCCTGCCCAAAACGGTGTTCCCGGGTGGCGCCCTGGTCGGCTGCGACGCCGGCTACCTCAACGCTTCGCGCATCAAGGGCAGCCACGCGGCGATCAAGAGCGGCATGCTGGCCGCACAAGCCGCCTATGCCGCGGTCACCCACGGCCGCCAGCACGACGAGCTGACTTCCTACCCTGAAGCCTTCGAAAAGTCGTGGCTGTACGACGAACTGAACAAGGCGCGCAATTTCAAGGCCTGGTTCAAGTGGGGGTTGTGGCCGGCGACGCTGATCAACGGGATCGAGCAGTTCCTCCTGCGTGGCCGCATGCCGTGGACCATCCACCGCGACAAGCCCGACCATGCCTATCTCAAGCCGGCGGCGGAATGCAAGCCCATCGTGTACCCCAAGCCCGACGGCAAGCTCACCTTCGATCGCCTCTCCTCGGTGTTTGTCTCCAACACCAACCATTCCGAGGACCAGCCGGCGCACCTGACGCTCAAGGACAACTCGGTACCGGTCCAGGTCAACCTGGCGAAATTCGCCGGTCCGGAGGCGCGTTACTGCCCCGCCGGTGTGTACGAGTTCGTGAAGAACGACGACAACACCGAGCGCCTGCAGATCAACGCGCAGAACTGCGTGCACTGCAAGACCTGCGACATCAAGGACCCGACGCAGAACATCGTGTGGGTCACGCCCGAAGGCGGCGGCGGCCCCAACTACACCAACATGTAGCTTCGCATGGCCGCGGCAAGCATCTACCGCCGCAAATGGGTGCTCGTCAAGCTGCCGCTGGCCGCGCTGGCGCTGCTCGTCATGGCCTGGCTGTGGTCCCACCTGCTGCCCCTCCCACCGTCCGAAGTCACCCTGAGCTCGGGCCTGCCCGAAGGGGCTTACAACGCCTATGCGCAAAAGTACGCCGCTGCCTTTGAGCAGCACGGCGTCACGCTCAAGGTCGTGACCTCCGAGGGGGCCGAGATGAACCTGCAGCGCCTGCGCGGCACGGCAGCGCCCATCGCCGACCTCGCGTTCGTGCAAGGCGGCATGGGGGACCCGGCCATGGAACGCCTGGCGGGTACCCGGCTTGAGAGCATTGCGCGGGTTGACATGGAGCCGATCTGGATCTTCTCGCGGCTGCCGAACCTCGACTCGCTGGAGCAGCTCCAGGGCCTGCGGGTGTCGCTGGGCCCCGCCGGCAGCGGCACGCGCAAGCTGGCCGTGCTGCTGCTCGAACAGGTGCGGCTGGGGCCCAAGGACCTGAACGACTCGCAAACGTCCGGCATGGCAGCGGTGCAGGCGCTGGCCGATGGCAGCCTCGACGTCGTGATCATGGTTTCGTCGCCGCAGTCGCAGGTGGTGCGGGCCATGTTGCGCGCACCCGGGGTGAGCCTGGTGCAACTGCGCCGCAGCGCCGCGCTGATCGAGCGCCTGCCGTACCTCCAGCCCCGGCTCATGCCGCAAGGCACATTGGACCCAGTGGCGCGACTGCCCTCACGCGATGTCGTGCTGCTGGTGACAACCTCCAGCCTGGTCGCACGCTCCGACCTGCACCCCGCGCTGCAGCGGCTGGCGGCCGAAGTGGCGCGCGACATCCATGCCGGCCCCGGGCCTTTCCACCGGGCGGGTGATTTCCCCACCTTGCGCCGCATCGAGTTCCCGGCTTCAGAGGACGCCCGGCGCACGCTGGTGCATGGCCGTCCCTGGCTGGAGCAGCAGCTGCCTTTCTGGTGGGCCCAGGCCACGATGCGCCTGCTCGCGATCTGCCTGCCGGTTGCGCTCGCCGCCTTCTGGCTCGCCCGCGCGATCCCGGCCTACCTGCGATGGCTGCTCGAAAGCCGGGTGGCTCGCTGGTACGGTGAACTCAAATTCATCGAATACGACCTCGCGCGCGAGTCGATGACCGGCCTGGACCAGGCCAGGTACCTGCAGAGGCTGGCCAGCATCGAAAAGCGCATGGCCGCATTCGCAGCGCCCCCTTACCTGATGCCACGCTGGTTCACCTTGCGCCAGCACATCGCTTTCGTGCGCGGGCGGCTGTACCGCAAGCGCGGACGTTGAAAGGCGCCAACGACATGTTGCTGCTCTACCGCCAACGCTGGGGACTCTGCTACCTGCCCGTGCTGGCATTGACGGTGCTGGCGATCGTCGCGGCCGCGCGCTGGCTGTTCCCGTTGCCGCCGGACAGCGTCGTGATCGCCGCCGGGGTGCCGCAAGGCGGTTTCGCGCAAATGGCCGAGCGTTACCGCGAGGAACTCGCCCGCCGCGGCATCCGGGTGGACATCGCCACCTCCCCGGCCGGCGCGTCCGGACCCTTGCAACGGCTGGCCATCGCCGGTGACGCCGCGCAGGCCGGCTTCGCCCACGGATTGCTGGCCGAGCGCGGTCCCGAGGCGCCGGTGCATGCGCTGGCCGTGATCGGCAAGCAACCCGTGTGGGTCTTCACGCACCACGCCGGCGTCTACACCATCGCCGGTTTGCGCGGCATGAAAGTCGCCGCCGGCCCACCCGGCAGCGCCACCCGCCAGGTGGCCGCGATGCTGCTGGCGCAGGCGCGCATCCGCGAAAACGAAGTGAGCTGGGACAACACGCACCAGGGCCTGTCCGCCGCGAACGAATTGCTGGAGCACCGGGCCGATGTCGTGGTCACGATCGGCAGTGGCGACGCGCCTTCGGTGCGCCTGCTCAGCCGGTCAACCGGCATTTCGATGCTGGGCATGGACCGAGCGGATGCGCTCGCTGCGCGCGAGCCGCGCCTGCAGCCCTTCGTCCTGCCGCAGGGTGCCATCGAGCTGCGTGGCGACGTGCCCGCGCGTGACCTCACCTTGCTCTACACCGGCACCCACCTGCTGGTGCGCGACACCATGCACCCGGCACTGCAGCGCGCCTTCCTCGACGCGGCCACCGAGATTCACGCCATCCCCACCTTCCTGCAGCGGCTGAACGAGTACCCGGACTACCAAACCGACTTCCCGCTGTCACCGGTGGCGCAGCGCTACGCCGCCGGTCACCGGCCATGGTTCGAGCTGGTGTTGCCCTATTGGTGGGCGCAGCTGGGTGAATTGCTGGCCTTCGCCGTGTTGCCGATCCTGCTCGTGGCCGGCGCTGCCCTGCTCTGGATTCCGCGCCTGTTCAGCCTGCATGTGGATGCGGTGCTGTCGCATTACTACGGCGAGATCAACTTCATGGAAAACGACCTGGACGACATGGCCACCGAAAGCCCGATCCGGCTCAAGGGCGTGCTCACCAAGCTCGACCAGATGGAGCACGAGGTCGCGTCGCTCGACCTGCCCAATCGCTTTGCCGATCGCTGGTACACCTTGCGCGAGCACCTGGCGGCTGCCCGGGAGCGCCTGCTGAAGCTGCGCTCGCGCTAGGGGGCGCCGGTGCCGCGGCTATACTTGCGCTGTCAGGAGAGAGTTCCCTCGCGGAACCGCCGAAGGCGCAGGCGCACAGCCGAACGCTCAGGCACCCAGGACTGACAAGGCGCCTCCATCGTGGGGCGTCACCTTGCTGGAGAGAGGCTTAGGGGCCGGGTCCATTAATTGGAATCTGACCCCAATAAGTCCACCGAAGGAGCAAACCCGCGCGAGCGGGCGAATCTCTCAGGTAAAGCGGACAGCAGGGGCCGCCCATGGTGTGTACCATGGTTTGGGCCTGCTTGCGGGCCTTGATATGCCGCCCCAGGAGATGTCTTGTCCGCAGCCGTTGACCCACAACTTTTGCACACCCCACTGCATGCATTGCATGTGGAACTGGGCGCCCGCATGGTGCCTTTTGCCGGTTACTCGATGCCGGTGCAGTACCCCGCCGGCCTGATGGCCGAGCACCACCACACACGCAAGTCCGCCGGGCTGTTCGACGTCTCGCACATGGGGCAATTGCGCCTCGTGGGGCCCGATGCGGCTGCGGCGTTCGAAACGCTGATGCCGGTCGACGTGATCGACCTGCCGGTCGGCAAGCAGCGCTACGGCCTGCTGCTCACCGACGAAGGAACGATCATCGACGACCTGATGTTCGTCAATCGTGGCAACGACCTCTTCGTCATCGTCAATGGCGCCTGCAAGGTGGGCGACATCGCGCACATCAAGGAGCGCATCGGCGCGCGCTGCGAAGTCATACCCATGCCCGAGCGTGGCTTGCTCGCGCTGCAGGGCCCGAAGGCAGTGGATGCGTTGTCGCGGCTTGTTCCCGGCGTGGAGAAACTGGTCTTCATGACCGGCGGCGCGTTCGCATGGGAAGGTGGCGAGCTGTTCATCACGCGCAGCGGCTACACCGGTGAAGACGGGTTCGAGATCTCGGTCCATGAAAAGCAGGCCGATGCACTCGCACGCGCCCTGCTCGCGCAGCCCGAGGTCAAGCCGATCGGCCTGGGCGCGCGCAACTCGCTGCGGCTGGAAGCCGGCCTGTGCCTGTACGGCAACGACATCGACACCACCACCACACCCGTCGAGGCCGGCCTCAATTGGGCGATGCAGAAGGTGAGGCGCACCGGTGGCGCGCGCGCGGGCGGCTTCCCTGGCGCGGCCAAGGTGCTGGGCCAGCTCGATGGCACCGTGCCGCTGGCACGCAAGCGCGTCGGGCTGGTGGCGCTCGAGCGCATCCCGGTGCGCGAACACACCGAACTGCAGGATACGCAGGGCCAACGCATCGGCGAAGTGACCAGTGGCCTGCTAGGCCCCAGCGCGGATCGCGCTGTCGCCATGGGCTATGTGCCGCCGGCGGCCGCTGTCGCCGGCACACGCATCAACGCCATCGTGCGCGGCAAGCCCGTGCCCATGGAGGTCTCGGGCATGCCGTTTGTGCCCAACAACTATTACCGTGGATGAGCCACGGGGAACCCCAGGAGAAAAAGCATGACCGTGAAATACACCGAAGAGCATGAGTGGATCCAGCTGGAAGACCACGAGACCGCCGTCGTGGGCATCACGCTGCACGCGCAGGACGCGCTGGGCGACGTGGTGTTCGTCGACCTGCCCGAG
>DATHWV010000133.1:0-5286 GCA_035460205.1 Ramlibacter sp.
AGACGAGGCTGCAGGACCACCATCACGAAGCCCCGAAACGCGTGATGTAAAAGATGAGTAAACAAGGCGCCCGATGGGCGCCTTGTGCATTGGGGTGTCGGCTTTTCCGGGCCCTGGGGCGTTTTGGTGCAGTGCACCGGAGACCCGGTGCATAATCGTAAACCCGTATGAACCGTCTCGCGTCCATCCTGCCTGCCGCTCAAGTGCTCGTGAGCGTCGATGCCACCAGCAAAAAGCGCGCCTTCGAAGAAGCCGCGCTGCTGTTCGAGAATCTGCACGGGCTGTCGCGGGCGCTCATCACGGACAGCCTGTTCGCCCGCGAACGGCTGGGCTCCACCGGCCTGGGCCATGGCGTGGCCATCCCCCACGGCCGCATCAAGGGGCTGAAGGCCCCCATGGCCGCGCTGTTCCAGCTGGCCAGCCCGATCGGCTTCGACGCCCCGGACGAGCAACCGGTCAACCTGCTGATTTTCCTGCTGGTGCCCGAGGCGGCCACGCAAAAGCACCTGGAAATCCTGTCCGAGATCGCCGAGCTGCTGTCCGACGCGCCGCTGCGCGAGAAGATCAAGGCCACCACCGACGCAGCGGAACTGCACAAGCTGATCGCCACCTGGCAGTCGGCCCAACCGGCTTAAACCAGCCTACCCAGCGCTTTGAAACCTACCGTCGTCAGCGCCGACGTCCTCTTCGAAGACCACCGGGCCCAGCTCAAGTGGGAATGGGTCGCCGGCCTCGGCGCCTCCGAACGCCGCTTCGACGAGATCGCGGTGCGCGCCGCCCGCTCGGGCGCTGACCTGGTGGGCTACCTCAACTACATCCATCCGTACCGCGTCCAGATCCTGGGCGAACGGGAAATCGCGTACCTCACCAACGCCACCTCCGAGGATTGCGCGCGCCGCATCTCGCGCATCGTGACGCTGGAGCCGCCGGTGCTGGTGCTCACCGACAACCAGGTCGCGCCCGATGCGCTGCTGTCGATGTGCGAGCGCGCCCAGATCCCGATGTTCGCCACGCACGAGCCCTCGGCTTTTGTCATCGACGTGCTGCGGGCCTACCTGTCCAAGCACTTCGCCGAGCGCACCTCGATGCACGGCGTGTTCATGGACATCCTGGGGCTGGGCGTGATGATCACGGGCGAGTCGGGCCTGGGCAAGAGCGAACTGGGGTTGGAGCTGATCTCGCGCGGCAACGGGCTGGTGGCCGACGACGCGGTGGACCTGTACCGCATCAACCAGACCACCATCGAGGGCCGCTGCCCCGAGCTGCTGCAGAACCTGCTGGAAGTGCGCGGCATCGGCCTGCTCGATATCCGCGCGATCTTCGGCGAGACGGCGGTGCGCCGCAAGATGCGCCTGAAGCTGATCGTGCACCTGGTGCGGCGCGAGACGCTGGAGCGTGAGTACGAGCGCCTGCCGTATGAGCCGCTCACGCAGGACGTGCTGGGCGTGCCGGTGCGCAAGGCGGTGATCCAGGTGGTGGCCGGCCGCAACATCGCCGTGCTGGTGGAAGCGGCCGTGCGCAACACCATCCTGCAGCTGCGCGGCGTCGATACCTACCAGGAGTTCGTCGAGCGCCACCGCCGCGCGATGGAGCAGGACAAGTAACTGTTACTGCGTCCGGTGCCCGTTCGGGTGCGGGGGCGGCCGGTTGGGGCAGGGGTTCTTGGTGCAGTGGGCGTACAGGCTCAGTGCATGCTCGGCGATGGTGAAGCCCTTGGTCTTGGCTACCGCGTGCTGCCGCTCTTCGATCTGCGCGTCGTAGAACTCTTCCACCCGTCCGCAATCGAGGCACACGAGGTGGTCATGGTGGGTGCCTTCATTGAGCTCGTACACGGCCTTGCCGCTCTCGAAGTGGCTGCGGGTGAGGATGCCGGCCTGCTCGAACTGCGTGAGGACGCGGTACACCGTGGCCAGGCCGATGTCGGAGCGCTCCTCCAGCAAAACGCGGAAGACGTCTTCGGCCGTCATGTGGCGTTGCGCACCCTTCTGGAAAACGTCCAGGATCTTCAGCCGGGGCAGCGTGGCCTTGAGGCCCGTACTCTTGAGTTCGTCGATGTTCGCCATGGTCTTCCCCGCTGCGGCCCCGACGGGGCAGCCGCTACAATCGTTCGATCATATCGCTTGCGGTTCACCCATGTCCGTTTTCCCCTCTGGCGCACCCCGCCTAGCCTTTGCACTGGCCGCCTGCGCGCTGGCGGCGGGCTGCTCGCAGTTCAACACCGCAAACACCCGGCTCATCAGCGTGGTGACGCCTTACCGCGTCGAGGTCGTGCAGGGCAACTTCGTCTCCAAGGAGCAGGTTGCCGCGATACAGCCGGGCATGTCGCGCCAGCAGGTGCGTGACATCCTGGGCACGCCGCTGGTGACCAGCGTGTTCCACGCCGACCGCTGGGACTACGTCTTCACCCTCAAGCGCCAGGGCGTGCCGCCGCAGGAGCGCAAGCTGTCCGTTTTCTTCAAGGGCCCGGTGCTGGAACGCCACGAAGGCGACGAGATGCCGTCCGAGGCGGATTTCGTCGCGACGCTCGACAACAAGCGTGCCGGCGCGAAGGTGCCGCCGCTCGAGGCCACCGAGGAAAGCCTCAGGCAGTTCTCCGCCAGCCGCCCGGCCCCCGCGCCAGCCGAGCCCGCATCCGCGGCGGCGCCCCCGGTGGCGAGCTACCCGCCGCTCGAACCGCCGACGCGCTGAGGGCCCAGCATGGCTGAACCCGCGCAAACCCTGCACAAGGTGGCTGTTGCCGGCGCGAGCGGGCGCATGGGCCACATGCTCATCGAGGCAATCCGCGCCTCCGGAGATTGCCAGCTGGCAGGCGCACTGGACATCGCGTCCAGTCCCGCCATCGGCAACGACGCGGCGGCCTTCCTCGGCCACGCGAGCGGCGTCGAAGTGTCGGCCGACGTGCGCACGGCGCTGGCAGCTTCGAAAGTCCTGATCGACTTCACCCGTCCCGAGGGCACGCTCAACCACCTGAAGGCCTGCCGCGAGCTCGGTGTCAACGCCGTGATCGGCACCACCGGCTTCACCGACGCGCAGAAGGCGCAGGTCGCCGAGGCGGCGCGGGACATCGCCATCGTGATGGCGCCCAACATGAGCGTTGGCGTGAACGTCACGATGAAGCTGCTGGAGATGGCGGCCAAGGCGCTGGCCACCGGCTACGACATCGAGGTGATCGAGGCGCACCACCGCCACAAGGTCGACGCGCCGTCAGGCACCGCCCTCAAGATGGGTGAAGTGATTGCACAGGCGCTCGGTCGCGACCTGAAGGAATGCGCGGTGTACGCGCGCGAAGGCGTCACCGGTGAGCGCGACCCGTCCACCATCGGTTTTTCCAGCATCCGCGGCGGCGACATCGTGGGCGACCACACGGTGCTGTTTGCCGGCACTGGTGAGCGCATCGAGATCACCCACAAGTCCGCCAGCCGTTCCACCTATGCCCAGGGCAGCCTGCGCGCGGTGCGGTTCCTCGCCGGGAAAAAGAGCGGCCTGTTCGACATGTTCGACGTACTCCAACTCCGATGAGCCTGATGGAGCTCTTCAGCCAGGGGGACGCGGTCACCCGACTGGTGGCGGCGCTCCTGCTGGCGATGTCGGTGGCCAGCTGGGTCATCATCCTGTGGAAAGCCTGGCTGCTGCAACGCGCCGGCGGCGACGTGACGCGCAGCACCGCGGCGTTCTGGCAATCGCCCTCGGTCGAGGAAGCGCGCCAGAAGGTCGGCGCCTTCGACCGCGAATCGCTGGTGCTCCCGCTGATCGCGGCGACGCAGGTCGTTGCAGCCGGTTCACTGGCCGCGGCCGGCGACCGGTCGCAGCAACTCACGCGCGTCCTGCGCGACGCGCTGCACCTCGTGCTCGACAAGCTGCAGTTCGGCCAGGTCCTGCTGGCCACCATCGGGTCCACCGCACCCTTTGTCGGCCTGCTGGGCACCGTCTGGGGCATCTACCACGCGCTCACGGCCATCGCGACGGCCGGGCAGATCACCATCGACAAGGTGGCGGGGCCGGTCGGCGAGTCACTCATCATGACCGCCGCCGGGCTGGCCGTGGCCATTCCGGCCGTGCTGGGCTACAACGTGTTCGGCCGGCTGATCGGTCGTATCGAAGCCGACCTTGAAGGCTTTGCCCGCGACCTGCGCGAGTTGCTCACCCACCCCGGGACGAACTGACATGGCATTCGGGCGGCTGGAACGAACCCAGGGCCCCCAGCCCATGAGCGAGATCAACATGACCCCGCTGGTGGACGTCATGCTGGTGCTTGTCGTGATCTTCATCATCACCGCGCCGCTGCTGGCCAGCTCGATCCGGCTGGACCTGCCGCGTACGGGCGCCGCCAAGCCGGGCGACGCACCCCGGTTCGTTACCGTGGCGCTCGACAAGGCCGGCCGCACCTTCCTGGACGACAAGCCCCTGGACATGGCCCAGCTGGCCGCGCGCCTGCAGCAGGCTGCGCGCGCGAACCCTGACACCGAGGTCCAGCTGCGCGCCGACCAGGCGGTGCCTTACGGGCGGGTGGTCGAAGTGATGGGCGCCGCCCAGAAGGCGGGGCTCAATCGCATCGGTTTCGTTGCCGAGCCCGATCGGCCTGCCCAATAGGGCATCTCGCGGGCATCTGGAGCGCCCGCAGCGGGCAGGGACCACCCCGCGCCCGTAAAATCGGCCGAGGCGGGCAATATCCCGCATCCCATCCATGCAAGAAAAATACAACCCCTCCGAGGTCGAGCGTTCAGCGCAGGCGCACTGGAACGCGCGCGATGCTTACCGCGTGACCGAAGTCCCCGGCAAGAAGAAGTTCTATGCCTGCTCCATGCTGCCCTACCCCAGCGGCAAGCTGCACATGGGGCATGTGCGCAACTACACGATCAACGACATGCTCTCGCGCTACCTGCGCATGAACGGCTACAACGTGCTGATGCCGATGGGCTGGGACGCCTTCGGCCTGCCGGCCGAGAACGCGGCGATGAAGAACAAGGTGCCGCCCGCGAAGTGGACGTACGACAACATCGCCTACATGAAGAAGCAGATGCAGGCGATGGGCCTGGCGATCGACTGGTCGCGCGAAGTGGCCACCTGCGACCCGAGCTACTACAAGTGGAACCAGTGGCTGTTCCTGAAGATGCTGGAAAAAGGCATCGCCTACCGCAAGACGCAGGTGGTGAACTGGGACCCGGTGGACCAGACCGTGCTGGCCAACGAGCAGGTGATCGACGGCAAGGGCTGGCGCACCGGCGCGCAGGTCGAAAAGCGCGAGATCCCCGGCTACTACCTGAAGATCACCGAGTACGCCGAGGA
>DATHWV010000134.1:0-9461 GCA_035460205.1 Ramlibacter sp.
TCGCCGTTGTGGGGCCTGCGTTGAGCTTTGCCTTCGACGAGCCGCAAGCATCCACGTTCGGGCTGGCGGTCGTGCTGTCCACCATCGCGCTCACGTGGAACTACGTCTTCAACTGGATGTTCGAGCGCTGGGAATCGCGACAGCTCGTGCGCGGTCGCCCTTTCGGACGGCGGCTCGCGCACGGGGCCGGCTTCGAGGGAGGCCTGGTAGTCATCCTGCTGCCCGTCATGTCGTTGTGGCTGGACATTACTGCAGCGGCAGCCTTCGTGGCCAACCTGGGGCTCCTCGTATTTTTCTTCTTCTACGCCATCGCGTTCACGTGGGCGTTCGACCGCGTCTTCGGACTGCCTGCATCGGCCGTGGCGAAACTTGCGCGATAGTGGGAGACGTGTGCTCAGGTGCGCTCGGGTTCTGGCTCACGCGCCGCAACTACCTCTTTTTTTGGATCGGTGCGTTGCATCGCAGTCGATTTGACGGACGCAGGGGGTCCGGCCACACAATGTGGCATGCAGGCCCATTCCTCTCACAATGCCCCCGGTGTGGACCTCCGCAGTCTGGCGCTGGCTGCGTGCTTCCTCGCCGCTTACGCGTTGTTGGATTGGGCGAGCTACATCCGCCCATTCCAGGGCTTGAACATCACCCCGTGGAATCCGCAGCCCGCGGTGGCGATCGCATTGCTGGTTTACAACAGACGCTGGTTCTGGCTGGTGGTCGTCGGAGTGGTCGCCTCGGAGGTCATTGTCCGGGGCTGGCCCGGCGAGTGGGTGCCGGCCCTGGCCTCGGCGCTGGCGCTAGCACTGACTTACGCTGCCGTGGCGCGGGCGCTTCTGCAGCGTACCGACCTTCGACGCCCACTGGCCAGCCGAACCGCGCTCGGCTGGTTCATTGGAGTCGTCACGATCGGCGCCCTGTTCGACGCCGTCTTCTACGTGTTTGCGCATTCGGTCGAGAACACCACAGCGGGCGCGGTCGTCCGCTATTGGGTGGGGGATGCCGTCGGCATCCTTGTCACGCTGCCACTCCTGATGATGGCCATGAATTCCGCAAGCCGGGCCGAATTGCTGGGAACGCTGAGGGCCGGCTCCTTTTGGACGGGAGTGATTGCGAGCATGCTCTTGCTCTGGTTCGTCTTTGGTCGAGGAGAGCAGGACTACTTCAAGTACTTCTACCTGCTGCTACTGCCGGTGGTATGGGCTTCGGCCCGCTTCGGTCTGGCCGGTGCCGTCCTCGCGTCGGGCGTCACGCAGCTCGGGCTGATCGCCGCTGCCCAGCTCGCCCTGCGGCACGACCTCACCCTGTTCGAACTGCAGGCGCTCATGGCGGCATCGACCATGATTGCGCTCCTGGTAGGCAGTCTTGTCGATGAACGAGAACGCGCCGCAGCGGAGTTGCGCGCGACGCTCAAATCCGCCGCCGCCGGCCAGATGGCCGCGGCGCTCGCGCACGAGCTGAGCCAGCCGCTGACGGCGCTGAACAACTATGCACGCGCCGCGGGCATGCTTGCGCAAGGCGGACAGCTCAACCCCGCCCGGAGTGACCAGCTCCCGCAGCTCATGGCCAGCATCGCGCGTGAGACGCAACGCGCCGGAGACATCGTCCGGCGCCTGCGCGACTTCTTCAAGAGCGGCGCTACTTCGCTGCAACGCATTTCACCTGGCCGATCCGTGGCCGAGGTCGTTGAGTCGCACGTCGCCTATGCAAAACAGATGGGTGTAGACGTGCACCTCGAGTTCCCGTCTGATATGCCGTGGCTTCTTGCTGATCCCGTCCAGCTTGGCGTGGTGCTCCGCAACTTGATCGCAAACGCCATCGAGTCGGCGTCGCTCGCGCCCGACGGGCGCCAAGTCACGATCCGGATCGCACTCGTTGGTGAAGGGGTCCTGATTGAAGTCCTGGATTCCGGGCGTGGCATCGATGCCGGGCGCCTGGAAACCGTGTTCGACACGTTTCCCTCCGCCAAGGCCGGCGGCCTCGGCGTGGGCCTCAGCATCTGCCGTGCCCTCGTGAATGCGCACGGTGGCAAACTCTGGGCCGTGCCCGGTCCCGGTGGGCACTTTTCCCTCTTATTGCCAGTCGACCATGACTCTCGAACAGCCGAACCGACATCGTGACACCGTTTTCGTCGTCGATGACGACGCCGCGGTGCGCGACTCGCTGTCACTGATGCTGAGCCTGGAAGGCTACCCCACCGCCACCTTCGCAAGCGCCGAGGACTTCCTCGCGTCCGTGCAGCCGCACTGGCGCGGATGCGTGATTGTGGACATCCGGATGCCTGGCATGTCCGGGCTGGATCTGCAGGCGAAGCTCGCAATGAGCGGGCGGCCTCTGCCGGTGATCGTCGTCACCGCGCACGGCGATGTTGCCGCCGCACGCCGAGCCTTCCTTGCCCATGCAGTCGATTTCATCGAGAAGCCCTGCGACCCGCAGCAGATCGTCGCAGCCGTGGAGGGTGCGTTTTCCCGTCTGGGCGCGCGAGACGGAAGCCGTGCGCGTGCTGACGCGGTGGAGGCGGCGCGCGGCAAGCTTTCAGCGCGCGAGGCTGAAGTAATGGACCTGATGGTCAAGGGGCTGCACAACCGGCACATCGCCGAGACGCTGGGTATCAGCCCCAGGACAGTGGAAGTCCACAAGGCCAGGGTGATGGAAAAGCTGGGCGTGCGCACGCTGATCGAGTTCGTGCGCCTGGTCGACGGGAGCCACTAAGGGACTCCCGTACGCGACCCCCTGATGCCAAGGGGCCGGGGCGTCGCTAGTCTCCACGCAAGGAGATGCGTGGCCGCAGTACTGAAATTCCTCGATGCGCGCCGCCACGATGGCATTCACCAGTGACGCGTTTGTGGACGATTCTGCTGCCGGAGCTGGCCAGGTTTGCACCGGGTGACCAACAACACGCGCTTCATGAGGCCAGGCAGACCGAGTTCGATGCGATCGAACTGATAGGCATCGCGTGCGGTCTCATCCTTATTACTGCAGGTACCCGATACGTGCTGCCCGATTTTGACTTCGCCACGCGGGCGCTCGCAGCACTTCTCAACTTTCTGATCGCTTTTCCGTTGTTGTGCCTGGTGGTGGGGCCGTTCTACCTCCGCCGGCTGCGCCGGGGATTGCGCCAGCAAATGGATCGCCGGGGCCCTGCCGCGTGAACACCGCCATCAACTGGTTTGCGGCATGCATCTTCGCGATTGCAATCCTCCACACCTTCTCCACGCGGCTGTTCGAGAAGCTGGCGCACGAGCGGCCTCGTCATGCGGGAGCCTGGCACCTGCTGGGCGAAGTGGAGGTCGTCTTCGGATTCTGGGCCCTGGTGCTGGTGCTGGGGATGGCGTTGCTGCTTGGAGCCGGCGAGGCCACGCAATACCTCGATACGCGGAACTATACGGAGCCTATGTTCGTGTTCGCCATCATGGTCCTGGCCGGGAGCCGGGCTATCCTGGCACTTTGCCGGCGTGTCGTGACGGCGTTGGCGGCGGCCCTTCCGCTGCCTGTCTCCGTCAGCCTGCACTTCATTACCCTTTCGGTTGTGCCCCTGCTCGGCTCGCTGGTCACGGAGCCCGCGGCCATGACGTTGGCGGCGCTGATGCTGAGCCAGCAAATCTACCGCCATGGCATCTCCAACCTGCTGCGGTATGCCACGTTGGGTGTCCTCTTTGTCAACATATCGATCGGCGGCACTTTGACCCCGTTCGCGGCTCCCCCGGTGCTGATGGTGGCAAACAGTTGGAACTGGGATCTGTGGTTCATGCTGACCCAGATCGGATGGAAGGCCGCGATTGCCGTGTTCTTCAATGCCGCGGTGGCGGCATGGCTGTTCAGGAAAGAACTCGCTCGACTGCCCGCGGGGGACGCAGTAACAGAGCCGGAGCTTCCGGCCTGGGTCGTTGTCGTGCACGTGCTGTTTCTCGCGAGTGTGGTCATCTTCTCCCACCACCCCGCAGTGTTCATCGGGCTCTTGCTGTTCTTCCTTGGTTTCGCGGCTGCGTACCCGCAACACCAGGACCGGCTCATGCTGCGCGAAGGCCTCATGGTGGCATTCTTTCTCGCGGGTCTCGTCGTGCTGGGTGGCCAGCAGCAATGGTGGCTGGATCCACTCCTGCGTGGCATGGGCAGTACCACGGTGTATTTCGGGGCGACGGCACTTACAGCCGTGACGGATAACGCCGCATTGACCTATCTGGCTTCGCTGGTCGACGGGCTGAGCGACGAGTTCAAGTATTCAGTCGTCACCGGCGCTGTGACCGGTGGCGGTTTGACGGTAATTGCCAACGCCCCGAACCCTGCCGGATTCTCAATCCTGCGCGGGCACTTCGAGGATGGCGCCATCCGGCCCCTGGGTCTCCTTGTGGCTGCGCTTGCGCCAACGCTGGTCGCCATGGCGGCCTTTCAACTGTTGTAGGAGGGTTCATGGGCGTCGAATGGATCACCGGACTCGGAAATTGGTGGAGTGGCTTGACTCCGGACATGAAGTTTCTCTTCGCGCTGCCGTTTGCCGTGGGGATGGCACCGTTCGTGCGGGACGCGATTCAGAAAATGCTGCGGTGCAAGGGACGCTGAGCGAAAGGCGATGATCATTCCCTTCGGCCGAGGGGAACATGCGCTCCGGTCTGATCCGGATCAAGGACGCCGATCAGCTCCCCCAGGTCACGCTCCAGGCGTTTGAGGGCCGCCGGACTCAGGTCCTGGAGGGCCTGCGGCAGCACCCCTTCGTACGGATTTGGCGCTGACCGAAGCACTCGCCTGCCCTTGGTGGAAATGGAGAGTTGGACAGCGCGTTTGTCGGCGGGATCCTTTTCCGCGGTAACGAGTTCCTCAGCGAGAAGCGTGCGAACCAGGTTGCTGGCGGTTGATTGATGCACGTCCATCGCTGCGGCCAAGGCACCCACACCGATCTTCGGGTGTTCCTTGACCGCGCTGAGGGCCCAGACGTGCGCACCCGAAATCCCGACGCGCTGCTCGGTGGCACGGAAGTGCTTGCGAACGGAATTGAACACCGCCCGGAACTGGCGCAACACCCGCACTGCCTGCGGCGTCAGGTGGAGTTCCTCGGTCTTCTTTCGGGGCATGGCCGATCATATGTCGGCGACATGCCCACACGCCGATCGTCCCGCCAACGACATGTGCTCATCCATGGTAAAGGCACAATTTGCCCACGGTCTTGCAAATACATTTGCGACACATATAATCGGGTTGAGTCCTCCAAGTCGACTAGGAACGCCCGGACAAAGCTCCGAGGCTTCAGGACCACCAGGCGAAGGCCGTGGTGGTCTTCTTTTTTCCTGCGCCCTTCGGGCCTCACGCACTCTTCCCGCAACCTGTCTCCGATGAAGACCATCCGGCTTCAGCTTCGATTCCTGCTACCCCTGCTCGCCACGCTCGTCGCCGCGGCGTGGCTGGCTGCGCCCCTGTTCGACCAGATGACGCTGCGCTGGTTCAGCCGCGACCTGAGCAGTCGCGGTGTGCTGGTCGCGACTGCCCTTTCCGATTCGGTTTCGGATGCCATCGTGGCCGAACGGACTTCGCGGCTGAAGTCACTGTTCGACCGGGCAGTCGAGGACGAGCGCCTCTACGCGGTCGGCCTGTGCAATGCCCAGGGCAGGCTGATCCAGAAGAGCGATCGCTTCCCTGAAAAGCTGACGTGCCTTCAAGCTACCGAAGCGGCGGCCCGGGCTGAACCTCACCTGAGCCTTGAGGGCGGATCCGTCCACGTCGCGGTGCATGCCGTCGGCGACCGGCGCCCGCCAATCCCTCCGAGTGGCGCTGAATTCGGCTTGCCCGTCGCCGGCGAGTCCGGTGGTGAGACCGCGGCGCCGCCACCGCTCGGCAGCCTTGTTCTTTTGCACGACCTGAGCTTCATCGAGCGGCGCAGCCAGGATACTCGCAGGTACCTTGTCGGGACCATCGCCGTGATGGGCGTGGTGATCGCGTTCATCACCATGGTTGTCGCCCAACTGAGTTGGCGCGGCTGGATCAACGGGGCGCGTGCCCTGATGCGGGGTGAAATGCTGCTGGCCCCCATCGATTCCGCTCCCGAACTGGCGCCGCTGGCCGCGGAATTGCGTGGCAGGTTGCGGGACCTGGAGGATGAGTACCGGCGCTCGCAGGGACCCGAGGCCGACTGGACCGCGGAGCGCTTGCGCCAGCTCCTGAAAACGCAGCTGAGCGGCGACCAAGTGATCGTGGTGTCCAACCGGGAACCCTACATCCACGAGCGAGGCGTCGACGGGGTGCAGGTCAAGCGGCCGGCCAGCGGACTGGTGACGGCTGTGGAGCCGGTCATGCGCGCGTGTTCGGGGACCTGGATTGCACATGGAAGCGGAAGCGCCGATCGGGATGTCGTCGATGTCCAGGACCGCGTGCGCGTGCCGCCCGGCCAGGACGAGTATTGGCTGCGGCGCATCTGGCTCACGCCCGAGGAAGAACAGGGCTACTACTACGGGTTTGCCAACGAGGGGATGTGGCCCTTGTGCCATGTGGCGCATGTGCGGCCGGTGTTCCGCGAGGCCGACTGGGAAGCCTATCGTGCCGTGAACCAGCGCTTCGCTGACGCCGTCGTGGCGGAGGCACGCGGTGACGACCCGGTCGTGCTGGTGCAGGACTATCACTTCGCGCTGCTGCCGGCAATGATCCGCGAAAAGCTGCCCCAGGCGACGATCCTGACTTTCTGGCACATCCCATGGCCGAATCCCGAATCGTTCGGCATCTGCCCGTGGCGTCGGGAGATCCTGCAGGGAATGCTCGGCAGCACGATCCTGGGCTTTCACACGCGGTTTCATTGCAAGAATTTCATCGAGACTGTGGACCGGTATCTCGAGGCCCGCATTGAACACGAGCACTCGACGATCGCTTACCGCGAGAAAGAAACGCTCGTGGAGAGCTATCCAATCTCGATCGAGTGGCCGGACGCGACCCAGGAGCCAGTTCCCATCGAAGAGTGCCGCAGGCGAGTCTCGGAGCGGCTCGGGTTGCCTGCGGATGCGTGCATCGCGGTGGGCGTCGACCGCTTTGACTATACGAAGGGCATTCTCGAGCGCCTCAACGCAGTAGATCGGTTTCTCGAAAAATGGCCGGAGTGGATCGGCCGCTTCGTCTTTGTGCAGGTGGCCGCACCCACGCGAACCGCCCTGGACGAATACCGCAACTTCCAGGAGCGGGTCCAGCGGGTAGCCAACCGAATCAACAGCCGGTTCGGCAAACCCGGTTACGTCCCCGTCCACCTGCTGGCACAACACCACGAACATGACGCGGTCACCGAGCTTTTCAGGGCGGCCGACATCTGCGTGGTCACCAGCCTGCACGACGGGATGAACCTGGTATGCAAGGAATTCGTCGCCGCACGGGATGACCTCCAGGGCGTCCTGATCCTGAGCCGGTTCGCCGGCGCCGTGCGCGAGATGCAGGAGGCGCTGATCGTGAATCCCTACCACGTCGAAGAAACCGCCGATGCGCTTGAGCGCGCCGCGACGATGCCGCAGCTGGAGCAACGGGAACGGATGGGGAGCCTGCGCAGCACCGTCAGGGAATTCAACGTGTACCGATGGGCGGGCAGGATGCTGTCGGACGCGGGACGGTGGCGCCTGCGAGCACGGATTGAAGCGCGGGTGCGGCGCTTTCAAAAAGCGGAGGTCGATTGACGCCCCGGTTCCCGCGACGAATACAGCACCTGTTCAGCCCGGACGGAGAAGCTGCGGTGGCCGCGATCATGCAGCGCAGGCCGCTGCTCGCGTTCGACTTCGACGGGACCCTGGCACCCATCGTTGCCACGCCTGATCTGGCTCGGGTGCCGCTGCCAATTTCCAGTCGCCTGCGCAAGTTGCGCAGGGCCCTCCAGTTGGCAGTCATCACGGGCAGGTCGGTCGAAGACGTAAAGCCCAGGCTGGACTTTGATCCGCAATTCATCATTGGAAGCCACGGGGCGCAAGATGGCCTTATCGATCGCGAGCGGGCTTTGGAAGCGGGCCTGAATCCGGTACGCGAATTGCTTGCCCGGCGTTCGGACGACTTGACGAGGGTCGGTGTGACGGTCGAGGACAAGCGCCTGTCGCTCGCTCTCCATTACCGGCTCTCGCGGGATCCGGAAGAAGCACAAAAAGTGATCGCGAAACTGGTTCCGGCAAGTCTCGACGGCGTGCGCGTCGTTCCCGGAAAAATGGTAGCCAACATCGTCCATATGAATGCACCTGACAAGGCGCAGGCTCTCCTCGATCTGCTCAGCCGCTGCGCTGCCGATGGCGCGATATTTGTTGGCGATGATGCCAACGATGAGCCTGTGTTCCGCATGGCCCAGCCGGGGTGGCTGACGGTACGGGTTGGACGCGACGCCTCGCACTCGGCGGCTAACTTCTGCCTGGACGGCGGCTTTGACCTGGCGCTATTTCTTGATCGGCTGCTGCAGCACATGAATCGCCGGCCTGGGTCCTGAGGGCAGGGCGGATCGCTGCGGGGCCGGTGCAGAGGAGCGCAAGTAGCGGCCTACCATGTGTTCGCCAGGCGGACGTTGCAACCCGCGTTGATCGTCGTCAAACCGGCCTTCCGACAGGGGGCGTCCAATGGGACATGAGCCACCCGATTGACAAGGCAATCCCGAAGCGCAGGCACATATGGGTCGACTTGCTCGTGTACCCTGGCCATACGTTGCCGATAGCGGCGGCGCCGGTGATGGTGGGGGCCGCTTTGGCGGCGCGTGACCATGTGTTCGCGCCGACGGCTGTCCTGCTCGCCTTCCTGGGCAGCTGGCTCATTCATCTGGCCGGTCTCTTCACCGACACGCACGAGCTGCTGCGCCGGCATCCGCAGGCCGTCGAGCATCCCGATCTCACCAGCGCCCTGCGCGACGGCACGCTTACGCTTGGCCAGATCAGGCTTGCGATCGCCGCGTGCCTCCTGCTCACGGCCCCCGTGGCGGCTTGCTTCCTGGTCGTGGGCGGAGCGCCTGCGCTCGCCATCGGCATGGTGGGCGTGATCGCCAGCTTTGGCTATTCAGCGGGCCCGCTGCCCTACACAAAGCTCGGTGTTGCCGAGGCCATTTTCTTCGCGATGTTCGGAATCGTTGCCGTCGCTGGAACGTATTACGCGCAGATCGCATGGCTCGCGGCGGGGGCCTCGCAACCCGTGCCCAGCCTGGCGGCGCTTCCCCCTGCTGCATTCCTCGTCGGCTTGCCAGTAGGAGCGCTCGTGACCAACATCCTCCTCATCGACGACCTCGAGGACCGGCAGTTCGACGCGGGCAAGGGATGGCGCACGTTGGCGGTCTGCATCGGTCCGGCGGGCAGCCGGGCGGCGTATTGTTTCTTCTCCTTGCTTGCCTACCTGACGCCGTTGGTGCTCTGGCGCTTCGGCGGATACGGTGCATGGGTCCTGCTTCCCCTGGTGACTTTGCCACTGGCCCTTCGCATCCTGCCGATTGTCCTGACGCACGACGACGAGCCGACCCTCGAGCCGATGACCGCCAGTGCAGCGATGCTGAC
>DATHWV010000135.1:0-5093 GCA_035460205.1 Ramlibacter sp.
GGTGGCGGCTGGAAGTACATGGACGGCCTGCACCAGAACATCGCCCAGTACACGCACTCCGGCTCCAAGCCTTGCAACATGGCGGCTGCCGGCGAGTACGTGGTGGGCATCTCGTTCGAATACCGCGGTAACACCAACAAGGCCAAGGGCGCGCCGATCGACCTGGTGTTCCCGAAGGAAGGCCTGGGCTGGGACCTGGAAGCCTTCGGCATCCACAAGGGCACCAAGAAGCTGGACGCCGCCAAGAAGCTGGCCGACTGGGCATCGAGCAAGGACGCGATGATGCTGTACGGCAAGAATTTCGCCATCACCGCGCAGCCGGGCCTGGCCCCGCCGCTGGCCAACGTGCCCAAGGACTACGAGGCGCGCCTGGTGAAGATGGACTTCAACTGGGCCGCTGACAACCGCGAACGCATCCTGGCCGAGTGGATCAAGCGCTACGACAGCAAAACAGAGAAACGGTGACGCAGCAACTCTCGCTTGAACTGCGCCACGTCCGCAAGGAGTTCGGCGCTTTCACCGCCCTGAAGGACATCAACCTTGCCATCCGGCAAGGTGAGTTCGTCTGCTTCCTCGGGCCCTCGGGTTGCGGCAAGACCACCTTGCTGCGGATCATCGCGGGGCTGGAGGTGCAAACCTCCGGCGAGGTGTGGCAGTCCGGCGCCGACGGGGCCTTGCGCGACGTCTCGCGCCTGCCGCCGGCCCAGCGCGACTACGGCATCGTGTTCCAGAGCTACGCGCTGTTCCCCAATCTCAGCGTGGCAGACAACGTTTCGTACGGGCTCGTGAACCGCAAGACGCCACGCGCCGAGATCCAGCGCCGCGTCAGCGAACTGGTCAAGCTGGTCGGCCTGCCCGGCAGCGAAGGCAAGTACCCTGCGCAGCTCTCCGGCGGCCAGCAGCAACGCATTGCGCTGGCACGCGCGCTCGCCACCTCGCCGGGCTTGCTGCTGCTGGACGAGCCGCTGTCCGCGCTCGACGCGCTGGAGCGCGTTCGCCTGCGCCAGGAAATCCGCGCGCTGCAACAGAAGGTGGGCGTCACCACCATCATGGTCACGCACGACCAGGAAGAAGCGCTGTCGGTGGCCGACCGCATCGTGGTGATGAACCACGGCGTGATCGAGCAGATCGGCACGCCGCTGGACATCTACCGCGAACCGGCCTCGCCCTTCGTGGCCGATTTCGTCGGCAAGGTCAACGCGCTGCCGGCCCGGGTCGCCGGGGGTGAGTTGCGCTTCGGCAGCCTGTGCATCCCCTGGGAAGGCGGCGACCGGGAAGCGCGCGTGTACCTGCGCCCCGAGGACGTTCTGGCGCGGCCGATCGCCGACGGGGACGCGCATGTCTTCGATGCGAACATCGAGAAGATCGAGTTCCTCGGCTCCTATTGCCATGTGCGCGTGGCCTCGCCGGCGCTGGACAGCAACAAGCTCACCGTGTACCTCTCGCTCAACTTCCTCTCGGAGCAGTCGCTCGAAGTCGGCTCGCCGCTCAAGCTCAAGCTGCTGCCCGAACGCATCAAGGTGTTCTGATGAGCGCCGTGCTGCCCGCGGCCATTGCCGCCCCGGTCAAGCAGTCCTCGCACTGGACCGACCGGATCGCGCACGTCGCGCTGCTGGTCGTCGCGCTGGTGCTGGTGGCCTTCCTCGCCTTGCCGCTGTTGACGATCCTGCTGCAAGCGGTGCAGGGCAAGGCGGAAGAGTTCGTCGGGCTGGACAACTTCATCGCCTACGCGCAAAGCCCCTCGTTATTGGGCAGCCTGTGGAACAGCATCTGGGTGTCGGCGATGGTCACGACCATCGCGGTGCCGCTGGCTTTTGGCTTCGCCTATGCGCTTACGCGGTCATGCATGCCGTACAAGCCGCTGTTTCGCGGCATCACGCTCATCCCGCTGCTGGCGCCGTCGCTGCTGGCGGCAATCTCGCTGATCTACTGGTTCGGCAACCAGGGCGTGTTCAAGAGCTGGATGACGGCCTTCGGCTGGAACGAAATTTACGGCGCCCCGGGCATCGTGATTGCCGAATGCTTCGCAGTGTTCCCGCACGCGCTCATGATCCTGGTCACCGCGCTCAGCCTGTCCGACGCGCGCCTGTACGAAGCCGCCGACGCGATGGGCACCACCGCCGCGCGCAAGTTCTTCACGATCACGCTGCCCGGCGCCAAGTACGGCCTGATCTCGGCGGCGCTGGTCACCTTCACCCTGGTCATCACCGACTTCGGCATCCCCAAGGTGATTGGCGGCAGCTTCAACGTGCTGGCCACTGACGTGTTCAAGTTGGTCATCGGCCAGCAGGACTTTTCCAAGGGTGCGGTGGTTGCCATCCTGTTGCTGGCCCCGGCGGTGATTACCTTTGCGGTGGACGGCTACGTCAGCCGCCGCCAGACCGCGATGCTGACGGCCCGCGCCGTGCCTTACCGGCCCAAGCGCTCGCCGCGCTACGACGCGGTAATGACGCTCTACTGCTGCTTCATCGCGTTCCTGGTGCTGGCGATGTTGGGCATGGCGATCTTCGCGTCATTCGCGAGCTTCTGGCCCTACAACCTCTCACCGAGCCTGCGCCACTACGTGCTGGGATTGGTGGATGCGGAAGTCAGCGTCGGATTCGTCAACAGCCTCAAGATGGCGGCGGGCACCGCGGTGTTCGGCACTGCGCTCGTGTTCTGCGGCGCCTACCTGCTCGAAAAGACCAAGGGCGCGGACGGCCTGCGCGGGATCGTGCGATTGCTCGCGATGCTGCCGATGGCCGTGCCTGGCCTGGTGCTCGGGCTGGGCTACATCTTCTTTTTCAACGAGCCGAAGAACCCGCTCAACGGGCTGTACCACACGGTGGCGCTGCTCACGCTGTGCACCATCGTGCACTTCTACACAACCGGCCACCTCACGGCCGTTACGGCACTGAAGTCGCTGGACGCCGAGTTCGAAGCCGTCAGCGCCTCGCTCAAGGTGCCCTTCTTCAAGACCTTCTGGCGCGTGACGCTGCCGATCTGCACGCCGGCGCTGGTGGACATCGCGCGCTATTTCTTCATCAATGCCATGACGACGATTTCGGCTGTGGTGTTCCTGTATTCACCGGAAACCAAGGTCGCTTCGATCGCCATCCTGAACCTGGATGAGGCCGGTGAGATCGGTGCCGCCGCGGCGATGGCGGTGCTGATCGGCGCGGCTTCGGCCGCCGCCACCTTGCTGTTCATGGGATTGGCATGGTGGGTGAATCGGCGCACACAGGCATGGCGCGGATGACAAGGTCTTTTTGAACGCAGAGGACGCAAAGGTTGCGCAGAGAACGCAGAGGAACATCATGGACAGAGACAAAATCCTTCTCACTCCCGGGCCGCTCACAACGACGCTGCGCACCAAGCTGGCGATGCTGCGCGACTGGGGCTCGTGGGACAGCGACTTCAACGAAGTGACCGCACGCGTGCGGCGCAGCCTGCTGAAGGTGATCCACGGCGAAGACTCGCATGTGGTGGTGCCCTTGCAGGGCAGCGGCACCTTCAGCGTCGAAGCCGCGGTGGCCACGCTGGTGCCGCGCGACGGCCATGTGCTGGTGCTGGACAACGGCGCGTATTGCAAGCGCGCAGCCAAGCTCACCACGCTGATGGGCCGCACCTGCACGACGATGGGCTTCGATGAGGCCGAGCCGGTGTCGCCCGAGGTGCTCGAAGAAAAGCTGCTGGCCGACAAGACCATCACCCATGTGGTGCTGATCCACTGCGAGACCGGCGCCGGGGTCTGGAACCCGCTGCAGGCCGTGGCGGACGTCTGCGCCAAACACGACAAGGGCCTGATCGTCGATGCCATGAGCTCCTTCGGCGCTCTGCCGATCGACGCGCGCGAAACCCGTTTCGACGCCCTCATCGCCGCCAGCGGCAAGTGCCTGGAAGGCGTACCGGGCATGGGCTTCGTGTTCATCCGCAAGGCGGTGCTCGATGCCTGCGCAGGCCGCAGCCAGTCGCTGGCCATGGACCTGCACGACCAGTACACGTACATGGAGAAGACCGGCCAGTGGCGTTTCACGCCGCCCACCCATGTGGTGGTGGCGCTGGCCGAAGCAATTACACAGTTCGAGGCCGAAGGCGGCCAGCCCGCGCGGCTGGCGCGCTACACGCAGAACTACCAGACGCTGATCCACGGCATGTCACGGCTGGGCTTCATGCCTTTTCTCGACCCCTCCGTGCAGGCGCCCATCATCGTCACCTTCCATGCGCCGGGCGACGCGCGCTATGACTTCAAGACCTTCTATGCCAGTGCACGCCAGCGGGGTTTCATCCTGTATCCCGGCAAGCTCACACAGGTCGAAACTTTTCGCGTAGGCTGTATTGGCGCGATCGGGCCGAACGAAATGGAACAGGCTGTCGGGGCGGTTGCCCTCGCGCTGGAGGATATGGGGATTGGCTCTGGTGAGCCTGCTATTTGAAAACAGAATACCGGACGCAAAGGGCGCAAAAGTACGCAAAGGACGCAAAAGAAATACCAAAATGAAATTCTGAATTTTTTTGGCTGTTCTTTTGCGTCCTTTGCGAAACCTTTGCGTCCTCTGCGTCCAAAAAGAAATGTGAGAACCCGTCCATGGCCACTGCAAAAACCCACCCCGCCCTGACGAAAATCCGCAAGTCCGGCGCCACCAAGGTCAAGGTCGCCTGCAGCGACATCGACGGCGTGCTGCGCGGCAAGTACCTGCACAAGGACAAGTTCGAGGGCGCGGCGGAAAGCGGCTTCGGCTTCTGCGACGTGGTGTTCGGCTGGGATTCCAGCGACAACGTCTACGACAACACGCAGGTCACGGGCTGGCAGCACGGCTTTCCCGACGCGCTCGCGCGGCTGGACCTGGACACGCATCGCAACGTGCCCTGGGACGGTGGCATCGATTTCTTCCTCGGTGAATTCATCAATGCCGACGGCAGTCCTTATGCGGTCTGCCCGCGCCAGACGCTCAAGCGCGTCTTGAAGCGCGCCGAGAAACTTGGCTTCCAGGTGATGACTGGCATGGAGTACGAGTGGTTCAACTTCCTGGAGACGCCGCAAAGCTGGGCGGCGAAAAAAGGTGTGGCGCCGGAGACTTTGACACCGGGCATGTTCGGCTACTCGCTGTTGC
>DATHWV010000136.1:0-2612 GCA_035460205.1 Ramlibacter sp.
TCGGCCTGCACTTCCTCGCCGCGATGGGCCGGCAGGCAGTGCATGAAGAGAGCATCGGGCTTGGCGACGCGCATCATGTCGGTGTCCACGCACCAGTCGGCGAAAGCCTTCTTGCGCTCTTCGTTTTCAGCCTCGTAACCCATGCTGGTCCACACATCGGTGGTCACCAGGTCGGCGCCGCGGCAGGCATCCATCGGGTCCTTGAAGACCTTGTAGCTCTCGTTGCTGCGGACGCCCGCAACGGCCTGGTCCACCTCATAGCCGGAAGGCGTACTGACGTGCACCTTGAATCCCAGCATGTCGGCCGCCTGCAGCCAGGTGTTGGCCATGTTGTTGCCGTCGCCCACCCAGGCCACGACTTTGCCCTTGAGCGCGGCGGTGTCGGGCAGGCCTTTCGAATCGGTGCCACGGTGTTCGAGCAGCGTGAACAGGTCGGCCATGATCTGGCAGGGGTGGAATTCGTTGGTCAGGCCATTGATCACCGGCACGCGCGAATGCTGCGCGAACAGCTCGATCTTGTCCTGGCCGTAGGTGCGGATCATCACGAGGTCGACCATGCGGCTGATCACCTTGGCGCTGTCCTCGATCGGCTCGGCGCGGCCCAGCTGGCTGTCGCCGGTGGTGAGGTGCACGACGCTGCCGCCCAGCTGGTACATGCCGGCCTCGAAGCTCACGCGCGTGCGCGTCGAGGCCTTCTCGAAAATCATCGCCAGCGTGCGGTCGGCCAGCGGGTGGTACTTCTCGTAGGCCTTGAACTTCTTCTTGATGACGGCGGCGCGCTGGAAGATCCACGCGTACTCCGCCGCGTTGAGGTCGCTGAACTGCAGGTAGTGCTGGATCGTCATGGCGGCATTATTCCGCGAGGAATGCCTTCACCAGCGGCGCGAGGATGGCAACCACTTCATCGGCCTCGGCCTTGTTCATGATCAGCGGGGGCAGCAGGCGCACCACGTTATCGGCCGTGACGCTGATCAACAGGCCGGCGTCGGCCGCACGCGCGGTGAGCACGTTGCAGTTGCGGTCCAGCTCCATGCCGATCATCAGGCCCTGGCCGCGGATCTCCTTCACGCCGGGCAGGGCGCCGAGTTCGCGCGCCAGTGCGCCCTTGAGGTGCCCACCGACCGTGGCCGCGTTCTCCAGCAGGCCGTCCTCCTGCATGATCCGGATCGTTTCCACGCCAGCACGCATCGCCAGCGGGTTGCCGCCGAACGTGGTGCCGTGGTTGCCCGGCTGGAAGATGTTGGCGGCCTTGGGGCCGGCGACCACGGCGCCGATCGGCACGCCCGAACCCAGGCCCTTGGCCAGCGGCATCACGTCCGGCACGATGCCGGCCCACTGGTGGGCAAACCACTTGCCGGTGCGGCCCATGCCGCATTGCACTTCGTCGATCATCAGCAGCCAGTCCTTGTCGTCGCACAACTTGCGCACCTGCTGCAGGTAGTCGGCGCGCATCGGGTTGATGCCGCCTTCGCCCTGGATGGTTTCGAAGAACACGGCCACCACGTTCCTGTTGCCTTCGGTCGCGGCCTTGAGCGCGGCGATGTCATTGAGCGGCACGCGGATGAAACCTTCCACCAGCGGGCCGAAGCCCTTCTGGACTTTCTCATTGCCGGTGGCCGACAGCGTGGCGATGCTGCGCCCGTGGAAGGCCTTCTCGTACACCACGATCTCCGGGCGCTCGATCCCCTTGTCGTGGCCGAACTTGCGCGCCAGCTTGATCGCGGCCTCGTTGGCTTCCAGGCCCGTGCAGCAGAAGAATGCGTTGGTCAGCCCCGACAGCTCGGCCAGCGTGGCGGCCAGGCGTTCCTGGTTGGGCACGTGGTAGTAGTTGCAGCTGTGGATGATCTTGCTGACCTGGTCATGCAGGGCAGGCACCAGCTTGGGATGGTTGTGGCCCAGCGTGTTGACGGCGATGCCGGCCAGCGCGTCGAGGTACTGCTTGCCGTTCACGTCCCAGACTCGAACGCCCTGGCCATGCGACAGCGCGATCGGCAGGCGGCCGTAGGTGTTCATGGTGTGGGGCGATGCGGCCTCGACGAATGGCATGGTGGGTACCTTTCAAAATGAAAATCGGCTCAACGAGTGAGCCGCTGAGGCCCGATTTTAGGCACAGAGGTTGCAGGCCTTGGTTGACAATTGCGCATCACAGCAATGCGTCGTGACAGCCCACTGAAAGTTTCATCAAGTCTTATATAAGATATAATACTTGTGCGCCGCAACATATGGTCTCCCCCACCGCCAAAGAAGTCTTCATCCTGGGATTGACCCGCGAGGGCAAGACCTTCCGGCCCAGTGACTGGGCCGAGCGGCTGGCCGGGGTCATGAGCTCGTTCCGGCCGGGCGGCGCCCAACCCGGCAGCCACCTCAGCTACTCGCCCTGGTGCGTCCCCACGTTGGTCGAAGGCGTCAAGGCCGTGGTGGTCAACAGCGACCTGCGCGAGCACGATGTCATGGCCTGGGACTTCGTCCTCAACTTCGCCAAGGACAACAACCTCGAAGTGACCGAGACCTGCCTGCTGCCGGACCGGCCGGCGCGGAAGTAGCGCCCAAAAGCAAAAGAGCCGTCTTGCGACGGCTCTTTTGCTTTTGCTGGCAGCGCACCCGTTTCAAAC
>DATHWV010000137.1:0-7643 GCA_035460205.1 Ramlibacter sp.
ATCCTCGGCCTCAACGCTTTCCATGGCGACGCCTCCGCGTGCATCATTCGGGACGGCGTGATGATCGCGGCGGTGGAAGAAGAGCGCTTCCGCCGCATCAAGCACTGGGCCGGGTTTCCGGCCGAGGCGATCCGGTACTGCCTGGCGCAAGCGGGAGCAACGTTCTCGCAAGTCGACCATGTCGCAGTGAACCAGGACAGCCGAGCCAACTTCGGACGCAAGCTCGCGTTCACACTGTTGCAGCGCCCCGACCCGCGGCTGGTGCTGGACCGCATCCGCAACAAGCGGGAGCGCGCCGGCATCGCGGACCACCTGGCGCGGGCTTTTCCGGGCGAAAAGCTGAACGCGCAGGTGCATGCGGTGGAACACCACACCGCGCACCTGTCCTCGGCGTTTCACGTGTCACCGTTCGAAGAAGCGGTCGTGGTCTCTGTGGACGGCTTCGGCGACTTCGCCAGCGCTGCGTGGGGCGTGGGCCGCGGCACGCGGATCGACCTGGAGGGCAAGGTCTACTTTCCGCACTCGCTGGGGATCTTCTATCAGGCGCTCACCCAGCTGATCGGCTTTCCGCACTACGGCGACGAATACAAGATGATGGGCCTGGCGCCCTACGGCGAGCCCGTGTTCATGGACGCCATGCGAAAGGTCGTGCTGCTGCAGGCGGACGGCGGCTTTCGCCTGAACCTGGATTGCTTCCGGCACCACCGCGAGAAGGTGGAGTACCAGTGGAATGACGGCAGCCCCAGTGTGGGGACACTGTTCGGCGCGGGCCTTGTCGAACTGCTCGGGCCTGCGCGCGCTGTGGACGAGCCCTTGTCGCAGCGGCACAAGGACCTGGCGCGATCGGCGCAGGCGATGTACGAGGAGGCATTCTTCCATTTGCTGAACACCTTGCATGCGCGGCACGGCCTGGACGCGGTCGCCATCGCAGGGGGTTGCGGCATGAACTCGGTCGCCAACGGCAAGGTCACCTTGCGCACGCCGTTCAGGCATGTGTATGTGCAATCGGCGGCCGGCGATGCGGGCGGCGCCGTCGGAGCCGCGTACACGGTGTGGCACCAGCTGGGCGGCGCGCGCGGTGCCGCGCACGACCACGCCTATTGGGGCCCCGAATTCACCGACGAAACCATCGGCGCGTTGCTTGCCGAACGCGGCGCGGAGATCGCCTCCTCGGGCTGCGGGGTGCAAGCCGCGACCAGTGAGGCGGCACTGGCGCAGGAGACTGCCCAAGCGATTGCGCGCGGCGATGTTGTCGGCTGGTTCCAGGGCCGCATGGAATGGGGCCCGCGCGCGCTGGGCAATCGCTCCATCCTGGGTGATCCGCGGCGCGCCGACATGAAGGACATCCTCAACCTGAAGATCAAGCGACGCGAATCGTTCCGGCCGTTCGCGCCCTCCGTGCTGCGCGAAGCCGTGCCCGAGTGGTTCGAGCTGGATGGCGACGTGCCTTTCATGATGCAGGTCTATCCGATCCGTGCCGGCAAGCGTGCGCTGATCCCGGCTGTCACCCACGTCGACGGTTCCGGCCGCCTGCAAACGGTTTCCGCCGCCACCAACGCGCGCTACCACCGCCTGATTTCCGCGTTCCGTGAACTCACCGACGTGCCGATGGTCCTGAACACATCGTTCAACGAGAACGAGCCGGTCGTCTGCACGCCGGCCGAAGCCCTCGACTGCTTCCTGCGCACGAAGATGGATGTGCTGGTACTGGGCAGCTGGATCGTGCGCCGCGCGGGCGGAAGTGCCGATGTTTGAACTGGCGAAGATCGCGGGTTACCTGATCTCGCCCTTGACGGTGGCGCTGGGGCTGGGCCTTCTCGCGTGGCTGCTGTTCGCAATGCGCAGGCGGCGAGCCTGCCTTGTCTTCGCCATGCTCGGTTTCGCCACGCTGTGGATCGCATCGCTGCCCGTCGTGGCGGATGCGCTGTCCAGCCCGCTCGACGAGCGCTATCCCGCGGTCACCGTGGAGGCAACGCCCAGCGCCGACGCCATCCTGGTTTTGGGCGGCGCCCTCATCGCGCCATCGCCACCCCGGCGGCCGATGTTCAGCCTGGGGCCGGCGGCCGGAAGGGTCTGGCATACCGCAGCACTGTTTCGCGCCGGCAAGGCGCGGATGGTCGTGATCTCGGGCGGCAATCAACCCGGGTACGAAGGTGATCCGTCCGAAGCGGACGCCATTGCCCAGATGCTGGTGGTGCTGGGCGTGCCGGAAGCGGCGATCCTGCGCGAAGGCCGCAGCCGGAACACCCGCGAGAACGCCATGTACGTGCGCCCTCTCCTTCAATCGCAGGGTGCCGGCACGGTCTTGCTCGTGACTTCGGCGCAACACATGCCCCGGGCCTTGAAAACATTTGAAAAAGTCTGGGGGGAGTCTGGCACCAAATTGGTGCCAATCCCGACCGATATACCGGTTCGCCCTGTGGAGCAATCGCTAAACCTGTGGCTTCCGTCACAGGATGCGCTCGGAGGTGTAACCAAGGCCCTAAAGGAGTATGCAGGAATTGTGGGCTTAGGTATGATCTGACTGTCACACGTTGACGTCAATGTCACATGTCCTTACAAATCTCCGTCATTACTGCAGTCTTCAACCGGGCTTCGACGCTCGGGGAATCGATGCGTTCCGTGCTCGGGCAAACGTACGAGGGCGTGGAGCATATTGTCGTGGACGGCGGCTCGACCGACGGCACCCTGGACGTGATCGATGCCTACCGCACCGGGCTCGCCCAGGTGCTGCATGGGCCCGACGGCGGTCTCTATGACGCCCTGAACAAGGGGATTCGTGCGGCAACGGGCGACGTGGTCGGCTTCATGCATGCCGACGACACCTACGCCTCGCCCCACGCGCTTGATCGCATCGCCTCGGCCTTCGAAGATCCGTCCGTAGACGCCGTCTACGGCGACCTGGTGTATGTCAAGAAGGACGATGTGTCGCAGGTGGTCCGCTACTGGCGGGCCGGTGAATACACGCGTCGCCAGCTCGCCTTCGGCTGGATGCCGCCCCACCCGACGTTCTACGTGCGGCGCGAGGTTTACGAGCGGTTCGGGGCCTTCGACACCCGTTACAGGATCGCGGCGGACTATGAGAATATGTTGCGCATCCTCTGGCGCGGCCGGGTGCGGGCAACGTACGTGCCCGAAGTGCTCGTGCGCATGCGCATGGGCGGGGTAAGCAACATGTCGCTCTTCAACATCCTGCACAAGTCGCGTGAAGATTACGTGGCCATGCGGGAAAACGGCATCGGGGGCCTGTCGGCTTTGCTTCTGAAAAATGTCACGAAGCTGCCGCAGTTCGTTGCAAAGGCCGCGCCGGCGCATTGAGCGGCACCTTCCGAAGCTTAGGATGAATTCAAGGGGTAGTAACGTGAAATCCGCAATACAAAGTGCCTGCATCGTTGGAGCCATCCTGGCCGTCCAGGGCATCTGCTTTGCCCAGACTTCGACGCAGTCCGCGCTCCTGCCGGAATCGAAGATGCAACCGCTGGACATGCGCGTGGGCGCCATCCGCGCCACCGAAACCGGCGACCGCATGACCGACGGTGGCCTGCGCACGGCACCGACCCCCACGCCCCAGAGCATTGCCGCCCCGCTGGTTACCCTCGGCAAGGACTATCGCGTCGGCGTCAACGACCTCGTCGACATCGAAATCCTCGACCTGGACAACGCCAAGCGCACGGTACGCGTGAATGCGGCCGGCGCGATTTCCCTGCCCCTGATCGGCCGGGTGGTCATCGCCGGCATGACCTCGCAGGAAGTCGAGGAGCACATCGCCGACCGCTACCGCGAGAAGTACCTGCAGAACCCGCAGGTGTCGGTGTTCATCAAGGAGTTCACGACTGAGCGCCTCACCATCGAGGGCGCCGTCAGCCGTCCGGGCATCTTCCCGCTCACCGGCCAGATCACCCTGCTGCGCGCGCTCGCCATTGCGGGCGGCTTCGCACCGATCGCCAACGTGAACGAGGTCATGCTCTATCGCATCAACGAGCAGCGCGTGCGTGAAGTGTCGGTCCACGACATCGCGCAGATTCGTGCCGGCAAGATGGAAGACCCCCAGATCAAGGGCGACGACCTGATCGTGGTCCAGCGCGACAACGCGCGTGTGCTGTTCCGTGACTCGCTGTTCCGCGACATCGTCGACACAGTCAACCCGCTGACCTATTTGAAGTAGCCGCGCAGTTCCGGCGCCCGCCGCCGGAGCAGCGCCTGCGCAGACACCCGACTCCCCATGGCGCCCGATCACCTCCCCAACCAGCTTGCGCACCCGCACCGGCCGTCCGAGCTGACGCTGCGCCAGCCGTACATGCTCCAGACGTCGTTGGGGCGCCAGGCGGAAGACGAAGACGACGCAAGTGCGCTGACGCTGAGCGACCTGCTCGGCATGGTGCTCAAGCACAAGTGGACCTTGCTGCTGGTCATGCTCGTGTCGACGACCATCGCGGGCATCAACACCTTC
This sequence comes from Ramlibacter sp., assembly GCA_035460205.1. Classification (GTDB taxonomy): domain Bacteria; phylum Pseudomonadota; class Gammaproteobacteria; order Burkholderiales; family Burkholderiaceae_C; genus Ramlibacter. Next base: position 4,451 of record DATHWV010000137.1, read on the forward strand.
CTGCTGCGACCCACTTACCGCGCCACCACTGTGCTGCAGATCGAGCGCGCACCGGCGCGTGTCGTGGAATTCAACCGCGGCGGCAACGTCGACATGGAACAGGCATCGATCGACGAGTACCTGGGCATGAAGACGCAGTACGAGTTGCTGCGCAGCCGCTCGCTGGCCGAGCGCGTCATTGACGAGCTGCAGCTCGACCAATCCAAATCCGCGAACCCTGCCGTCAAGACCCAGGCCACCGCCTCGGCGCCCGCGCCCGACGGCTACGTGGCGCGAATCATCTCGGGCTACAAGAAGCTTTCGACGCCGTCGACCACCGACCCCGAAGTGCTGGGCCGGGAGGCGGTGGTGGGCGCGTTCCTGGGCGCGCTGGCCGTCGACCCCGTGCAGAACTCCCGGCTGGTGCGCGTGTCGGTCGACAACGTCGACCCTGCGCTGGCCGCCAAGATCGCGAACACCACGGCCCAGATCTTCGTTTCGCTGGGACAGGAGCGCCGCGTCGAATCCTCGTCGTACGCCAAGAACTTCCTGGAAGACCAGATCAAGCAGATGAAGGTGAAGCTGGAAGACTCGGAGCGCAAGCTCAACCAGTACGCCCAGAAAAAGGAAATCCTGACGCTGGACGACAAGACCAGCGCCATCAACCAGACGTACGTGGACTATGCAACGGCCCTGGCGAAGGCGGAGCAGGATCGCATCAGGGCGGAATCGCTCTACAACGAAGTTCGAAGCAACCCGGAGCGCGCCGTGCAGGCGCTGGACAACCGAACCGTCCAGGCCTACAAGGAACAGAAGGCCAAGCTGGAGCTCGAGTACCAGCAGAACCTGCGCATCTACAAGCCCGACTTCCCGAAGATGCAGCAGATCAAGGCGCAGATCGCCGAGGTGGATGCGCAGATCAAGTCGGAAATGTCCACCGTGGGCGCCGTCATCAAGGCGCAGTACGACGCAGCAAAGGCGCAGGAAGCGCTGCTGCGCGAGCGGCTCGGCAGCACGCGCAAGCAGGTGCTCACCACCCAGGACAACAGCATCGACCTGAACCTGCTGAAGCGGGAAGTCGACACCAACCGGCAGCTCTATGACAGCCTGCTGGAGCGCCTGAAGCAGGTCAACATCTCGAGCAACCTGACGACCAACAACATCTCGATCGTCGACGCGGCGAACGTCCCGCTGTTCCCCTACAAGCCGAACCTGCAGTCCAACCTGATCGCCGGCCTGGGCATCGGCCTGTTCCTGGGCCTGTGCCTGGTGTTCCTGCTCGAATACCTGGACGACTCGATCCGCTTCCCCGACATGGTGGAGCGCGTGCTGGGCGTGCCGCTCATGGGCGTCATCCCGGTGGGCGACAAGAAGCGCAGCGACACCGACGCCATCGCGCTCGAAGTCCATGGCGATCCACGCTCGAGCATGGCCGAGGCCTACCGCTCGGTGCGCACCGCCCTGCAGTTCTCGACTTCGCATGGCGCTCCCAAGCGCCTGCTGGTCACCAGCACCACGCGCGATGAAGGCAAGAGCACGAGCGCGCTGGCCCTGGCCATCAACTTTGCGCAAATGGGCCATCATGTGTTGCTGGTGGATGCCGACATGCGCAACCCGTCGATCCACAAGATGCTGGGGATCCCGAACGACCTCGGCCTGTCCAACCTGCTGTCGGACGACGCGCGCGGCGAGACGCTGATCCAGCCCACGGTCGTGCCCAACCTCTCGGTGCTTACCGCCGGCCCGGTGCCGCCCAACCCGGTCGACCTGCTGATGGGTCCGAAGCTGTTGGCCTTGCTCGACAAGTCGTCCGCCGTGGGCATCAGCCACGTGATCGTGGACGGCCCGCCCATCCTGGGCATCGCCGACTCCATCGTGCTGGGCAACCAGATCGAGGACATGCTCTTCATCGTGCGCGCGGCCAGCACGCGCAAGGCCAACATCCGAGACGCACTGCGGCGCCTGCGGCTGTCGGGCCTCACGCCGCGCGGCGCGGTGCTGACCTTCGCACCCGCGCGGGCGCTGCAAGGTTACGGCTCGTACTACGGCTATGGGCCGGAGCCGCGCGCGCGCAAGACCGCGCTTCCCGGCCGGCGGTCCTGACCGGCGGCGGGCGCCATGGAATTCAATCCCGCAGCCCGGCGCAGTGCGATCGAGGGCGCGCTGCGCGAGTACCAGCGCACGCCGGGCAAGCATGCGCAGGGCCAGCGGCAACCCTCGCTGCTGTTCGCCTGGATCAACGAAATCCTGCTGCTCGCCAGCGGCCGCTCCATCGACGGTGAAAAGGGCAGGTTGCCCGACGCGGCGCTGCAACAGTGCGCCTGCTTCTTCGTGCTCAGGGCGCTGCTCTTCCCGGGTGCCGACCACTACTCGTTGCTGGGGCTGGACCGCCACGCCGATGCCGGCGAAATCAAGAACCGGTACCGCCAGATGATGCGGCTGCTGCATCCGGACTTTGCCGGTTCATCCGGTGTCGCGAAGTGGCCGGCCGATGCAGCGACACGCGTCAACCAGGCCTACGAAGTGCTCTCCTCGTCGGTCCAGCGCCGCAGCTACGACGAGCAGTTTGAAACTGAACCGGTCCGATCTGCGCCCGCCGCCGGCCAGGCCGGCCCGGCCCGCATCATGCCCGCGCACCCGCACGCAAGGGCCAGGGCCGCCATCGAAGACCCGCGCCGGCGGCTGAAGCGCCTGGCCACCGCGTTCGGCGCGGCGGGTGGGCTGGTACTGGTCGCGGCGTGGATGGCCAATGCACCGTCCGACAAGGCAAGCCTGGTCCAGCGCGCCGATGTGGCGTCCAGGCCGGTGGTGGCCGCGGCGCCGGTGCCCGTCTCCAGCCCGGCGCCGCCGGCGCTGGATCCTGCGCCGGCGGCGGCCACCGAACCGCCGTTGGCACTCCTCGTGCCCGCACCGGTCGTTACGGAACCCTCTCCTTCCGTGCCCCTGGTGCCGGCACGCTCGCCTGTACACGCGACACCGCAGCCTGCAGCGATGCCGGTTGCTGCGCAGGCAACTGCCGGGCGCGCAGCGACCTCCGCGATGTCGGCGCCCGCTGCCACCAACGTCCCGCAGCCCGAGCCGGTCGCGGTGGCGCCGGTGATCGCGGCCCCGCCTGCGCCTGCCGTCGCCGAGCCGGCCTCGCCCAGCCCCACGCTGGCGGACGTCCATCCGCTGATCGCGAAGCTCCTGCAGGAAATGGAGAGCGGCTATGGCG
>DATHWV010000138.1:0-4595 GCA_035460205.1 Ramlibacter sp.
GGCGCGCGAATGGCGGCCTTGAGCGGCCGCTTGGCCACCACCGACACCAGTTCCTTCACGTCCAGGCTGAAGCCCACGGCCGGCCGGTTGCGGCCGAACACGGAGCCCACTTCGTCATAGCGCCCGCCACGCACCAGCGCATCGCTGGCGCCGGGCGTGTACACCGCGAAGCGCGCGCCGCTGTAATAGGCGTAGCCACGCAGGTCGGCCAGGTCAAAACTGGTTTTCGCGCCGTGCAGGTGGCCGGCGAGCCACTTGAGGTGGTCCAGCGCAGCGCGCAGGGCCGCACTCGCGGGCAACACCTTCGCGGCTTCGTCCAGCACCTTCTCGTCGCCGTACAGCTGTACCAGCGCCAGCAGGCCCTCCCGCGAAGCGGACGGGAAATTCCTGGTGAGCACCGACAGTTCGCTCACGTCCTTGGTGGCCAGCGCGGCGTGGACGCGGCCCAGGGCGGCGGCGTCGACCGGCACACCGGCCAGCAGGGAACGCACGATCCGCGCATCGGCCATGTCGACCGTGAGGTCGCCCACCTGCGTGGCCTTGAGGCAGTCCAGCGCCAGCAGCAGCACTTCGAGGTCGGCCTCCAGGCCCGCATGGCCATAGATTTCCGCGCCGAACTGCAGCGGCTCGCGGGTGGCGTGCGGCCGGTCGGGGCGTGTATGCAGCACCGGGCCGCAATAGCAAAGCCGGGTGACGCCGGGGCGATTGAGCAGGTGGGCGTCGATGCGGGCCACCTGCGGCGTGGTGTCGGCGCGCAGGCCCATCATGCGGCCCGAAAGCTGGTCCACCAGTTTGAAGGTTTGCAGGTCCAGCGCTTCGCCGGTGCCGGTGAGGAGCGATTCCAGGTGCTCCAGCAGCGGCGGCATCACCAGCTCGTAGCCATAGCCACGGGCGGTGTCGAGCAGCTCACGGCGCAGCTCTTCGATGTGCCGGGCCTCGGAAGGCAATACATCGGCGATGTGATCCGGCAGGACCCAGGCGGACATGATTTTGGGGCGCTGTTAAAAACAGTATTTTACAGGCCCGGCCAGGACCGGCTTTCGCCGGCAGCGGCTACAGCGCCAGCCAGAGCAGAACGAGGCCCAGCACGATGCTGGTGAGGCCGAAGAAGCGCAGTTGCCCGTCCTGCATCGCCAGCAACTTCTGGAACATGCGCCGCCAGCCGCCCGGCGAGAGAAAGGGGAACAGGCCCTCGAGCACCAGCATCAAGGCCAGTGCGGCCCAGAACAGGTCGCTGCTCAAGCCGCGCCGGCCCTATTTCTTCGCGGGCGCGGCAGCGCCGCCCGAATTACCGCGGAATGCCTTGAAGAACTCCGAGCCCGACGGATCGACCACCATCACGTCGCTCTTCTTGTTGAAGCTGGCCTTGTAGGCCTCCAGGCTGCGGTAGAACTGCGCAAACTGCGCATCGCGGCCGAAGGCTTCCGAGTACAGCGCTGCGGCCTGGGCATCGCCCTCGCCCTTGATCTTCTGCGCATCGCGATAGGCATTGGCCACCGTCACTTCGCGCTGGCGGTCGGCGTCGGCGCGGATCTTTTCGCCCTCGGCCGCGCCGGTGGAGCGCAACTCGTTGGCCACGCGCTTGCGCTCGGCTTCCATGCGGCGATAGACCGATTCGGTGATGGCTTCGACGTAATCCACGCGGGTGATCCGCACGTCCACCACGTCCACGCCCCAGGGCTTGGCGCCCTTGACGACTTCCAGCACTTCGCGCTTGACGTCGGCCATGAGTTGTTCGCGCTTGAGCGACAGCAGGTCCTTCACCGTGCGGCGGTTGATCTCTTCCTGGAAGGCATTGCGCACCACGCGATTGAGCTGGTTGGCCCCGGCGGCTTCGTCGAGGCCCACATTGCGGATGTACTGCCCGGGGTCGGTGATGCGCCAGCGCACGTACCAGTCGATCACCATGCGCTGCTTCTCGGCGGTGAGCATGGGCTCGGTATCGGGGCTGTCGAGCGTGAGCAGGCGCTTGTCGATGTACGACACGTTCTGGAACGGCGGCGGCAGCTTGAAGTTCAAGCCCGGCTCGGTGATCACTTCCTTGATCTGCCCCAGCGCGTAGACGACGCCGAACTGGCGCTGGTCGACCACGAAGAGCATGGAACTGAGCAGCGCAAGCGCGACCAGGGCTGAGGTGACGATGAATCCGATTCTGTTCATGTTTGTGTTCTCCCGTGCTCAGCGCGTTTCGCGCTCGCGCGTGCGCGAGTTGTCGCGGGTGCGGGAATCGGTGGACATGCCCGAAGGGGTCGCGGGCGAGGCGGGAGCGGCCGCGGGTGGCGGCTCGGCGGCCACGCCGCCCTGCGCGACCTGCTGCATGATCTTGTCGAGCGGCAGGTACATGAGCGAGCCCTGGCGGGACTCGACCATCACCTTGGTGACGTTGCTGTAGATCTGCTGCATGGCGTCGATGTACATGCGGTCACGCGTGACCTGCGGGGCGCGCTGGTACTCCGTCAGGACCGACTTGAAGCGCTGCGCATCGCCTTGCGCCGTGGCCACCACGCGCGCCTTGTAAGCGTCGGCTTCCTGTTGCAGGCGCGAGGCGGCGCCGACAGCACGCGGGATCACGTCGTTGGCATAGGCCTGCGCTTCGTTCTTGGCGCGCTCGCGTTCCTGGCCGGCCTTGAGCACGTCGTCGAAGGCGGCCTGCACCTGTTCGGGCGGCCGCACGCCGCCTTGCTGCAGGTTGATGCCCACCACCTCGATGCCGACCTTGTAGCGGTCCAGGATGGTCTGCATGAGCGTTCGCACGCGCGGTGCGATCTGGTCGCGCTCCTCGGCCAGGGCCGAGTCCATCCGCATCTTGCCGACGGTTTCGCGCACGGCCGTCTCGGCGGCCTGCACCACGGCGTCTGCCGGGTTCTTGCTCTCGAAGAGGTAGGCCCGCGCGTCCGACAGGCGGTACTGCACGGCGAACTTGATCTCGACGATGTTCTCGTCCTCGGTCAGCATGGCGGACTCGCGCAAGCCGGTGGCCTTGACCACGGTGTCACGGCCGACGTCGACCGAGCGGATCTGCGTGACGAACACCAGTTCGTGCTTCTGGATCGGGTAAGGCAGGCGCCAGTTGAAGCCGGCGCCGACGGTGGCCTTGTAGCGGCCGAACTGCGTGATCACGGCTTGCTGGCCTTCCTGCACGATAAAGAAGCCGGTGCCCAGCCAGATCAGCACCACCACCGCAGCCACCAGGCCGGCGCCGATGCCGGCGCTCTTCATGTCGGGCTGGAAATTACCACCCCCGCCGCCGCCAAAACCGCCGCCGTTGTTATCGGGCTTGCGGCCCTTGCCGCCGAACAGGCCACCCAGCTTGCGGTTGAAGTCGCGCCAGAGTTCGTCCAGGTCCGGCGGGCCCTGGTTGGGGCCACGGCCGTTGCCTTCAGGCTTTTGCGGATCCGGCTTGTTGCCGTTTTCGGGCGGCTTGTCGCCACCCCCACGGCCCCAGCGCGGGTCATTCAGGTTGAACATGCCCCTGATCCGGCTCTTCAGCTCAGCCCAAGGCAGTCGGGGTAAATGGAAGTTCATGCGCTGGCGTCTCGTTTCTTGTTGCTCTGCATTGTGCCCAATCAGGCGGGCGTCTCGTGCAATTCAGGGTTATCGCGGTGGGCCAATTCTTCCGCCAGCTGGCGCCGCAGCGCCGGCAAGCCGTCCGCCGTCCGGCTGCTGACGAACAGGCGCGGCACGGGAATGCCCTCCAGGTCGAACAGGTCGCTGGCCTGGCGGGGCTTCTGGGCGTCCTGGAGCGCGTCGGTCTTGTTGAACACCAGCACCTGCCGCACCTCGCCCGCGCCGATCTCGTGCAGCACGCGCTGCACTTCGGCAATCTGCTCGGGGTGGTTGGGATTGGCGGCGTCGACCACGTGCAGCAACAGGTCGGCATCGGCCGCCTCCTGCAAGGTGGCACGGAAGGCGTCGATCAGGCCGTGAGGCAGGTCGCGGATGAACCCTACGGTGTCGGACAGCGAGACCGAACGCCCGACGGCGTCGTCGCTGCCCTCGGCCGGGGCCAGGTAAAGCTGGCGCGTGGTGGTGTCCAGCGTGGCGAACAACTGGTCGGCGGTGTAGGCGCGGGCCTTGACCAGCGCATTGAACAGCGTGGACTTGCCGGCATTGGTGTAGCCGACCAGCGAGATGTTGAACGCGCCGCGGCGCTCGCGCTGGCGGCGCTGGGTGTGGCGCTGCTTCTTGACCTTTTCGAGCCGCTCGCGGGTGCGCTTGATGGCGTCGCCGATCATCCGGCGGTCCAGCTCGATCTGCTTTTCACCCGGGCCGCCGCGCACACCGGCGCCGCCGGTCTGGCGCTCCAGGTGCGACCAGCGCCGGACCAGCCGCGTGCTGACGTACTGCAGCCGTGCGAGTTCAACCTGCAGCTTGCCTTCGTGGCTGCGGGCGCGCTGGGCGAAGATCTCAAGGATGAGCAGGGTGCGGTCGTTGACCGGCAACTCCATGTGCCGCTCCAGGTTGCGCTGCTGCGCGGGGCTCAGCGACTGGTCGAACAGGATTTCGGTGGCGCCGGTTTCCGCGGCAAGGGCCTTGATCTCATCGGCCTTGCCTTTGCCGATGAAGAGCGCCGCGTCGGGCGCCTTGCGCTTGCA
>DATHWV010000139.1:0-2474 GCA_035460205.1 Ramlibacter sp.
TTCGAACAGGTTGCCCAGCAACTGCATCGCCATGTCCTTGAAGGCCAGCGTGGGCCCATTGGACAGGCCTTCGAGGTACACCCCCTCCTCCAGCTTTCGCAAGGGGGCGATTTCCTTCGTACCGAACACAGCGGCGGTGTAGGTCTGGCGGCAGATCGCACGCAGGTCGTCGGCCGGAATGTCGTCGATGTAGAGCGAGAGGATCTCGAATGCCAGGTCGGCGTACGGCAGGCCGCGCCACTCCGCGAGTGTCACCGCGTCCACCTGCGGATAGCTCTCGGGCAGGTAGAGGCCACCGTCAGGCGCCAGGCCTTCCAGCAGGATTTCGCAGAAATGCTTGCGGCCCGGATCGCCGCGCGTCGACAAATAAAGCATCAGGCCAGTTCTTCCTTGCGGATGCGGGTGATCGGCGCGAGGACCGTGGGCAGCTGCTGCATCTGCGCGATCACCTCGTTCATCGTGCCCTCGCGCACGCTGTGGGTCAGGATGATGAGGTCGGTCTGGGTCGCACCCGCGCCGCCGACTTCCTGGGCCTGGCGCTGCAGCATCGCGTCGATGCTGATGCCCGCCGTGGCCAGCAGGCCAGTGACCTTCGCCAGCACGCCGGCCTGGTCGGCCACGCGCAAGCGCAGGTAGTAGCTGGTGACGACCTCGGCCATGGGCAACACCTTGGCGTCGCTCATCTGGTCCGGCTGGAAGGCCAGGTGCGGCACGCGGTTGGCGGCGTCCGCCGTGTGCAGCCGGGTGATGTCCACCAGGTCGGCGATCACGGCGCTGGCCGTCGGCTCGCTGCCCGCGCCCTTGCCGTAGTACATGGTGGTGCCTACCGCATCGGCTTGCACCAGCACGGCGTTCATCGCGCCCTCCACATTGGCGATCAGGCGCTTGGCCGGCACCAGCGCCGGATGCACGCGCAGCTCCACCCCTTGCGGCGTGCGCTTGGTGATGCCCAGCAGCTTGATGCGGTAGCCCAGTTGCTCGGCGTAGCGGATGTCCTGCGCGCCCAGCTTGGTGATGCCCTCGACGTAAGCCTTGTCGAACTGCACCGGGATGCCGAATGCAATCGCCGACATGATCGTCGCCTTGTGCGCCGCATCGACGCCTTCGATGTCGAAGGTCGGATCGGCCTCGGCATAGCCCAGGCGTTGCGCGTCCTTCAGGGCCACCTCGAAGTCCAGGCCCTTGTCGCGCATCTCGGACAGGATGAAGTTGGTGGTGCCGTTGATGATGCCGGCGATCCACTCGATGCTGTTGGCCGTCAGGCCCTCGCGCAGCGCCTTGATGATGGGGATGCCACCGGCCACGGCCGCTTCGAACGCCACCATCACGCCACGGCGATGGGCCGCGGCAAAGATCTCCGTGCCATGCACCGCCAGCAGCGCCTTGTTGGCGGTGACGACATGCTTGCCGGCCTCGATGGCTTCCATCACCAGCTGCTTGGCGATGCCATAGCCACCGATGAGCTCGATCACGATGTCGATGTCCGGGTTGGCGATGACCGCGCGTGCGTCATTGACCACCTTCGTGTTGGGACCGACCAGCGACTGCGCACGCGCCGTGTCGAGGTCAGCGACCATGGTGATCTCGATGCCGCGGCCGGCGCGGCGCTTGATTTCTTCCTGGTTGCGCTTCAGGACGTTGAAGACGCCGGTGCCGACGGTGCCTATGCCCAGCAGGCCTGCCTGGATTGCTTTCATGTGGTCGTACGCTTTCGGTAGCTCTCGAGGAATTTCGCGATGCGGCTGATCGCCTCGCGCAGGTCGTCTTCATGGGGCAGGAAGACGATGCGGAAATGGTCGGGCGTGGCCCAGTTGAAGCCGGTGCCCTGCACCAGCATCACGCGGGTTTCCTGCAGCAGCTCCAGGAAGAACTGGCGGTCGTCCTTGATCGGGTAGACCTTGGGATCGAGCTTCGGGAACATGTACAGGGCGGCCGTGGGCTTCACGCAAGTGACGCCGGGGATCGCGGTGATCAGCTCGTAGGCCAGGTCGCGCTGGCGCCGCAGGCGCCCGCCCTCGGCCACCAGTTCGTTGATGCTCTGGTAGCCGCCCAGCGCGGTCTGGATGGCCCATTGGCCAGGCACGTTGGCGCACAGGCGCATGTTCGAGAGCATGGTCAGGCCCTCGATGTAGTCGCTGGCGGCCTTCTTGTCGCCCGAGACGACCATCCAGCCGGCCCTGTAGCCGCAGGAGCGGTAGCTCTTGGACAGGGAGTTGAACGTCAGCGTCAGCACGTCGTCGGACAGGCTGGCGATGGCGGTGTGCTTCGCGCCGTCGTACAGCACCTTGTCATAGACCTCGTCGGCCAGGATCACCAGGCCGTGTTCGCGCGCGATCTCGACGATGCCCTTGAGCAGTTCGTCGGAATAGAGTGCCCCGGTCGGGTTGTTGGGGTTGATGACCACGATGCCCTTGGTGGCCTTCGTGATCTTGCGGCGGATGTCGGCCAGGTCGGGCATCCAGCCATTGGCCTCG
>DATHWV010000140.1:0-2591 GCA_035460205.1 Ramlibacter sp.
GACTACAAGCTGTACGCCTACGACGCCGTGAAGTGCTGGCCGGCGGGCACGGGCTATGCGCTGGCCGAGTTCCTGCGCGGGCGGGGCGTGGACCCGCAATTCATTGAACTGCCGCGGCGCGACTGAAAGGAAACCCCATGAACATTGACAAGGAAATCGACACCCGCGGCCTGAACTGCCCGCTGCCCATCCTCAAGGCCAAGAAGGCGCTGACGGACATGCAGGCCGGCCAGTTGCTCAAGGTGCTGGCGACGGACGCCGGGTCGGTGCGTGACTTCCAGGCTTTTGCCAAGCAGACCGGCAACGAGCTGGTGGAACAGCAGACCGTGGGACAGGAATTTGTCCACGTGCTGCGGCGCAAGTAAGCACTGTGTCATGCCGGGCTTGACCCGGCATCCATGGATCCCGGATCAGGTCCGGGATGACAGGCCGGCCAGGTATTCCTTGAATCCCGGTCCTACCTCGGGGTGGCGCAGCGCCAGTTCGACGGTGGCTTCGAGGAAACCCTGCTTGCTGCCGCAGTCATAGCGTTTACCCCGGTACTGGAAGGCGTGGACGCCTTCGGTGGCCATCAGCTTGGCAATCCCGTCAGTCAACTGGATTTCGCCGCCGGCGCCGCGCGGGTTGTTGCGAATGTGGTCGAACACGCCGGGCGTGAGGATGTAGCGGCCGGCCACGCCCATGCGTGACGGCGCGTCCTGCGGCTTGGGCTTCTCGACCATGCGGTCGACCTTGATGAGGCGATCGCCCGCCGGCTGGCCGGCCACGATGCCGTAGCGCTGGACATGGTCAGCCGGAACCTCCTGCACGGCTAACAAAGATGTCGGCACCTGCTGGAAAACATCGACCATTTGCGTCAGTACGCCTGGTCCGCCGGGCGGCCCGCACATCAGGTCATCCGCCAGCAGGACGGCAAAAGGCTCGTTGCCGACCAGGGGCTGCGCGCACAGCACGGCATGCCCCAGGCCCAGTGAGCGGGGCTGCCGCACATAGGAACAGTCCATGTCCTCGGGGTGCATCGACCGCACCAGGGCGAGCAGCTCGTGCTTCTGGTTGGCCTCGAGCTCGCTCTCCATCTCGTACGCCGTATCGAAGTGGTCTTCGATGGCACGCTTGTTGCGACCTGTAACGAAAATCATGTGGCGGATGCCGGCTTCGTAAGCCTCCTCCACCGCGTATTGGATCAAGGGCTTGTCCACGATGGGCAGCATTTCCTTGGGCTGGGCCTTGGTGGCGGGCAGAAACCTGGTTCCGAGACCTGCAACAGGAAAGACCGCTTTGTGAATCTTTGTGACTTTGTTCATCGACGGGCTCTATGTTTACCGCTAAAGTTTTCTTGAGTGTGACAGAGGGGTGGGAGCCCCACTATCTGGCCAAAAGCAGAGTCTGGTTGTAAGACAAGGACGCATCCGGGTGGACATATTACTTCTCGAACGCCTGGTACCCGAGGCCCTAGCGTGGCTCGAGGCTCGCCACGTCGTCGAGTCCCGTCCCGAACTGGCGGCTGACCCCAGCGCCTTGCGCAAGGCTGCCTACAAGGCGCAGGCGGTCGTGCTGCCGCGCAAAGTGGTCGTCACCAAGGAATTCCTGGATTTCGCCCCGATGTTGAAGGCCATCGCCCGCATGCATGTGGGCACCGACAACACCGACCTGGAAGCCTGCCGCGAGCGCAAGGTGCGGGTGATCCAGGCCACCACCGCCAACGTCCGCTCCAACGCCGAATACCTGCTGGCCAGCCTGTTGCTGCTGTACCGGCGCGGCATCGGCTCGTCGCTGATCGGCGACCGGCATGCCGACATCCGGCTGGGCCGTGAGCTGCATGGCAGCGTGGTGGGCATTTTCGGCCTGGCGCCCACGGCCCACACGCTGGCGCTCATGTTGCACGCGCTCGGCGCCAAGTTGATCGGCTACGACCCGGCGGTCCACCACACGGCGCCGATCTGGGGCCGCCTGCAGATCCAGCCGGTGAGCCTGCAGGAGCTGATGGCGCATTCGGATGCCGTGTCGGTCCAGGTGATGTACGCGTCGCGCTACCGGGGCTTCATCAACGACAAGATGCTGGCCCATTGCAAGCAGTCGCAGCTGTGGGTGGGGATCAGCCGCTCGCACCTGTTCGACGCCGAGGCGCTGGCCTCCGCGCTGATGGACGGACGCATCGAAGCCTGCATCCTTGACGGCGCCGAGGCCGGTTTCGCTTCCAAGGGGACGCCGCTGCACGACTTGAACAACCTGTTCCTCACGCCGCGGCTCGGTTCACACACCCACGAGTCGCGCCTGCGCGCCAGCTGGTACGTGGCGCACCGGATTCACGAGACCCTGGCCGCGGCCCGCGGCACGCCCGGCGACGCGATGCCCAGCGCGCCCATGGACCTGGAGTCGCCCGACGGCGCCACGGGGCAGTCAACCCCCCAGTTCATCATCCGCTGAAATTGGGCGTCATCCCGGACTTGATCCGGGATCCATGGCGTCCTAGCCCAGCCGCTTGAGCTGGTCCTGGACTTTCTCCAGCGAGCCGGAAAAGTCGGCGATGCGCTTGCGCTCCTGCTCGATCACCGCCGGCGGTGCCTTGGCAACGAAAGCCTCGTTCGACA
>DATHWV010000141.1:0-10057 GCA_035460205.1 Ramlibacter sp.
TTGATGAACGGGTTGCGGGGAAGGCCATGCTCGAATTCCAGTTGCACCAGCGAGTTGAACGCACTGCCCGAGGGCTCGCGCCCGATCTGCTCCCACAGCTTGTCGCCCAGCTCGCGCATGCCCAGCGCGAGGGTGAACAGCTTGGAGATACTCTGGATCGAAAAGGGCACCATGCTGTCACCGGCATGGGCTTCCTCGCCGTCGCACGTGCGCAGGGCAATTCCGAGCTGCGCGACGGGTACCCGCGCGAGCGCCGGGATGTAGCTGGCCACCTGCCCCGCCTGGCCCAGCTCGGGGCGCAAGGTGGCGACGATTTCCTCGAGCAATGGCTGGAATTGCATGGGCGCCATTGTGAGCGCCTACTGGAAAGCCACCTCGTCAAAGCTTCGCAGCTTGCGTGAATGCAGGCGCTGCGATCCTTCGGCGCGCAGGATCTCGATGGCCCGCATGCCGATGCGCAGGTGCTGGTCCACGCGCTCGCGGTAGAAGTGGTTCGCCATGCCGGGCAATTTGATTTCGCCGTGCAAGGGCTTGTCGCTCACGCATAGCAGCGTTCCATAGGGAACGCGGAAACGGAAGCCGTTGGCCGCGATGGTCGCGCTTTCCATGTCCAGCGCCACCGCGCGGCTCTGGCTGAAGCGGCGTTGCGGCACGTTGCCGGGCAGCAGTTCCCAGTTGCGGTTGTCGGTGGAGGCGACGGTGCCGGTGCGCATGATGCGCTTGAGGTCGGCGCCCTTGAAGCCGGTGACGTCGGCCACTGCCTTTTCCAGCGCCAGCTGGATTTCGGCCAGGGCGGGAATCGGCACCCACCCGGGCAGGTCCTCGTCCAGCACATGGTCCTCGCGCACATAGGCGTGGGCCAGCACATAGTCGCCGAGCTGCTGGCTGTTGCGCAGCCCCGCGCAGTGGCCCAGCATCATCCACGCATGCGGGCGGAGAACGGCGACGTGGTCGGTGATGGTCTTGGCGTTGGCCGGCCCGACGCCGATGTTGATCATCGTGATGCCGCCGTGGTTCGGCCGCGTGAGGTGGTAGGCCGGCATCTGCGGCAGCCGTGGCGGCGCCACGCCGAGCCCGTCGGACGGCTCGGCGGCGAGGCCGGCGCGGCGCGTCACGACATTGCCCGGTTCGATGAACGAGGTGTAGTCGCCCTTGGCGTCCGCCATCTCCGCCCGTCCGAGCCGCACGAATTCGTCGATGTAGAACTGGTAGTTGGTGAACAGGACGAAGTTCTGGAAAAAGTCCGGCGCCGTGCCGGTGTAGTGGCGCAGGCGCTGCAGCGAATAGTCGACGCGTGCCGCGGGAAACAGCGACAGGGGCTGCGCCTCGCCGGGCCGCGCTTCCCAGGTGCCGTTGGCGATCCCGTCGTCCATCGCGCCCAGGTCAGGCAGGTCGAACACGTCGCGGATGAGCACGCGCCGCTCGGGGCTCAGCGACCCTTCGATGTGGTCGTTCTCGGCGAACGAAAAATGGATCGGGATCGGTTGCGTGCTGGTGCCCACTTCCAGTTCCACCCCGTGGTTTTGCCGCAGGAGCCGGAACTGTTCCAGGTAGTAATTGCTATACAGGTCGGGCCGGGTCAGCGTGGTCTCGAACCGGCCGGCGCCGGCGACGAAGCCATAGGACAGGCCGGCGTTTTCCAGGGCGGCCTGGTGCAGCACCGTGTCGGTGTGGATGCGGACGAACGGGTAGCAGGCGCGCACATGGCCGGGAAGGGCCTCGCCCGCCACGAAACGCTGCATCGCGTCCCGCAGGTGGTCAATCGCCTGCGAGTAGATGGCGCGGACCTGCTCGAGGGCGCTGGCCGGGTCGGTGTGGCGCGTGGGCGCGATGAAGGGCGGCATGTGGGGCATGGGCTTATTGTGCAACGCACGATGCCGACCCTGCCGGGCGCGCGAGAAGGCGTCCTACAAGGTGTAACGAAACGCCCTGACGCCCCAAACCCAGCCGTGGTGAGAGAGTTGCCTCATTGAAATTTGCATCCACAGGAGTCGAGCGAATGAGCACAGCAACCATGGCCGCCAACCCCTTTGCCCTGATGACCGATCCGGGCACAGTGCGCCAGATGATCGAGAACTCCGAAGCCCTCAGGCAATTGAGCCAGCGCCAGTGCCATCCCCTGGACCGCGCCGTGATCCGCAGCGCCAGCGCCGAACTGGCCGCCTACGACGCCAAGATCGACCGCACCACGATCTACCTGCCGCCCGAAGAAGACAAGTCCTCCCACGCGCTGGTTCGCGCGTACCCCGAAACCGTCAACTGATAGGGCCTGCTAACGCCATTTTCGAGGGCGCGAACGATTTGAATCTGGCGCCAATCTAGGCGCCCGGCGCTGCCCGCACTCATGTGCGGGCGAGGCGGGTAACAACGAGTGGCGCCAGATTCAGCTCGTTCCCTTCGGGTTGCGCCCAAAAGGGCCATGCGCCGCGTTGCGAAGCCTTGCCGGACGTTGAGTCGGGCCGCGTTTCGCGCCTTGCGCATGGCCCTTTTGGACGCAACGCGTCCCCCGAAAATGGCGTTAGCAGGCCCTAGCTGCGCCCGCGGCCGCCCCGGCCGCCACCGCGCTCGCCCTCATCGCCGGCCTGTGAGCGGCGATCTTCGCGCTGGTCCTGGCCACCGCGACCACCCCGTTCCCCACGCTCCCCACGATCACCCCGCTCGCGGCTCTCCTGCTGGCGGGGCTGCTGCACGGGCGCCGCTTGCGGCGGGTGCGGCTGTTCACGCGCCATGCGTTGCTGCTGCTGCCACTGTTGTTGTTGCAGATGTTGTTGGCGCTGTCCCTGCTCCTGGGCGGCCTGCGCGGCTTGCTGCTGCTGCCGCTGGAACCGTTCCTGCTGGCGTGTGGCCTGTTCCTGCTGCCTGGCTGACTGCTCCTGCTGGTGCCGCACCGCCTGTTCGCGTTGCTGGGCCTGCACCTGCTGCTGGCGCTGGACCCGCTCCTGCTGGACCTGCTGGTCGCGGCGACCCCGGTCATTGCGTTCCTGTTGTTCACGCTGGCCGCGTTCCTGCTGCGCCTGCACCTGTGCGCGGCGCTGATCGTCCTGTGCACGCCGCGGGTCTTCCTGCGCTCGCTGGTCGTCACGGCGGCGCGGGTCTTCCTGCCGGGTGTGCGGCCAGCGTTGTTGCTGGTCGTCAGCGCGGGGGTCGATCCGCGGGCGTTGCGCGTCGACCTGCCGCGGCTGCGGCGAGCGCGTGTCTTCGCGCGGCGTCACGACGGCACGCGGCCGCTCGCTTTGCACCTGTCCCTGGCCCGGGAACGCGCGCGGCGGCCGCAAGGCAACAGCGGGCCCGCTCAACTGCGGAGCGGCCTGCACGCGCGCCGGGCGGTTGCCTTCAAGGAAGCGCCGCGGCTCGGGCATCGAGGGGCGGGCGACCACCTGGGCGCGGCCCAGGTCGGTCGGCGTCACGCGGTGCCAGTGGTTGTTCACCGATCGGCCGCGGTTGAAGTCGTCCATCCGCACGGCTGTCACCGCACCGACATGGCGCTGGTAGGCATAGCCCTCGACATGGCGGTGGAAGCCCACGTAACGGTTCACGCGGGTCGCGTAGATGGTGCTGGTGCGGTAGTAGGGACGCCAGGCTTCGCCCGGGCCCAGCGGGAACCAGCCGATGCCGGGGCCGCCCACCGACAGGCTCCAGCCGGCGCCACCGCCGACGAAGGCCACCAGCGCCGGCGCGTACACCGGTCGCGGGCCGATGCGGCCGGGCACCCAGGCCCAGCGCGTGTCGATCATGGCCCAGCGGCCGTAGTGGAACGGTGCGAAGCCCCAGGGCGCGTCATCGATCCAGGTCCAGCCCCAGGGCGAAATGAATTCCCAGCGGCCGTAGCGGTACGGCGCCCAGTCGGCGACCGCGACGCGCGGGTACCAGACTTCGCCGTAGGTCGCGTCCTGGGCCCAGCTGCCGTGCGCGTCGAGTTGCTGGTAACCGACCACTTCGCGCGGGACGTGCCGTGCCGCGACAGACTGGTCTTCGGCGCGGTTGCGGTCCGCGGCCCAGCGATCGAACCCGTCGTTCAGCGGTGTGGCCTGCACGGCGACACGCTCCAGGTCCTGCCCGGTGAAGGTCACGACCTGCGCGCCTTCAAGTTGCTGCGCCTGGCCGGCGGCGCCGTAAACAGTGGCAACACCACTTCGCACCGTGATGCGGGTGGTCTGCTGCACCGGGTCCACGTCGATGCGGTAGTCACCCGGCCGGCTCGCGCGGAACGCCAGTTGCGGCGTGTCGACTTCGAAGTTCTCGCCGTTCTGCAGCTGCCGCACCCGTGCGTTCACCGTGCCTTCGTTCAACTGCGCCTGCATCACGTCGCCGTCCAGCGCCGTCATGTCCATGAAGGTTGTGCCGTCCACGTGCAGCACCGCGGAGCCCAGGTGGACTTCGGCACGCGCGCCCTTTTCCGTCCACAGCCGGTCACCGGTGGTGATCGGGCGGTTGACGAAGGCGTCGGCCCATTCGGTTTCGCCGGCCGGCGCGAACGCCACTGTGCCTTCGATCTGGCTCAAGGTGCCCACGCGTGCCGGCGGGTCGCCCTGGTCCTGCGCGATCGCGCCGGCAAAGGCGAAGGCCAACAGGGGCACCAAGCGCGCTGCGAGGCGGCGAATCAGGATGCTGGTGTTGTTCATGGTGGTCTCCTGGGGTTCAGCTCAAGGGTCCGGAGCTGATGATGGGAATGCCGCGCGGCTGTTCGCCGGAGCGCGGGCGTTTGTCGTCACGCAGGTCGGGGCGCTGGCGCACCCGCTGCTGTTGCTGTTCCATGGCCTGGCGGTCACGCCGCCATTGCTCGGCCAGTGCCTGCTGCTGGCGCGCTT
Organism: Ramlibacter sp.; assembly: GCA_035460205.1. Classification (GTDB taxonomy): domain Bacteria; phylum Pseudomonadota; class Gammaproteobacteria; order Burkholderiales; family Burkholderiaceae_C; genus Ramlibacter. Next base: position 4,809 of record DATHWV010000141.1, read on the forward strand.
CTGCCTCACGCTGCGCCTGTTCGCGCTTTTCGCGCTCGCGCAGCTGGGCCACTTCGCGTTCCTGCGACTCGCGCTTGGCGCGCTGCTCGGCCAGCACCTGCGCGTCGCGGTCCGCGGCACGCCGCGCCTGTTCCACCTGCTGTGCATGGCGCTGCTGCTCTTCTCGCTTGGCCACCACTTCGCGTTTGGCCTGCTCGGCCCGCTTGGCGACCTGCTCGGCCCGCTTGGCGACCTGCTCGCGCTTCGCTTGTTCACGCTTGGCGACCTGCTCGCGTTTGGCGGCCTCGGCCTGCCTGGCCAGTTGTTCCCGTTTCGCGGTCTCCGCCTGCTTGGCGAGTTGCTCGCGTTTGGCCTGCTCCGCGCGTTTGGCAACCTGCTCGCGCTTGGCCTGTTCACGTTTGGCCTGCTTGTCGCGACGGGCCTGCTCATCGGCCTTCGCCTGTTCGGCGCGTGCCAGTTCCGCGGCCTTGGCTTGCTCGGCGCGGCGCGTCTTTTCGGCCACCTTGGCCTGTTCAGCCTTGGCCAGTTCCGCCGCACGCTGACGCTCGGCGCGACGCGCCTGGTCGGCCTGCTTGGCTTGTTCGTCGGCATTGGCCTGCGGCGGCGCCACCGTTTTTGGCGCGACGGCCACCACCTTGGCCGGTTCCACCGCCTTGGCGGCTTCTGCCACCTTGGGCGCCGGTGCGCGTTGCTCCGCGGCGATGCGGGCGCGGTCGGCGTCTGCCGCCTGTTGTGCCTGGGCCCGCGCCTGCTTGCCCGCAACCACCTGCGCTTGCGACGCAGCGTGTGCGGCGGCCTGGGCCGCAGCCTGCGCCTGGCGCTGGGTTGCATCGGCCTGGCGGGCCGAGGCCGAGTCGGCGATCACCTGCCGCGCCTGTGCCTGCGCAGGCGGCACGACCTTTGCGGCCGCGGCCTGCGGATGCGTGGCGCTGGGCGCCGGCATGGGTGGCGGGGGCACGACACGCGCATTGGTCAATGTGTTGGCGGCGATCTGCAGCCAGCCGGCACGCGCCGGCTTGCCACGGTTGAAGTCATCGGCAGGAATGGCCGTCAGGGCTTCCGCGCTGCGCTGGTGGGCGTAGGTGGCGTTGGCCTGCAAGGTGAGGTTCCGGTTGATGTTGCTCAGGTACACCGGGCTGGCTGCGTAGGGCGGCTGCCAGGCCTCGCCCGGCGCCAGCGGGAACCACGCCACTGCGGGCTTGCCGGAAACGACCGGCAGGTTCCAGTCATTGCTGCCGCCGCCAACGAAAGCCACCAGTGCCGGCGCATACGCCGGCTTCAGGCCGATGCGGCCGGGCACCCAGGCCCAGCGCGAACCCACCACGGCCCAGCGGCCGTAATGGAAGGGCGCAAAGCCCCAGGGCGCTTCATCCAGCCAGGTCCAGCCCCAGGGGGCGATCCACTCCCAGCGGCCCACGCGGTAGGGGGCCCAGTTGGCTGGCATGTTTTGCGGGAACCAGACATTGCCGTGCGTGGCGTCCTGCGCCCACTGGCCATGGGCGTCGAGTTGCTGGTAGCCCACCACTTCCCGCGGCACGTAGCGTGCGGAAACAGCCTGGTCCTCGCGCCGGTTGCGGTCGGCCGCCCAGCGGTCGAAGTTGTCCTGGGGAGGCGACTCCAGCGAGCCGGCCTGTGTCAGTGCGCGGGCCTTGAACGTCACCTGCTGGCCGCCGCCCAGCGGTTGCACCTGCCCGCCTTCGCCATACACCGCGCCGGTGCCGGAATGGATGGTGACGCGCGTGGTGCCGTTCACCGGGTCGACGTCGATGCGGTAGTCGCCGGGGTAGGCCGCGCGGTAGGCGAGGTTGGGGGTGTCGATCTCGAAGTTCTCGCCTTCGGGCAGGCTGCGGATGCGCAGGTAGACCGAGCCCTGCGTCAGGCTCAGCTGCGCCGACTGGTCGTCCAGCGCCAGGATCTCAAGGTGGGTCTGGCCGTCCAGCCGAACGGCCGACGAGCCCACCTGGACTTCCGCGCGCGATCGCTTGTCGGTCCAGAGGCGGTCACCGCGCGTGAGCGGCCGGTTGGGCGAGGCATCGGTCCACTCGTTGTCGCCGGTGGGCGCGTACACCACGGCGCCTTCGGAATGGTTCAGGCGCCCGACGCGCGACGGCGGGTCGCTTTGTGCGATGGCGCGCGCGCCCGCAACCGCCACCACCAGGACGGGCAGCAGGCGGACGAGGTAGAAATGAAGTGGGCGCGTGGGCATGACGGGGCTCTCCGTCAGAGTAGAACGCCTGAGCCCGCGAAAAGATCGCAAAGCGCAGGTAAAGCACAGGTCCTGCAGGCCGGTTTTTTGTAAAGCGCCGTAAAGCCCATTTTCGGGAGCCGCAGCGTCGTGAAAAATTACTCGGATTCGGTGCTTCCCAGCATCGCCCCGCCAGCGGTCGCGACGCGTCATCGCAGGCGCACGCAGGGCGTCAGACAAGGAGGAATTCGCGTGTCGGCAATTGGACGGGCTGCCGCCCCGTGTGTTTCAGCCGCGCGCGCCGGAAACACGCGCGTCGAACAGTTCGCGGTCCGAATAGATCTGGATCAGGTTGCCGGTCTGCGACAGGTGCTGCGCGATGGCGATCGTCAGTTCCACCGCTTTGGTGCCCGACAGCACGCTGACGCGCTTCAAGTGCTCGCGATTGAGCGCGAAGAAGTGGGTCCATTCGCGGCTGACCGCGACCGCGATGGCCACTGCGGCCTGTGCATCGACGAAGAGTTCGAGCGGGCGATGCCGCAGCAGTTCGATCCGGATCTCGTCCAGCGTGGCGGTGCCGAACTGCCCTTCGTCGATGCCGCTGACCGTGACCAGCATCGCGCCCTGGCGCAGTCGCTCGTAGGTGAACGTGCAGCGGCCCGCCGCCAGTTGCAGTTGCCCGCCGGGCAGCGTCTCGCGCGTGATCCTGAGGCTCGACATGCAGGGATGATAAGGGCCGCCAAATAAAAAAACCCGGCACCGTGAGGTGCCGGGTTGAGCTCAGGCGACCCGACTTGCGGCGGGTCGCCTTGCCTCAGGGCTTGCTGGCAGTCGGAAACGGCCAGGCAGCCTGCGGGTTCAGCGTGGTCTGCGCCGCCGGCATAGCCGGGGCGGCAGGCGCCGCCTTGGCTACCGGCTTGGCAGCAGGCTTTTTCGCTGCTTTCTTCGCAGCGGGCTTTTTCGCCTTTTTCGCAGCAGGCTTTTTCTTCGCAGCGGGCTTTTTCTTGGCGGCTTTTTTGGCCGTCGACTTCTTCGCTGCCTTTTTCTTCGCAGGCGCCTTCTTGGCTGCGGCCTTCTTCGCCGGAGCCTTCTTGGCAGCCTTCTTCGCTGCCGGACGCTTGGCAGCGGCCTTCTTCGCCGGTGCCTTCTTGGCGGCCTTCTTGGCTGCCGGGCGCTTTGCTGCCGACTTCTTCGCAGCCGGTTTCTTCGCGGCCTTCTTGACCGATTTCTTTGCAGTTGCCATTTCTATCTCCTGTTCAAGTTGATCAACATCAACCAAAGAAGCACTCCATGCATGTTGGATTGCACGAAGCGATTCATGCAGTTGGGCCGAAGCCCAGCTTCACGAACACCGTTGCCCATCACGCGCCAGGCTCTGCGGCCGGTCATCGGATGGACGATTCTCGAACTCGTTACCGTTCCTTCAATCCCAGGAAAGCGCGCCACCCGTCTGGTATTCAATTACCCGGGTCTCGAAGAAGTTGCGCTCTTTCTTCAGGTCAATCATTTCGCTCATCCACGGGAAGGGGTTCTCCTCGTTGGGGTAGAGCGCTTCCAGGCCGATCTGCGTGGCGCGGCGGTTCGCGATGTAGCGCAGGTAGCCCTTGAACATGGAGGCATTCATGCCGAGCACGCCGCGGGGCATGGTGTCTTCGGCATAACGGTATTCGAGCTCGACGGCCTTCTGGAACAGCACCTTGATCTCCGCCTTGAATTCGGCGGTCCACAGGTGCGGGTTCTCGAGCTTGAGCTGGTTGATCAGGTCGATGCCGAAGTTGCAGTGCATCGACTCGTCGCGCAGGATGTACTGGTACTGCTCGGCAGCGCCGGTCATCTTGTTCTGCCGGCCCAGCGCCAGGATCTGGGTGAAGCCGACGTAGAAGAACAGGCCTTCCATCAGGCAGGCGAAGACGATCAGGCTCTTGAGCAGCGTCTGGTCGGTCTCGGGCGTGCCGGTGTGGAAGTTGGGGTCCATGATCGCCGAGATGAAGGGGATCAGGAATTCGTCCTTGTCGCGGATCGACTGCACCTCGTTGTAGGCGTTGAAGATCTCGCTCTCGTCCAGGCCCAGCGATTCGACGATGTACTGGTAGGCGTGCGTGTGGATCGCTTCCTCGAACGCCTGGCGCAACAGGAACTGGCGGCACTCGGGCGCTGTGATGTGGCGGTAGGTGCCCAGCACGATGTTGTTGGCGGCCAGCGAATCGGCGGTGACGAAGAAGCCGAGGTTGCGCTTGACGATGCGGCGCTCGTCCTCGGTCAGGCCGTTCGGGTCCTTCCAGGTGGCGATGTCGCGGGTCATGTTGACCTCCTGCGGCATCCAGTGGTTGGAGCAGGCGGCGAGGTACTTTTCCCAGGCCCACTTGTACTTGAACGGCACCAGCTGGTTGACGTCGGTCTGGCCGTTGATGATGCGCTTGTCGGCGGCGTTGACGCGGCGATGGCTGGTGGCGGCGACTACTTGCGCGGCAAGGGGAGCAGACGGAGCGCGGAGGACCGCGCCGTCGTCTAGTGTCCGCAATGCGGGTTGGGGAGCCGATTGGGAGAGTGAGTGAGACGCCTCGCGGTTCATGTGAGAACCGCTATTCGGTGCTGGCGATGTGGGCTTGACTTCTTCGTCCCAGGTCAACATAAGTTTTCCAATGCTCGGATTATGTGAGCAGTGATGCGAATTGCAAAGTGTCCGTTCACATCACTGCCCGATTGTGTTGCTCAATTGCATCGCGATGTGTCGGAGAACACCGACAAAAACTTCGCGATGCGCATCGTCATTCATCGCTCATTGGCAGGCTTCGCAGCCCGGGTCATCGATCGCGCAGAACTTGATATCGGTGGCGGGCGCGGCAGCATTCGCGCTCGCTTCCATCTGCGCCTTCGCAGCCGCCGCGGCTTTCTCGAGTGCGCCCATGTTGCCGCTGCTCGTGCCCGATGACACGGAATTCAGGCGGCCCGATTGCACGGTGGATTTCTCCGCGTGCGTGGCGCTGGTGGTGCGCAGGTAGTAGGTGGTCTTCAGGCCGCGCAGCCACGCCAGCTTGTAGGTGTCGTCGAGCTTCTTGCCCGA
>DATHWV010000142.1:0-6322 GCA_035460205.1 Ramlibacter sp.
TGGTGGTGCAGCGGCGCCATCTTCAGGATGCGCCGGCCCTCCCCGTATTTCTTCTTCGTGTACTTGAAGTACATCACCTGCGCCATCACCGACAGCGCTTCGACCACGAAGATGCCGCCCATGATGGCCAGCACGATTTCCTGCCGCACGATCACCGCGATGGTTCCCAGCGCCGCGCCCAGCGCCAGTGCGCCGACGTCGCCCATGAACACCTGCGCCGGGTGCGTGTTGAACCAGAGGAAAGCCAGGCCCGCGCCGGCCAGTGCCGAGCAGAAGATCAGCAACTCGCCCGAGCCCGGGATGTAGGGGAAGAACAGGTACTTCGAGTACACCGAGCTGCCGGTGACGTACGCGAACACGCCCAGCGCCGAGCCGACCATCACCACCGGCATGATGGCCAGGCCGTCGAGGCCGTCGGTGAGGTTCACCGCGTTGCTAGATCCGACGATCACCAGGTACGTGAGGATCACGAAGCCAAACACGCCCAGCGGGTAGCTGATCTCCTTGAAGAAGGGCAGCAGCAAGCCGGCCTTGGGCGGCAGGTTCACGTCAAAGCCGGAAGTGACCCAGCTGTAGAACAGCTGCAGCACGCGCCAGTTGGAACTTTCGGAAATGCTGAACACCAGGTAGAGCGCCGCCAGCAGGCCGATCACCGACTGCCAGAAGTACTTCTCGCGCGAGCGCATGCCTTCCGGGTCCTTGTTGACGACCTTGCGCCAGTCGTCCACCCAGCCGATGGCGCCGAAGCCGAGCGTGACGGCCAGCACGATCCACACGAAGCGGTTGGTAAGGTCGAACCACAGCAGCGTGGAAATGGCGATGGCCAGCAGGATCAGCACGCCGCCCATGGTCGGTGTGCCGCTCTTGGTCAGGTGCGTTTCCATGCCGTAGCCGCGCACCGGCTGGCCGATCTTGAGGTGGCCCAGGTAGCGGATCACGCCGGGGCCGGCGATCAGGCCGATCAGCAGCGCGGTCATGGCGGCCATCACCGCACGGAACGTGAGGTACTGGAACACGCGCAGGAAGCCAAATTCCGGCGAAAGGGTTTGCAGCCACTGGGCAAGGCTAAGCAGCATGGCCGGTCTCCTGTTGTTCTTGTTGTGGCGCCTGGGCGGTGATCGCGGCGACGACGCGCTCCATCTGCATGAACCTCGATCCCTTCACCAGCACGCTGGCCACGCGTGGCAGTTCAGCCAGCACGGCCGCATTGAGCTGGTCGATACCGGCGAAGTGCCGGCCCTGCATGGCAACAGATTGGTCACCCAGCGTGAAGAGCAGTTCGATGGCGCGTTGCCGCGCATGCTCGCCCACCTCCGCGTGGAACTGCGGGCCCTGGTTGCCCACCTCGCCCATGTCGCCCAGCACCAGCAGGCGCGGGCCGGGCAGCTCGGCCAGCACGTCGATGGCGGCGCGCACCGAGTCCGGGTTGGCGTTGTAGGTGTCGTCCACCAGGGTGACGGTGCGCCCCTCCACTGCCAGTGCCATGGCGCGCGAGCGGCCCTTGACCGGCTCGAATGCTTCCAGCCCCTGTGCAATGAAGGCCAGCGGGACGCCGGCGGCGAGTGCGCAGGCCACCGCGGCCAGCGAGTTGCGCACGTTATGGCGGCCGGCGATATGGAGTCGGTAGGCCAGCGGGCCGGCGGGCGTTTGCACGCTCACCTGCCAGAGACCCCGTTGCCATTCAGTCCCGGCCAAAACGATGTCGGCGCCAGCGTCCTGCGGCTCACCGAAAGTCATGCAGGCCCTGGAGCCCGCCAGTTGCTTCCACAGCGGCGTGAATTCCTCGCCGGCGGGGAACACGGCCACGCCGGTCGCGCCGAGCGCGGCGAACACGGAGCCGTTCTCCCGCGCCACCGCCTCGACGGTGGCCATGAATTCCTGGTGCTCGCGCTGCGCGTTGTTGACGAGCGCGACCGTGGGCCGGGCGATGTCGGCTAGGTAGCCGATCTCGCCCGGATGGTTCATGCCCAGTTCGAGCACCGCCACCCGATGTTCCGCGCGCAGGCGCAGCAGCTCCAGCGGCAGGCCGATGTCGTTGTTCAGGTTGCCGCGCGTCGCCAGCATGTTCTGCGGCTGCCAGGCGCGCAGGATGGACGCGATCATCTGCGTCACCGTGGTCTTGCCGTTGCTGCCCGTCACTGCAACCAGCGGCAGGACGAAGCGCTGGCGCCAACCGGCCGCGAGCGAGCCCAATGCGAGGCGGGTGTCGTCCACTTCGATGCCCGGCAGTCCCGCGGGCAGGCGGCCGCGGTGGGCCAATGCCGCCACCGCACCTTTGGCTTGTGCCTCCGCGAGGAAGTCGTTGGCGTCGAAGCGTTCACCCTTGATCGCCACGAACAGGTCGCCACCTTTCAGCGTGCGGGTGTCGCTGTGCACGCGCTGCACCGCTGTCGCGCCATCGCCCGCCAGCACCGCACCGGGCATCCAGGACAGGGCCTGGTCGAGCGTGAACATGGCGCCGCTCATGCCGCACTCCTGGCCGCGAGCGCGGCACGGGCATGGGCGATGTCGGAGAACGGGTGCTTGGTGCCCGCAATCTCCTGGTAGTCCTCGTGGCCCTTGCCTGCCACCAGGATGACGTCGGCCGGCGCCGCTGCGGCCACCGTCTCGGCGATCGCCAGTGCGCGATCGGACTGCACCTGCACGCATTCGTCATGCGACAGGCCCAGCAGGATCTGGCTGATGATGTTCTCCGGCTTTTCGCCGCGCGGGTTGTCGCTGGTGACCACCACGCGGTCGGCGTTCTTCTCGACCACCGCCGCCATCAGCGGGCGCTTGGTCGGGTCGCGGTCGCCGCCGCAGCCGAACACGCACCACAGCTGGCCGCCGCGCTGCGCCGCCATCGGCTTGAGGGCCAGCAGCGCCTTGTCGAGCGCATCGGGCGTGTGCGCATAGTCCACGGCGACCACCGGCTTGCCGGCTTCGGCCAGGCGCTCCATCCGGCCCGGGACCGGCAGCAAGCCGGTGCAGGCCTTGACCGCCTCGCCCAGCGAAACACCCATCGCACGCATCGCGCCCAACACGCCAAGCAGGTTGGAAACGTTGTAATGGCCGACCAGCTGGGTCGACAGGGCGTGTCGCTCGCCGTTCTCCTGCACCACGAAGCGCAGGCCCTGCTGGTCGTAGCCGATGTCATGGGCCGACAGGCGCGCGGGCCGCTGGCACGACACCGTCCACAGGTCCACCGCAGTGCCCTGCAGCGCCTGCGCGAGCTGGCTGCCCTTTTCGTCGTCCACGTTCACCACGGCTGCGCGCAGGCCCGGCCAGCGGAACAGTTCCGCCTTGGCTTCCCAATACGCTTCCATCGTGCCGTGGTAGTCCAGGTGGTCCTGGGTGAAGTTGGTGAAGATCGCCACCGGGATGCGCGTGCCGTCGAGGCGGCGCTCGACGATGCCCACCGACGACGCCTCGATGGCGCAGGCCTTCAGCCCTTCGTCCACGAACTTGCGGAACTGGCGTTGCAGCAGCACCGGGTCGGGCGTGGTAAGCCCGTTGAACTCCACATTGGGTGGCCGGCCCGTGCCCAGCGTGCCAATCAGGCCGCATGGCATCGCCGCCGCACCACTGACGTTCGACAGTGCTTGCGCCAACCACCACGCGGTCGAGGTCTTGCCGTTGGTGCCGGTCACCGCCAGCACGTCCAGCTGGTCCGAGGGCTGGTCGAAGAACGCGGCGGCGATCGGGCCCGTCGCGGCCTTGAGTTTCGGGTAGGCGCAAGTCGCGTCACCCTCGAACGCGAACACCTCGACACCTTCGCGCTCGACCAGGCAAGCCGCCGCGCCGTGTTCCAGCGCGGAAGCCACGTGGCGCCGGCCATCGGTGGCGGCGCCCGGCCAGGCAATGAAGCCATCGCCAGCGGCGACCTTGCGGCTGTCGCAGTGCAGCGTGCCGGTCACGCGGCCACGCAGCCAGTTCGCAGCTTCCATGGGGGTGTGCAGTTCGTTCATCAGAACGACTCCTCCACGGCCTGCACGACGATCTGCGGCTTGACGCTCATGTCCGGCTGCACGCCCATCATGCGCAGCGTCTGCTGCACGGTGGCGCTGAACACCGGCGCGGCGACGTCGCCGCCGTAGTACTTGCCCGCGGTGGGTTCGTCCACCATCACCGCCACGATGATGCGCGGGTTCTCGATCGGCGCGATCCCCACGAACCACGAGCGGTACTTGTTCGTCGCATAGCCCTTGCCCACCTGCTTGTGCGCGGTGCCGGACTTCCCGCCCACCGAGTAGCCCAGCGTCTGCGCCTTCTGGCCGGTGCCACCCGGGCCGGCGGCCAGCTGCAACATCTTGCGGATTTCCGCGGCGGTGCCGGCGGAGAACACCTGCATGCCCGCAGCGGGTTCGCTGGACTTGAGCAACGTGGCCGGGATGATCTGGCCGTCGTGCGCAAACACCGTGTACGAGCGCGCCATCTGGAAGAGCGATGCCGACAGGCCATAGCCATACGACATCGTGGCCTGCTCCACCGGTTTCCATGTCTTCCACGGACGCAGCCGTCCCGTCACAGCGCCCGGGAAGGTGATCTGCGGCTTCTGCCCGAAGCCGGCCTGCGTGTACAGGTCCCACATCTCGCGCGGCTGCATCTGCAGCGCGATCTTCAGCGTGCCGACGTTGCTCGACTTCTGGATCACTTCCTGAACGGTGAGCATGCCGTGCGGATGCGCGTCCGACAGCCGCATGCCGCCTACGATGGCAAAGCCCGGCGCCGTCTGGATCTGCGTCTGCGGCGTCACGAGCTTGTTCTCCAGCGCCAGGCCCACGGTGAAGGGCTTCATCGTGGAGCCGGGCTCGAACACGTCGGTCAGCGCGCGATTGCGCAGCTGCTCGCCGGTCAGGTTCTGCCGCTTGTTCGGCACGTAGCTCGGGTAGTTGGCCAGCGCCAGCACCTCGCCGGTCACGGCGTCCATCACCACCACGCTGCCCGCCTTGGCGCGATGCTCGAGCACCGCGTCGCGCAGCTTCTGGTAGGCGAAGAACTGCACCTTGCTGTCGACCGACAGTTGCAGGTCGCGGCCGTCGACCGGCAGCACCTGCTCGCCCACATCCTCGACGACGCGACCCAAACGGTCCTTGATCACGCGGCGCATGCCGGCGCGGCCCGCGAGCTGCTTTTCGAAGGCCAGCTCCATGCCTTCCTGGCCCTTGTCCTCGACGTTGGTGAAGCCCACCACGTGCGCGGCCGCTTCGCCCTCGGGGTACTGGCGCTTGTATTCCTTGCGCTGGTACACGCCCTTGATGTCCAGTGCGGTCACCTGGCTGGCAACCGATTCATCCACCTGGCGCTTGAGCCAAACGAAGGTCTTGTCCTCGTCCTCGAGCTTCTTGTCGAGTTCCGCGAGCGGCATCTCCAGCAGCTTCGCGAGTTTTGCGAGCTTCACCGGGTCGCGTTCCAGGTCTTCGGGGATGGCCCAGATGCTCGGCGCAGGCACGCTCGAGGCAAGCAGCAGGCCGTTGCGGTCGAGGATGCGGCCGCGGTTGGCGGGCAGTTCGAGCGTACGCGCGAAGCGCACCTCGCCCTGCTTCTGGAAGAAGTCGTTGTGCACTACCTGCACCCATGCGGCGCGGCCGGCGAGCACGACGAAGCCCATCGCGATGGCCGCGACGATGAATTTGCTGCGCCAGACCGGCGTCTTGCTCGCCAGCAACGGGCTGGAGGTGTAAGCCACGCTACGGGTCATTGCTTGGCCCCACTTGCCGGGACATATTGCGTGATGGCCGGCGACGCGCCGCGCATCTGCAACTGGTCCTTGGCCAGCTTCTCCACGCGCAGCGGTGTGGCCTGCGCGCGCTTTTCCACCTGCAGGCGCTGCTGCTCCAGTTCGAGCTTGCGCGCTTCGCCGGCGGCCTTGTCCAGCTCGGCGAAGAGGCGGCGCGACTCGTACTGCGTGCGCACAAGGAACAGCGCGCTCGCCAGCACCGCGATGAGCAGGACGATGTTCAACCGGGTCATGCCTCGGTCCTTTGGGCGACCCGCATGATCGCGCTGCGCGAGCGCGGGTTGGCCGCCACTTCCTCGGGCGAAGGCTTGAACCGGCCCAGCGCCTCCAGCTTCATCGCCTTGGGTTCGGCAAACGGCGCGCGCCGGTCGAACACTTCCTTCGAATTCCGGGCGATGAACTGCTTGACGATCCGGTCTTCCAGCGAATGGAAGCTGATCACCACGAGACGTCCATGCGGGGCGAGGATGTCCAAGCTGGCCTCTAGCGCCTGTTGCAGCTCTTCAAGCTCGGCGTTGATGAAAATCCGAAGAGCCTGAAATGTGCGCGTTGCAGGATCCTGGCCCGGCTCGCGGGTTTTGACCGTGCCAGCCACGAGTTGGG
>DATHWV010000143.1:0-6239 GCA_035460205.1 Ramlibacter sp.
GCTGGGCAAGATCCTGCGCTAACGCGCTGCGGCTGAAGCGAGCTCGCCTCGGGCCTGGCGCATCACGGACCAGCCCCCGCTGATGGCGAGCAGGGCCATCACGCCTGCGACCGCCAGGTCGGGCCAGGCCGAGCCCGTACCGAACACCCCGAGTGCTGCCAGCATCACCGCGACGTTGCCGATGGCGTCGTTGCGGGTGCACAGCCACACGCTGCGCATGTTGGCGTCGCCTTCGCGGTACGCGTAGAGCAAACCGGTGACGCCCAGGTTGGCGGCCAACGCCAGGAAGCCGATCGCCCCCATGGTGAGAGCCTCGGGTGGCACGCCATGCACCAGTTCCCATCCTGCCTTGGCCAGGACCACCACGCCGAAAGCAAGCATGCTCGCCGCCTTGACCAGCGCGGCTTTGGCGCGCCAGCCGACGGCCAGCCCCAGGACAGCCAGGCTCAGGCCGTAGTTCGCGGCATCGCCAAAGAAGTCAATGGCGTCCGCCAGCAACGAGACTGAACCGGCTTGCAGGCCACCCGCAATCTCGACGCAAAACATCGCCGCGTTGACCACCAGGGCGATCCAAAGCACGCGCCGGTAGCCCGGCGATGATGAGTCCGCATGGACATGGCCGTGATCGTGGTCGTGGTGGTGGTGCGCGGACATGGATCAAAGGCTAGCATGTCTGCATGTTCATGAGTGGAATGCCCCGCGGGGCAATGGCCGGGCTGGCTGCCGCGCTGCTTTTCGGCGCGGGCACACCCCTGGCCAAGCTGCTGCTCGCACATGCCGGGCCGTGGCTGCTGGCGGCGCTGCTCTACCTGGGTTCCGGTATAGGGCTATGGCTGCTGCGTCGAGTGCGGCGCGCGCCGCCCGTGCGACTCGCCACGGGGCAATCGAAGTGGCTCATTGCCGCCGTGCTGGCCGGCGGTGTCTGCGGGCCGGTCCTCCTGCTGCTTGGCCTGTCGGGCATGACCGCGTCGTCCGCATCCTTGCTGTTGAACGGTGAAGCGGTGTTCACGGCGCTGCTGGCCTGGTTCGTGTTCAAGGAGAACTTCGATCGTCGCGTGGCGGCTGGCATGGTTGCCATCGTGGCCGGCGGCATCGTACTGGCCTGGCCGGGAAGCATGGACTGGCCCGGCTGGCAGCCGGCGCTGTGGGTCGTGGGCGCATGCCTGGCCTGGGCGCTGGACAACAACCTCACGCGCAAGGTTTCGCTGGCCGATGCCTCATGGCTGGCGATGGTCAAGGGCTTGTCGGCGGGTGCGACCAACCTGGTGCTCGCGCTGCTGCTGGGCGCTGCAGTGCCAGGCCCCGCGATCATGCTGGCGGCTGCCCTGGTGGGCTTCGTGAGCTATGGCGCGAGCCTCGCGCTGTTCGTGGTGGGCTTGCGTGAGCTGGGTGCGGCGCGCACCGGGGCGTACTTCTCGGTGGCGCCTTTTTTCGGCGCGGCGCTGGCGGTGGTGCTGCTGGGCGACGCGATCACGCTGCCCCTGCTGGTGGCCGGGGCCTTGATGGCCGTGGGCGTGGTGCTGCACCTGTCGGAACGACACGAACACAGGCATGTCCATGAGCCCATCGCGCATACACATGAGCACGTGCATGGCGAGGACGTGCACCACGACCATGTCCACGAACCCCCCGTTCCGCCGGGCACACGCCACAGTCACGCCCACGAACACCAGCCGATGGCGCACAGCCATCCGCACTTCCCGGACGCCCATCACCGGCACGGCCACTGAGCGGAGTCAGGCGGCGCGGCGGCGCGTGTCGAACCACAGCGTGGACAGCGCGAGCAGGGCAAACGGCAAACCCACCCACGAGAGCCGCGCGAAGCCGATGGTGCCGATGAATGCGCCGCTGATCGCGGCGCCCAGCGCGGTGCCGATGTAGAGCATGGAGCCCGTCAGGCTCATGAGCAGCGGCGCCTGTTGCGGCGCGTACGCCGCCAGCAGCAACTGTTGCGGCACCATCAGCCCAAAACCCGAGATGCCCCAGGCGACGAACACCACGACGGTGAGCGCGTGATGGCCCGCCGTGAGGGGCACAAGGACCATCATCATGGACAGCACCGTGAGCTGGGCGATGCTGGTGCGCACCGGCCCGATCCGGTCCACAGCCCGTCCGGCGATCAGCGTGCCTGCCACGCCCGACAGCCCGAACATCGCGAGCGTGAACGACAGCTGGCCCGGCGTCAGCGGGTTCAGCGCCAGCATCACCGGCCCGACATACGAGAACACGCTGAAGATGGCGATGAAGTACAGCATGGTCCTCAGCCACACGCGCAGGATCGGCCACTGGCGCGCGGCGGCGCCCAGCCCCGCGAAGCTCGCGCCCGGCGCCTTGATGTCGCCCGGAAGGAGGACGTACAGCAGTCCCATCATCACCACGCAGGCGCCGCTGGTCAGCCAGACCGGCACCTGCCAGCCGTAGGTGAATCCCAACCAGGTGCCCAGGGGCAGGCCGAAGGCGTAGCTGAGGCTCACGCCCAGGAACGCGACGGACAGCGCACGCCCGCGGCGCGCGGGTTCGGTGACTGCCACCACCACCCCCGCGACGAGTGCGCTGAAGACCGAACCCACACCCATCAGCGTGCGGCCCGCCAACAGCATGGCCAGCGATTGCGCGCTGGCGCACATCGCTCCGCCGACCGCGATCAGGCCAAGCGCCGTCATCAGCGCCCGCTTGCGCGGCCACCGGCCCGTTGCCAGCAGCAGCAGCGGCGCGAACAGGGCCGAAGCCAGTGCGTGGGCCGTCATGGCCTGGCCCGCCGCCGCGACGCTCACACCGAGCGAATCGGCGACCGGCTGCACGATGCCCGTCAGGACGAACGCGCCCGTACCGATAACGAGGTTCGTGAGGGCAAAGAGGTAGAGGATGCCGGGCATTGCCGGCGATCAGGGGCGGATGACGGGCCTGGGCAGCGCGATGCCGCGTGCCTGCAGCACCGCGCGCAGGCGGTCCGGGTAGTCGGTGATCATGCCGTCCACGCCCCAGCCGGTGATGCGGTCCATGTCGGCGGGGTTGTTGATCGTCCACGGGACGACCTTCAGGCCCAGGGCCTGCGCTTCCTTCACCAGCGCTTCGGTCACGGCACCGCCGTTGGGCGACCACACCGCGCCTCCAGCGGCCTTGACCATCTTCGGCGCGCTGCCGTGGTCGGCGAACTTCATCCCCACCGTCCAATTGCCCTCGCGCAGGTTGTCGGTGTTCGCGGTCTGGATGCTGAGGTACACGGTCGGAATGCGGGGCTCGAGGCGTTGGACCAACTGCAAGGTGCGCCAGTCGAAGCTCTGGATGGACACGCGCTGCGTCATGCCGGCGTCGCGGATCACCTTGAGCAAGGCGGTGGTCATCACTTCCGGCGCCACTGTGTCGTCGGGCCGGGTCGGGTCGATCTTCGTCTCGATGTTGAAGCGCACCTCGTTGGCACCCAGTGCCTTCACGCGGTCGAACAGCTGGGCCAGCATGGGGACGCGGGTGCCGTCCTTCGGCTGCTGCACGTCGAAGGTCTTGGCGTAAGGCGTTGCCGGGTCGATGCGGCCGACGTCGTAGGCTTGCAGTTGTGCAAACGTCAACGAGCGAATCAGCGGGCCTTTGTCGGCCAGCCACTTTCCGCTCGCGTCACGGGTGATGGCGGGGTTGAGGTAGGGATCGTGCGAAATGACGACAACGCCGTCGCCCGTGATGCCGATGTCCAGCTCCAGCGTGGACACGCCGATTTCCAGCGCGCGTTCGAACGCGGGCATGGTGTTTTCGGGTGCGTTGCCGCGCGTGCCGCGATGGCCCTGCAGGTCGAACGCGAAGGCCGGCGCGGACAGCGCGGCGGCCAGGAAGAATGTTGTCAGCAGATTGGGCATGTGGCATTCTGCCAGCCATGGCAAAAACCGATGTCTTCCCGCTGGAGGGCGGCTGCGATTGCAAGGCGGTGCGTTACCGCATGGAAACGCCGCCGCTGTTCGTCAACTGCTGCCACTGCCGCTGGTGCCAGCGGGAAACCGGCGCGTCGTTTGCGCTCAACGCGATGATCGAGGCCGACCGGGTGACGGTGCTGGGCATCGAACCCGAACTGGTCGATACGCCATCGGCCAGTGGCGCCGGCCAGAAGATCGCCCGGTGCCCGCGGTGCCACATCGCGGTGTGGAGCAACTATTCGGGCGCAGGACCCGCCGTGCGATTCGTGCGGGTCGGCACGCTCGACGAGCCCGACCATCTGCCACCCGACATCCATATCTTCACCACCACCAAGCAGCCGTGGGTGGTGTTGCCCGCGGGCGTGCCGGCAGTGGCCGAGTATTACGACCGCGGGGCGTACTGGCCGCCGGAAAGCCTTGCACGGCGGGAGGCGCTGTTGAGCCGCACGGCGCCTCCCGGCCCGTGATAAAACACGCGCCATGTACACGCTCTATGGAAGCAAGGGATCGGGATCGTCCACGGTCGAGATGGCACTGGAAATCTGTGGCCTGCCGTTTCGCACCGTGCGCGCCTCGACGTGGGAGCCCGATTCGGCGCAGGACGAACTGCGCAAGGTGAATCCGCTGGGGCAGATCCCCACGCTGGTGATGCCTGACGGCGGCGTGATGACCGAGAGCGCCGCCATCCTCATGCACCTCGGGCTGGACGTTGCAAAGCCCGGCCAGTTGCTGCCGCAGGACCCGGCTGCGCGCGCGCAGGCATTGCGCGGCCTGGTCTTCATCGCTGCCAATTGCTACAGCGCGATCAGCATCGGCGACTATCCGGAGCGCTGGACGCTGGCCACTGACGACGCCAGCCTCGACGCCGTGCGCAAGGGCACGCGCAAGCAACTGCACCGCCACTGGGAAATGTTCGCCGACATGTTCGCGGGCGATCCCTTCCTCAATGGCGAGTCCCCGGGCGCGCTGGACATCCTGGCGGGCGTGGTGTCGAAGTGGTCGGGCACACGCGCGCACCTGCAGGCCAGCCGCCCCGCATTCTTCGAATTACTTCAGCGGATTGAGGCGCATCCGTCGCTGGCGCCGGTCTTCAAACGGCACTGGGACAAGTGACAAACAGATGACCAACAAGACACCCCGCCGCCCGGAGAACCTCCACAAGGCGTACCACGCGCATATCTACTTCGATGCCGACACCATCGAGCAGGGGCGGGCGCTGGCCACCGAAGCGAGCCAGCTGTTCAAGGTACAGATGGGCCGCGTGCATGCCGTGCCCGTCGGCCCGCATCCGATCGGCAGTTGCCAATTGGCCTTCAGCGCGGGCGAGTTCGACAAGCTGATCCCGTGGCTGGACGCACATCGCGCCGGCCTGGACATATTCGTGCATGCCCTGACCGGCAATGACCTTGCCGACCACACCACCTATGCCTACTGGCTGGGCAACGAGTGGCCGCTCAAGATCGAGATGTTCGGGCCCGGGGCGAAGGGCGACTAGTCGTTCAGCGACGACAGGAACTGCTTGAGTTCGGGCGTCTGCGGGTTGCCGAACAACTCCTGCGGCGGGCCCATCTCATGCACGCGGCCCTGGTGCATGAAGATCACTCGGTCACTGACCTTGCGCGCGAAATTCATCTCATGCGTGACCATGAGCAGCGTCATGCCTTCCTCGGCGAGGCTTTCGACCACGCGCAGCACTTCGCCCACCAGTTCGGGATCGAGCGCACTGGTGATTTCGTCGCACAGCAGCACCGCAGGCTCCATGGCGAGCGCGCGCGCGATGGCCACGCGCTGCTGCTGGCCGCCGGACAACTGCTCGGGCATGGCGTCGAACTTCTCGGCCAGGCCCACGCGCTCCAGCAGTTTTTTCGCCAATGCCGTGGCCGCAGCCTTGTCTGTCTTCTTCACCAGCGTGGGCGCCAGCATCACGTTCCGGCCGACGGTGAGGTGGGGGAACAGGTTGAAGCTCTGGAAAATCATGCCGACGTGCTGGCGCAGCTCGCGCATGGCGGCCGGGTTGTCATGCAGCAGGTGCTTGCCGTCCACGATGAGCGAGCCGTCCTGGAAGTCCTCCAGGCCGTTGATGCAGCGAAGCAGGGTGCTCTTGCCCGAGCCACTTTTGCCGATGATGGCGATCACCTCGCCGCTGGCCACTTTGAGGTCGATGCCCTTGAGGACTTCGTTGGTGCCAAACGACTTGCGCAGTGCGGTGATTTCGACGACGACGGCATTCATGGGCATCTCGTTTCAGGATTTGGCCTGGAAGCGGCGTTCCAGCGTCTTGGCGTACAGGCTGATCGGGAAGCACAGTGCGAAGTAGAGCAGGGCGACGCAGCTGTA
>DATHWV010000144.1:0-4556 GCA_035460205.1 Ramlibacter sp.
CTTGCACCTGCACGTACGCGAAGCCGACGGCAAAGGCTCCAAGCGCCTGTCCAAGTTCAACGAGCTGATCGCCGGCGTGCGCAAGGCGGTGCCGGACATGATCATCCAGGTCGGCGGATCGATCTCCTTCGCGCCCGAGACCGACGGTTCCGCCGCGCAGTGGCTGAAGGACGACACGCGCCACATGCTGGCCGAGCTCGACCCGAAGCCGGACCAGGTCACCGTGACGGTGAACACCTCGCAGATGAATGTCATCGAGCAGATGGACGTCAAGGACATCGCCGGCACCTCGCTGGCCGAACCAGATGGCTTTCGCGCGTACTCCAACATGATCGTGCCCTCGACGCCGAGCTTCTTCGAAGAACACGTCAAGCGCCTGTCGGCACGCGGCATCCAGAGCGCCTTCCAGTTCTACAACGTCAACAGCTATGAGACCGTGGAGCGCATGATCCGCCGCGGTATCTACAAAGGCCCGCTGGTGTGCAACTGGGTAGCGATCGGCGGTGGCATGGACCAGCCGACCATCTACAGCCTGGCCAACTTCCTGCGCGCCATCCCCGACGGCTCGATGTTGACCGTGGAGAGCAGCATGCTCAACACGCTGCCGATCAACATGATGGGTATCGCGATGGGCCTGCACGTGCGCTGCGGCATCGAGGACAACCTCTGGAACCAGACTCGCACCGCCAAGATGACGACGGTGGAGCAGATCGAGCAGCTGGTGCGCATCTCGCGCGAATTCGGCCGCGAAATCGCCACCGCGAAGGAAGCCCGCGAGATCTGCAAGATCGGCGTGTTCTACGACACCGTGGAGGAGACCCTGGCCGCCAACGGCTTCGCGCCCAACGCCACGGGCCGCCAGCAGGGTCACCTGCGCAAGGTGGCCTGAGCATGAGCAACCAATCCTTTTCGCGCCGCAGCACGCTGGCCATGGCCGGCGCCGGCGCGCTCGGCGCATTCACCGGCGCCGCAGACGCAGCGCCCACGGTGCGCATCGGCCAGAGCTTGCCACTCACCGGCCCGCTCGGCCCGGTCGTCAAGCCGATTGCCGAAGGGCAGAAGGCGCGGCTGGACGAACTGAATGCCGAGGGCGGCGTGCGCGGCGCGCGCATCGAATTGCTGACGCTGGATGACGGCGCGCAGCCCGATCGCACGGCGGCCAACACGCAACAGCTGATCGAGCAGGACAAGGTCACGGCCCTCTTTGGCTATGCCTTCGTACCGGGCCTGGTGCGTGCGCTCCCGCTGGCCAACGAGAAGGGCGTGCCTTTGCTGGGCGTCTACAACGGCGCCGACATCGTGCGCACGCCGGGCAACCCCAGCCTCTTCACCACCACCGCGAGCCTGGGCGACGAAGTGGCGGCGATGGTGCGCAACCTCGCCACGCTGAGCACGCGCAAGCTCGCGCTGGCTTTCCAGAACAACGAGTTGGGCCGCTTCATGCGGCCGCTGGTGGAAGCTGCCGTGCAGCAGCACCAGGGCACGCTGGTCGCTACCGTGGCGTTGGAGCCGGACGGATCGAACGCTGCCGCTGCCGTGCAGACCGTGGCATCTAAGGCGCCCGAGGCGATTCTTCTGCTGGCCGCCGGCGCCGCCGTGATGAGTTTCATGAAGACGCTGCCGGCCTCGGCCCGTGTCCCGGTCTATGCGCTCTCGCTGGCGGGCACCACCTCGCTGCTGGAGCAGATCGGCCCGGCCGCGCGCGGCATGGCATTCACGCAAGTGGTGCCGTTCCCGCTGCGCCAGACCTCGCCGCTCACGCGCGCCTTCGGCGCCGCCATGGCCAAGGCGGGGCTCGCGCCGAGCTACGACCGCATGTGGGGCTACCTCAACGCTTCGGTGCTGGCGGAAGCGCTGCGCCGCGCCGGACCGAACCCCACGCCGGCGATGGTGTTCGCGGCGCTGGAGAAGATGAACGACGTGGACATCGGCGGCTATCGCGTGTCCTACGGCCCCAACCGCCACCACGGTTCCAGCTTCGTGGAAATCACGGTCGTGGACCACAACGGGAAATTCCTGCGATGACTTCCGGCACCCAGCCCACGGTCCTGATCGTGCCGGGACTGCGCGACCATGTGGCCGCCCACTGGCAGACGCTGCTGGCGGCGAGCCTGGACCGCGTGGTCACGGTGCCGCCGATGGGGCGCCTGCACCTCAGCTGCGACATGCGCGTGCGCGCGATCGAGCGTGCCGCGCAGGAAATCGAAGGGCCTCTGGTCATCGTCGCGCACAGCGGAGGCTGCATCGCCGTGGCGCATTGGGCCCGCGTGACGCAGCGCGCGGTGCAAGGCGCGCTGCTCGCCACGCCGCCGGACTTCGACACGCCCATGCGCGAAGGCTATCCCTCGATCGACGAACTCGACGCCGCCGGCTGGCTGCCGGTGCCGCGCTCGCCGCTGCCGTTCCGCAGCATCGTGGCGTGCAGCCGCAACGACCCGCTGGGCAGCGTTGAACGTGTGAGCGAACTCGCCGCCGCCTGGGGCAGCGAACTGGTGGACATCGGCAAGGCCGGCCACCTCAACCCCGCTTCGGGCCACGGCGACTGGCCGATGGCCCGGGACTTCATCGCGCGCCTTTCCGCCGCCAATTGAAACACGGGCGCACAACGCCCTTCAGGAGAACAGATTCATGGCCCGTGCCATCCGCTTCCACGAAACCGGCTCCGCCGACGTGCTGAAACTCGAAACCGTCGAGGTCGGCGACCCCGGACCGGGCCAGGCGCGCGTGCGCCACAGCTTCGTGGCGGTCAACTTCATCGACATCTATTTCCGCACCGGCCGCTACCCGCTGGCGCTGCCGAATGGCCTCGGCAGCGACGCCGTGGGCGTCGTCGAGGCCGTGGGTGAGGGCGTCGCCGACATCAAGGTGGGCGACCGCGTGGGCTACCTGATCGGCCCGCAAGGCGCGTACTCGGACGTGCGCCTGATGCCCGCCGAACTGCTGATCCCCCTGCCCGATGGCGTCTCCGACCGCACCGCGGCCACGCTGATGATGAAGGGCATGACGGCGCAGTACCTGTTCCGCCAGGTGTTCCCGCTCAAGGGCGGCGAGACCATCCTGTACCACGCGGCCGCCGGTGGCGTTGGCCTCGTGGCCTGCCAATGGGCGCGTGCAATGGGTGTCACCATGATCGGCACCGTCAGCACCGACGAGAAGGCCGAAGTGGCCCGCGCCCACGGTTGCGCGCACACCATCGTCACCTCGCGCGAGGACATCGCCAAGCGGGTGCGCGAGATCACCGACGGCAAGGGTGTTCCGGTGGTCTATGACTCGGTCGGCAAGGACACGCTGGCCGCTTCGCTGGACAGCCTGCAGGTTCGCGGCACGCTGGTGAGCAACGGCACTACCTCCGGCCCCGTGCTGATCGACAGCAATGTGCTGGCCGCCAAGGGCTCGCTGTGGGTCACCCGGCCGGCGATGATGCACTACATCATGCCGCGCGCGCACATGCTCGCGATGGCCGACGAGCTGTTCGACCATGTCATGGCAGGCAACATCAAGAGCGAGCCGCGCCAGAGCTTCGCGCTGGCCAATGCCGCCGATGCCCACCGCGCACTTGAGTCGCGCAAGACCACCGGCGCCACGGTGCTGGTTCCCTGAAGGCGGCCGACATGGACTTGAAAGCACTGGAAAAAGGCCCGGGCGAGGACGACTACCTTTACGGTCGCGGCCCGGCCTGGTTTGCGCTGGCGATGACGCTGGCGCTGATGATCTTCGACTACGTCGACCGCCAGATCATCGTTTCGCTGTTTCCGCACATCAAGGCCGAATGGGGCCTGTCGGACAAGCAGCTCGGCGCGCTGGTTTCCGTGGTGTCGGCGACGGTGGCGCTGGGCGCGCTGCCGGTGGCGCTGTTCGCAGACCGGGTGAGCCGCGTCAAGAGCATCGTCGCCATGGCCGCCATCTGGAGCGTCGCCACGATTTCTTGCATGTTCACTCGAAGCTACGGCCAGCTGCTCGCGGCGCGGGCGCTGGTGGGGGCAGGGGAGGCCGGCTACGGCTCGGTGGGTGGCGCGCTGCTGGCCACGCACTTTCCCTCGCGCATGCGCGGTGCGGTGCTCGCAGCGCTCTTTGCCGCGGCCTCCGTCGGTTCGGTGCTGGGCGTGATGCTCGGCGGGCTGATCGCAGCGCGCTGGGGCTGGCAGGCCGCTTTCGGTGTCGTCGGTGTCCCGGGATTGATCTTTGCGCTGGGCTACCTGAAGGTGCGCGACTACCGTACCGTGGAGCTGAACGAAGGCCTGGATGAAAAGCGCCGCTCGCTCGGCGAGGCCGTCCAGCACATCGCGCGCATGCTCGTTCGCACACCCACCATGCTGTGGGTCTGCATAGGCGGCGCCGCGCAACTGGTGGTCGTGTCGGCCATGTGGGCGTGGCTGCCGAGTTTCCTCAACCGCGTGCACGGCCTCGAGCCGCAGCAGGCCGCGATGCAGGCTGCGCTCGTCGTCTTGGCCAGTGCGCTCGGCAGCGTGGTGTGGGGCGCCGTGGTCGACCGAATCGGCCTGCGCCGTCCGCGACGCAAGCTCGCTGCGCTCGCCGCGCTGTGCGTCCTCGCGCTG
>DATHWV010000145.1:0-3692 GCA_035460205.1 Ramlibacter sp.
GCCGACCATCAGCGCCATCACGGCGTTGGGCGGAATGCCCAGCGTGAGCAGCGGAATGAAAGAGGTTTGCGAACCGGCGTTGTTGGCCGACTCCGGCGCCGCGACCCCGCGGATGTTGCCCTTGCCGAACGGCACTTCACCCGGACGCAGCTTGGTCTTCTTTTCACCCGTGTAGGCCGCGAACGCCGCGAGCAGCGGGCCGCCGCCGGGCAGGATGCCCAGGGCCGAACCCAGCGCGGTGCCGCGCAGGATCGCGGGGACCATGCGCTTGAAGTCTTCCTTGGTCGGCATCAGGCCCGTGACCTTGGCCGTGAAGACCTCGCGGTCGTCTTCATGCTTGCCCAGGTTGCTGATGATTTCACCGTAGCCGAACACGCCCATGGCGATCGTGATGAAGCCGATGCCGTCGGTGAGTTCGGGGATGTCGAACGAGAACCGGGCGACGCCGGAGTTCACGTCGGTGCCGACCAGGCCGAGCAGCAGGCCCAGAACGATCATGCCGATCGCCTTGATGAGCGAGCCGGAAGCCAGCACCACCGCGCCCACCAGGCCCAGGACCATGAGCGAGAAGTATTCGGCGGGACCGAACTTGAAGGCCACTTCCGTCAGCGGCGCCGCGAAGGCGGCCAGGATCAGCGTGCCGACGCAACCGGCGAAGAACGAGCCGAGACCGGCAGCCGCCAGCGCGGGGCCTGCGCGGCCCTGCCTTGCCATCTGGTAGCCGTCGATCACTGTCACCACCGAGGACGACTCCCCTGGCAGGTTCACCAGGATGGCGGTGGTGGAGCCACCGTACTGTGCGCCGTAGTAAATACCGGCCAGCATGATCAGGGCGGACACCGGCGGCAGCGCGTAGGTGGCCGGCAGCAGCATGGCGATGGTGGCGACCGGGCCGATGCCGGGCAGCACACCGATCAGCGTGCCCAGCAGGCAGCCGATGAAGCAGTAGAGCAGGTTGATCGGCGTGAAGGCGACGCCGAAGCCGATCGCAAGGTTGGAAATCAGGTCCATTTTGTTTGTGCCTCTTCTTAACCCACGATGAAACTGGGCCACACCGGGAACTGCAGCTTGAGCAGGACGATGAAGGCCAGGTAGCTGCCGATCGCCAGGATGGTGGCCAGCACGGCCACTTCCTTGGCCTTGAATTCATCGCCCGCCATCGCCGCGACGAAAGTCAGCGCGTAGATCGCGACGATCAGGCCGAAGGAAGGGAACCCGATCTTGGGCAGGCCGCCCAGCAGCAGGCCGAAAACGATGTTCGAGCCAATGATGAAACCCAGTGGGCGCCACGCGAAGGCGCCGATCTTCTCGCCGTCCTCGGTTTCGACGACCAGGGCCTCGAAGATGGTGAAGCCGCCGATGCCCGCCAGCAGGATGCCCAGCACGAGCGGGAAGTAGCCGGGGCCCATGCGGGCGCCCTCGCCGATGTTGTAGGTGGTTGCTCCCCAGGCAAACGCGATCCCGACGACCAGGAACATGAGGCCCGAAAAGAAATCCTTTTCGCTTTTGATCTTCACGTGTTGTCTCCTCGAAAGGAATTTCGGATGGCGCGATTGTGGGTGCAATATCCCTGTAACCGGTTGTGGGTAACACCTATGGCACCACACTGGGGTGGCGTCAGCCTGCTTTCAGGCTGCAAACCGCTTCAATCCAGCGGCGGCGTGGCAGTAAGGACTTCCTCAACCGTGGTCATTCCCTCGGCTACGCGCAGCGCGCCGGCCAGCCGCAGCGGGCGCATGCCGTCCGCGACACCTTGCTTGCGAAGGGCCTCCATGGACGGTTCCTTGGTCAGCTTTTCCTTGAACGCCTCGCCTACGGTGAGCAGTTCATAAAGGCCCATGCGGCCCCGGAAACCGGTCATGCGGCAATCCACGCAGCCCACCGGCTTGTAGGGTTTGAAGCCGCCGGTGATCTTCCAGGGCTTGACGATCGCATCCAGCGCCTCGCGTGACGCGTTCTCGTCCGGCTGGCGGCATTGCTTGCACAGCGTGCGCACAAGGCGCTGCGCCAGCACACCCAGCACCGTCGCATTGATGAGGTAGGACGGCACACCCAGTTCCATCAGGCGCGTGATGGCCGACGGCGCGTCATTGGTGTGCAGCGTCGAAAACACCAGGTGGCCGGTCAGCGCGGACTGCACCGCCATCTCGGCCGTGGCCAGGTCGCGGATCTCGCCGACCATGATGATGTCCGGGTCCTGCCGCATCAGCGCCCGCAGGCCTTCCGAAAAACCGAAGTCCAGCTGCGGCTGCACCTGCGTCTGGTTGAACGACGGCTCGATCATCTCGATCGGGTCCTCCACGGTGCTGACGTTCACCTCTTCGGTGGCCAGCCGCTTGAGCGTGGAATAGAGCGTCGTGGTCTTGCCCGAACCGGTGGGGCCGGTGACCAGCACGATGCCGTGCGGCCGCTTGGTCAGGCCCTCCCAGCGGCTGGCGTCATGCTGCGAAAAGCCCAGCGCGTCCAGGTCCTTCACCGCGGTGTCCGGGTCGAAGATCCGCATCACCATCTTCTCGCCGAAGGCGGTGGGCAGCGTCGACAGGCGCATTTCGATTTCGTCGCCACGCGGGTTGCGGGTCTTGATGCGGCCGTCCTGCGGGCGCCGCTTCTCGACCACGTCCATGCGGCCCAGCAGCTTGATGCGCGCGATCATGGCGTTGAGCACGCCCATGGGCATCTGGTAGACCGGGTGCAGCACGCCGTCGATGCGAAAGCGGATCACGCCCTGCTCGCGCCGCGGCTCGAGGTGGATGTCGCTGGCGCGCTGGTCGAACGCATAGGTCCAGAGCCAGTCGACGATCTGCACCACGCCCTGGTCGTTGGCATCCAGCTGCTTGTTGGTCTTGTTCAGCTCGACCAGCTGCTCGAAGCTGGCCGCGCCCGCGCCGCCGCCGGCCTTCTGGGCCGCGCGCACGGACTTGGCCAGCGCGAAGAATTCAGCGGTGTAGCGGTGGATGTCCAGCGGATTGGTAACCACTCGGCGCACGTTGCGGCGCGACTGGCGCTCGACCTCACCCACCCAGTCGGTGAGGAAAGGCTCGGCCGTGGCCACCACCACTTCCTGCGGCGTGACCTGGACCGGCAGCACCCGGTGCCGCTCGGCGTAGGCCGCGCTCATGACGTCGGCCACCTTGCCTACGTCCACCTTGAGCGGGTCGATGCGCAGGTACTCCAGGCCGGCGCGGCCGGCCAGCCACTGCGACAACGCTTCGATGTCCAGCGGCTTGCCGTCGCTGGCACGCTCCATCGCCACCGCCGCCAGGCGCACCAGCGGGTGCTGCACGCTCTCGGCCTGCGAGCAGCGCGCGACCGTGCGCTTGGCCTCCTCGGGCGAAATCATCCCGTCCTGGCCCAGCCACTCGACCAGCTGCCGCCAGTCGAGCGGGCCCATCGGGGCACTGCGTGCGGA
This sequence comes from Ramlibacter sp., assembly GCA_035460205.1. Classification (GTDB taxonomy): domain Bacteria; phylum Pseudomonadota; class Gammaproteobacteria; order Burkholderiales; family Burkholderiaceae_C; genus Ramlibacter. The sequence continues at coordinate 3,410 of DATHWV010000145.1, forward strand.
AGTCTTGGACTTGGCGACAGCTGTCATGGATTCGTGGGGTTCATTCTGCGGGCTTGAGCACCCGCAACCATTTGCGGGCGGGCAGGCCCCAGCGAGTTTCGATGGTTTCCGCGCGTTCGGCAAGCGCGGCGCGGGTGGGCTGCTGCGGCTCGCGCAGGGCCAGCACGATGGTGTTGCCCTCGCGCGTGGGGCGAAATGCCCACACGGCGCCTGCGCCGAAGGCGGCGGTGATGCGTTCCAGGCTCCGCGTGTAGCTGGAAGAGCGGCCAAACAGGTTCACCGT
>DATHWV010000146.1:0-6117 GCA_035460205.1 Ramlibacter sp.
AGCCTGCCGCGCGAGAACTTCACCGCCATGCTGCGCCTGGACCACAACCGCGCCCTGTCGCAGGTCGCGGCCAAGACCGGCACCGCCGTCGGCGATATCGAGAAGATGGCCGTGTGGGGCAACCACTCGCCCACCATGTACGCCGATTACCGCTTCGCCACCGTCGGCGGCAAGGCCGTCAAGGACCTGATCAACGACCAGGTCTGGAACGCAGACACCTTCCTGCCCACCGTCGGCAAGCGCGGTGCCGCGATCATCGAAGCGCGTGGCCTTTCGTCCGCGGCCTCGGCCGCCAACGCCGCCATCGACCACATGCGCGACTGGGCCCTCGGCACCAACGGCAAGTGGGTCACGATGGGCATTCCGTCCAATGGCGACTACGGTATCCCGAAGGACGTGATGTTCGGCTTCCCGGTCACCACCAAGGACGGCAAGTACGAAGTCGTCCAGGGCCTGGCCATCGACGAGTTCAGCCAGGAACGCATCAACAAGACCTTGAAGGAACTGCAGGACGAGCAAGCGGGCGTCGCCCACCTGCTCTGATTGACAGACGACAAGTGATCCATCCGCGAGAAGTCCTCCTCGGCGCGCAGGCACAAACCGGTTTCCTGCCGGTTTGCGACCATTACAGCGGCGTCGAGGCGCGGATGCGCAAGAGCCTGCAGCTGCAGGCCGAGATGACCGAGGAGTTCGGCGCCTGCGTCTTCGACGTGACGCTGGACTGCGAGGACGGCGCCCCGGTGGGCGGCGAAGCGGAACACGCGGCCCTGGTGGTCGCGCTCGCATCGCTGGCCAGCGACAAGGCGCGCATCGCCGTTCGAATCCATCCGGTGGGGCATCCGGCGTTCGAGCAGGACATCGCCACCATCGCCAGCAAGGCCGGCAAGAAGCTGTGCCACATCATGATCCCGAAGGTGGAGTCGGTGCAGGACGTCGAGCGCGCCTGCCGGCTGCTCGATTCGGTGGGCGCCGGCCAGTTGCCGGTGCAGGTGCTGATCGAGTCTCCCGCCGCCGTCCACCATGCTTTCGACATCGCGGCGCATCCGCGGGTGCAGTCGCTCAGTTTCGGCCTGATGGATTTCGTGTCGGCCCACGGCGGCGCGATCCCGTCGGAAGGCATGGGCATCGAGGGCCAGTTCACGCACCCGCTGGTGGTGCGCGCCAAGCTCGAAATCGCCTCGGCCTGCCATGCGCACGGCAAGGTGCCTTCGCACGGCGTCGTCACGGAGTTCAAGGACACCGGGGCGCTGGGCCTTGCCGCGCGCAAGGCCGCGCGCGAGTTGGGCTACACGCGCATGTGGAGCATCCACCCGGACCAGATCCGTCCGATCCTGGAAGCCTTCGCGCCGAGCGCGCACGAGATAGAGACCGCTACAAAAATAATCGCTGCGGCGGCCCAGGCGGATTGGGCGCCGATCAGCTTTGAAGGAAAGCTGGAGGACAGGGCGAGCTACCGCTACTACTGGCAGGTGCTGGAGAGGGCGCACCGGACCGGAAGGAAGCTGCCGCAGGAAGTGCAGGAGTGGTTCGCCACCCCGCGTCAACAATGAATCCAACGGAGACAACCCTCATGAAAGCCTTACTCGCCTCTTTGCTCATCGCCGCCGCCCCCGCGCTGGCGCTCGCGCAGGCTCCCGCGCCGGCCAAGCCGGCCGCCAAACCCGCGGCCAAGCCGGCGGCCAAGCCCAAGCTCGCCCCAGGCGCGCAGAAGGCCGTCGAGGAAATCACGCCGATCGACGACGACCCGAGCATCAAGCTGTCCGAGGCCGACGTCGAAATGGCCAAGAAGGTGTACGTCGGCGACATCCCGTGCGAACTGGGCGCCAGCGTGAAGATCACGCCGATGAAGCGCGAAGGCATGTTCATGGTCACCACCAAGGGCCATCGCTTCCGCATGCACCCGGTGGAAAGCCGCACCGGCGCGATCCGCCTGGAAGACCCGCAACGCGGCGCCATGTGGCTGCAGCTGGGCAACAAGTCCATGCTGATGAGCCAGAAGCTGGGCCAGCGCCTGGCCGACGAGTGCCAGAGCCCGGAACAACTGACCTATGCCGAAGCGCTGAAGAAGAACCCGCTGCCCAGCATCCTCGATTCGACGCCCGGGCCGCAAAGCACCGCCACCCAGAAGACCGGTCCCAACTAGGGGGCCGGCGAGATTTTGATTTGAACGGAGAAGACCATGTTGCAAGCCTATGTTGACCACGTTGCCGAGCGCGCCGCGCTGGGCATCCCGCCGCTGCCGTTGTCCGCCAAGCAGACCGGCGAGCTGATCGAGCTGTTGAAGAACGCATCGCCGGGCGAGTCCGAGTTCCTCGTGAACCTGATCTCGCACCGCGTGCCGGCCGGCGTGGACGACGCCGCGAAGGTCAAGGCGAGCTACCTCGCCGCCGTCGCGCACGGCACCGAGAAGTGTCCCGCGATCAGCCGCGAAAAGGCGACGCGGCTGTTGGGCACCATGCTGGGCGGCTACAACATCAGCCCGCTGGTCGACCTACTGGACGACGCGCTGGTAGGCGGCATTGCCGCTGAAGGCCTGAAGAAGACGCTGTTGATGTTCGACCAGTTCCACGATGTCCAGGAGAAGGCCGAGAAGGGCAATGCCAATGCCAAGGCCGTGCTGCAAAGCTGGGCCGACGCCGAGTGGTTCACCAGCCGCCCCGAAGTGCCGCAAAGCATCAAGGTCAGCATCTTCAAGGTCTCCGGCGAAATCAACACCGACGACCTGTCGCCCGCGCCCGACGCGTGGAGCCGCCCGGACATCCCGTTGCACGCGCTGGCGATGCACAAGAATCCGCGCCCGGGCATTACGCCGGAAGAAGAGGGCAAGCGCGGTCCGGTGAAGTTCATCGAGGAGCTTCGCGCCCGTGGCAACCTGGTGGCCTACGTCGGCGACGTGGTGGGCACCGGCTCCTCGCGCAAGTCGGCGACCAACTCGGTCCTGTGGTTCACCGGTGAAGACATCCCGTTCGTGCCGAACAAGCGCTTCGGTGGCGTTTGCCTGGGCAGCAAGATCGCCCCGATCTTCTACAACACGATGGAAGACTCCGGCGCACTGCCGATCGAGCTCGACGTGAGCAAGATGGAGATGGGCGACGAGGTCGAACTGCGTCCCTACGAAGGCAAGGCGCTGAAGAACGGCGAAGTGATCGCCGAGTTCAAGCTCAAGAGCGAAGTGCTCTTCGACGAAGTGCGCGCCGGCGGCCGCATTCCCCTGATCATCGGCCGCGGCCTCACCACCAAGGCGCGCGAAGCATTGGGCCTGGCGCCGTCCACCTTGTTCCGCCTGCCGGTCGCGCCTTTCGACACCAAGAAGGGCTACACGCTGGCGCAGAAGATGGTCGGCAAGGCATGTGGCTTGCCGGAAGGCAAGGGCGTCCGTCCCGGCACTTACTGCGAGCCGAAGATGACCTCCGTGGGTTCGCAGGACACCACCGGCCCCATGACGCGAGACGAACTGAAAGACCTGGCCTGCCTGGGCTTCTCGTCCGACCTCGTCATGCAAAGCTTCTGCCACACCGCGGCCTACCCGAAGCCGGTGGACGTGAAGATGCACCATGAACTGCCCGAGTTCATCAGCAATCGCGGCGGCATTTCGCTGCGCCCGGGCGACGGCATCATCCATTCCTGGCTCAATCGCATGCTGCTGCCCGATACCGTTGGCACCGGCGGCGACAGCCACACGCGTTTCCCGATCGGCATCAGCTTCCCGGCCGGTTCCGGCCTGGTGGCTTTCGGCGCCGCCACCGGCGTGATGCCGCTGGACATGCCCGAGAGCGTGCTGGTTCGCTTCAAGGGCCAGATGCAGCCCGGCGTCACGCTGCGTGACTTGGTCAACGCCATCCCGCTGTACGCCATCAAGGCAGGTCACCTGACGGTCGCCAAGCAGGGCAAGAAGAACATCTTCTCCGGCCGCATCCTCGAAATCGAAGGCTTGCCCGACCTGAAGGTGGAACAGGCGTTCGAGCTGTCCGACGCTTCGGCCGAGCGCTCCGCCGGCGGCTGCACGGTGCACCTGAACAAGGAACCGATCATCGAGTACATCAACAGCAACATCACGATGCTGAAGTGGATGATCGCCACCGGCTACTCGGACGTGCGCACCATCAATCGCCGCATCAAGGCGATGGAAGCCTGGCTCGCGAACCCGGTGCTGATGAAGGCCGATGCGGACGCCGAATACGCCGCCGTCATCGAGATCGACCTGGCTGAAATCCACGAGCCCATCGTGGCCTGCCCGAACGACCCGGACGACGTGAAGACCCTGGCCGAAGTGGCCGGCGCGAAGATCGATGAAGTGTTCATCGGTTCATGCATGACCAACATCGGCCATTTCCGCGCGGCCTCCAAGCTGCTGGAAAACAAGCGCGACATCCCGGTCAAGCTGTGGATGGCACCGCCCACCAAGATGGACGCGAAGCAGCTGACCGAAGAAGGCCACTACGGCGTGCTCGGTTCGGCCGGCGCGCGCATGGAGATGCCGGGTTGCAGCCTGTGCATGGGCAACCAGGCGCAGGTGAAGGAAGGCGCAACGGTGTTCAGCACGTCGACGCGCAACTTCCCCAACCGCCTGGGCAAGAACAGCAATGTGTACCTCGGCAGCGCCGAGCTCGCGGCGATCTGTTCCAAGCTGGGTCGCATCCCGACGAAGGAAGAGTACCTGGCCGACATGGGCGTGCTCACGGCAGCCAGCGACAAGGTCTACCAGTACCTGAACTTCGACAAGGTCAAGGACTACACGGACGCCGCGAGCGCCGTCGCGGCCTAAGCAGGCTGCAGCTCCACGGCAATGCCGTTCAACACGGCATTGCCCGACAGCGGATCGCGCTGACGGTCATCGAGCAGGGCGTTCAGGTTGGCGCCGGCACGCTGGCTGGCCAGCGTGAGCCGCGTACCCGGCAGGTTGTGTCCCCAGCCATGCGGCAGGCTCACCACGCCGGGCATCATGTCGGCGCACAGCTCCACGCGCGCCTCCACACTGCCACCGCCGCTCGTGATCCGGGCCATTGCGCCATCGGCCAGGCCCAGGCGCTGCGCGTCATCAGGGTGAACCAGCGCGGTGCAGCGTTCCGGCCCCTTGGCCAACAGCGGCAGGTTGTGCATCCAGCTGTTGTTGGAGCGGACGTCGCGCCGGCCGATGATCACCATCGGTGAAGTCGGGCGGCCCAGGTCGGCAAGCGGTCGTGCCAGGTCTTCAATGATCTGCGCGGGTGCGAGGTTGATCTTGCCGCCCGCTGTGCGCAGCAGCTCCGGCAGGCGCGGCTTGAGTTCACCCAGGTCGATACCGCCCGGCGCTGCTTGCACCTTCGCCAGGTTCAGCCCGTCGGGCTTTTCGCCAAACTGGTCGCCATAGGGGCCGGTGCGCAGCGCGACGTCGAGCAGGCGCAAGGGGCCTTCCAGGTGCGAGGTCGACTCGACGACGGCCGCGGCCTTCTCGCCGAACAGCTTGGCCGCGTCACGCGCGAAATCATCTGCGGCAAGCTGTGCACCCGGCAGTGAGGCATCCCGCCCTTCCGCAATGGCCACCAGCTTCATCAACGTCACCCATTCGTGCTGCGCACCCGCAGGCAGGTCGAACACCGGCTCGCTGAAGCGCGCGTGGTTGCGCCAGGACAGCTGCGGGAACGCGACGTCGTAGTGGCTGTCTTCCAGCGGCGATGGCGCCGGCAGGATCACATCCGCGTGGCGCGAAGTCTCGCTCACGTAAATGTCCATGCTGACCATGAACTCCAGCCGGTCCAGGGCGTTTGCCAGCCGCGGCCCATTGGGCGTGGAGAGCACGGGGTTGCTCGCAACCGTGATCAGCGCGCGTACCTGCCCTTCGCCGGGCGTTTCGATTTCCTCGGCCAGGCAGGTGATGGGAATTTCTCCAAACACTTCCGGCGCGCCGCTCACGCGGCTCCTGTAGCGACCGGTGGTCACGCCGCGCCCGCTGCCCGGTTGGCCGACGGTGTTGGCAGCGAAACCCGCAGCCTTGGGGAACATCGCGCCACCGGGCTCGTCCATGTGGCCGGTGAAGATGTTGAGCAGGTCGATCGCCCAGGTGGCGAGCGTGCCGTACTCCTGCGTGCAGGTGCCGATGCGTCCATACACGGAGCCGCGCTTCGCGCCGGCCAGGTC
>DATHWV010000147.1:0-4416 GCA_035460205.1 Ramlibacter sp.
GCTTCGGCTGGACCGAAACGGGCCAGCTTGTGCCCGCCGTCCTGGACATCGTCTCGACAACGACGAAAGCCGACCCGGCGTCCGTCACGAACACACTGGTCCTTTCGCCCACTGGCTACACGACACTCAACATCAGCGGCAATGTGGCGCTCGACCTGTCGCCTGACTGGGAAGTGGCCCTGATGTCGGTCAAGACGGTCGCGGCAGCGGGCTTTGACGCCGGGCTCCACGTCTACCTCTACGGGAACACCAACGACCTGGACATCGCCGTGGGCGACGGCGCCGACGTCGTGGTCGCCGGCTTTGGCAACGACAGCATCGCGACGGGCGGCGGGGACGACATCATCTTTGCCGGACGAGCCGCCGACGTTGTGGACGCCGGCGCCGGCAATGACTGGATCCGGGGCGGACCGGCGCGAGACGTGATGACCGGCGGTACCGGCGCCGATACCTTTGCCTATGTGTTTGCCTATGAGTCGTCGATCGACACCGGGGTGGACGTCATCACCGACTTCACGGCCGGTGCGGGCGGCGATGTGCTCGATTTCCACGACCTGACCCACGGCGCGGCAAGTTTTGCGGGCAATGCCGCAAACTACGGCGCCGTACAGGCGGCGCTGGCGGCCGGTTCGGTCCGCGCCGTCATGGACACATCGACTGGCAACCTTTACCTCGACGTAGACGCCAGCGGCACGCTGGACGGCACGCACGACATCGCCATCCAGCTCATCGGCGCGGGTACGGGCCTCGTGGCTGCGAACTTTCTTTTCTAATACCCTTCCGGATTGACGCGGTATGGGGTGAGGGGGAAACTTCGCGCATGACGTTCCACCTCTACGAGATCAACGAGATCTTTTCAAATGCCGACGGCACGGTGCAATTCATCGAGCTGGTCTGCCCGCCGGGCAACGACGGCGAACACCAGTGGTCGGGCCACACCATCACTGCGAGTTTCGGCGGGGTCACGCACACCTTCACGTTCCCTTCCAACTTGCCCAGCAGCGCAACGGGAGGCACATCGGTGTTGGTGGCCACGCAAGGATTCGCCGACCTGGGCATCGTCACGCCCAACTACATCGTGCCCAACGGGTTCCTCTTCACGGGCAGTGGAACGGTGAATTTTGGCGGCGGATTCAGTGTGGTCACGTATTCGGCGCTGCCCAGCGACGGCACGCACTCCGTGGACAGCACCGGCGCGACCATCACCGCAAGCCCGACCAATTTCGCGGGCGCAACCGCCCCGGTGCCGATGCCCACGACGACTACGGTCACCGGGACGGATGGCAATGACGACCTGAGCGGCACGGCCGGCAACGACACCATCATCGCGCTGGCGGGCGACGACTACATCCGCGACGTCGGGGGCACGGATGCGATCAACGGCGGTGCGGGGACCGACACTGTGTTCGTCATCACCAGCTTCGCCAGCCTGACGAGTGCGACCGCGTCGCGAGTCGCCGGACCGGGCTTCGACCTGCCGATGACCGAAATGGAGCGCATCGCGCTGGACGATCGCATCCTCGTCTTCGACACCCAATCGGGCGAGGCGGCGTGGGAGTTGATGGCCATCCTGTGCGCAGGCTTTGGCCCCACGGCGGGCCGGACGCAGCTGTTCGACTGGCTGCGGGAGCGGGACTTGCCGGAGGCCATGTCGGGCGTCGCGCAGGCGGTCATCGACCACTACGCCCCGGGCGTGAGCACGGCAGCCCTCGTGCAATACCTCTACGGCAGCATCGTTGGCGTCGCGCCCACGCAAGGGCAGGTGGACCAGTACGCCAACGAGGTCGGCGCGGGCAAGACTTTCGCCACCCAGGGCGACCTGCTGGCTTTCGCGGCCAACCTGTCGATCAACACCGACAAGATGGTCGACTTCGTCGGCGTGCAGCAGGTCTTCTACGTCGGGGCGGAAGCCTAGCCCGGCGCCAGCGCCGCCTCGATCTCCGCGAACGAGCCGGCGGACTCCGGCAGTTGCAAGGCCTCGCCGAGCTGCCGCGCGATCTGCGACAGCGAGAAGATGCCACGCACCTCGACCTGGCCGTGCGCGTCTTCCTGGACCACCAATGCATGGTGGCGCCGGTGCGCGCGCAGGCTGGTGACGATGTTGCCGACCTGTGCCGAGGTCACTCGTCGCAGCTCGAAGGCGTCGAGCCGGTCGGCCGGGGTCATGAGGTCGGCCACCAGGATGTCGGCATGGTGGACGCGCCGCTCGCGTGCGAGCTCCACCGGCTTTTCGCCCAGGATGTCGGTGGAGGTGATGATGCCGGCGAGCGAATCGTCCGCATTCATCGCCAGCAGCATGCGCACGCCGCGCTGCATCATGTAGCTGTGCGCCAGGTCCATGGTGGCGTTGGGATCGATCACCACGGCCGAGATCTGCGTGAGGTCGGTCATGACGTCGATGGCGGGGGAGTCGAGCGTGACCTGCTTGCGGCCGGCGCCGGGCCGGCAAATCCGCGCCGCGCCGAGTGAACTGCGGCTGGCAAGGGGGGCATAGGCATCCATGGAGTTCTCCGTTGTGATACCAGCCACCACTCTACGCCTAACTGGCCCTTCCTGCGCCGGCGGGAGCCGGTAATTGCAGGCGCGCTTCCCGCACGACCCGCACGCAATCCTTGATGTGCTCCTCGCCCAGGTAGCGGATGGCCGTGTAACCCATGATCGCCGACAGGGCCTGCCCGGCCAGCGGCACGTACTTCGTCGCCTGCTTGGCCGACATGCGCACGCCGACATGCGACGCCATGCGCAGCACCAGGTCGCGCGTGATGAACTTGCCCACCAGCACCGAGCCGACGGTGAGCACCGCTTTCTGCACGTTGTCACGCTGGTGGGCGGGCAGGGCGTCCAGTTGGGCCGGCGTCAGGCCGAATTCGGCATTGATGGCAGGGACCAGCCGCGAGAGCAGCGCGGCGTCCACCGCCCAGTCCAGGCCGGGCAGGGGCACGGTGCTGGCTGCCGCGCCCACCCAGGCGCGGCGGTTGAGCAGTTTGCGGCTGCGGCGCACCGCGTCCATCAGGATCGGGTTGCCGTCGGCGAGTTGCAGGGAAGTGGGCATGGCTACCAGATGAGGACCATCCGCCGCACTGCAAGTTCCGCTAGCGGGTCGTTTCGAGGGCTTCGATGTCACCGGAAAGCGCCAGCCAGCGCTCTTCCAGCCCATGAAGCTCATCATTGACCGCCTTGAGCCGCTTGCCGGCTTCGGCGATGTCGCCCGGCGGCAGGGTCGCAGACAGGCGCGCCTCCAGCGCGGACTTGTCGGCATTGAGCGCCGCCATGCGCTTCTCGGCCTGCTCCAATTCCTTGCGCAGCGGTTTGACGCGGCTTGCCGCCTGCGCTCGCTGAGCCTGGGGCGCAGGGGTGGGCGCCGGTGCCGGCGCGGCAGCGGCCTGCGTCTCGGCGCGAACCAGCTCGCGCTGGCGCTTGGCTTCGTCCAGCAGGTACTTCTGGTAGTCGTCCAGGTCGCCGTCGAAAGGCGACACCTTGCCACGGCCGACCAGCCAGAACTCGTCGCAAACGGCGCGCAGGAGCGCCCGGTCGTGGCTGACCAGCATGACAGTGCCTTCGAACTCGTTCAGCGCCATCGAGAGCGCCTCGCGCGTCGACAGGTCCAGGTGGTTGGTCGGCTCGTCCAGCAGCAGCAGGTTGGGGCGCTGCCAGACCATCATCGCCAGCACCAGCCGCGCCTTTTCGCCGCCGCTCATGGTGCCGACGGTCTGCTTGACCATGTCGCCGGTGAAGTTGAAGGTGCCCAGGAAGTTGCGCAGGTCCTGCTCTCGGCCCGACTCGCCCGAGTTGGGGCCGAGTTCGCGCGCCAGGCGGAACATATGCTCCAGCGGGGTGTCGGCCGGGCGCAGCACGTCGAGTTCCTGTTGGGCGAAATAGCCGATGTTCAGGCCCTTGCCTTCGGTGATCGTGCCGCCCAGCGGCGCGAGGTCGCGCGCGATGGACTTGACCAGCGTCGACTTGCCTTGCCCGTTGGCGCCCAGGATGCCGATGCGCTGGCCGGCCATCACCGAGCGGTTGACACCGCCGACGATCAGCTTGGGCTCGCCGTCGACCACGTAGCCGAACTCGCCGTCGCCAATGGCCAGCATGGGGTTGGGCAGGTTGTTGGGCTCCTTGAACTCGAAGGTGAACTCCGCGTCGGCCAGCACCGGCGCGATCTTTTCCATGCGCTCCAGCGCCTTGACCCGGCTCTGCGCCTGTTTCGCCTTGGAGGCCTTGGCCTTGAAGCGGTCGATGAATTTCTGCAGGTGGGCGATCTTTTCCTTCTGCTTGGAAAAGGCCGACTGTTGCAGTTCCAGCTGCTGCGCGCGCAGGGTTTCGAACGCGCTGTAGTTGCCGCCGTAGCGCGTGAGCTGCTGGCGCTCGATGTGCATCGTGACGTCGGTCACGGCGTCGAGGAATTCGCGGTCGTGG
>DATHWV010000148.1:0-4042 GCA_035460205.1 Ramlibacter sp.
AAACCGCCCATTGCGCTCCAGGCTGCCGCGGCCTGCAGGAAGCTGCGGCGCTGGAACCACAGGACTTCTTTTTCAGTGCGGCCTAGCAGGGTGTGCTGTGTCATGAGGGCTCTCCGGGTTGGGGGTCGGTATCGGCGTCCGTTGTGGCGACAAAACTATCACGAAAGGTGAAATACAACGAGGTGGAAAACATGGCCGTGAGCAGCAGCGCCAGCGGCATCAGCGCCGTCGCCGCGACTTGCGGGTTGCCGGTGGCCAACGCGACCAGGCCCATCAGCAGGGTCCCCGCGAACACGACGGCCAGCCAGCCCAGGCCGAACACCAGCAGGGCACCGGCGTTTCGCAGGCAGGCCACCGAGCTGAAGAACAGGCTCTTGACCGGCGAGATGCCGTGCCAGTGCACCAGCGCCGGCGCGTGCCAGAACATCAGGGAGATCGGCAGGTACAGGGCTGCGCCGACCAGGATCGCCATCTGGAATGCCGGCGTCATGATCGCTTCGGGGGTGGGGGTCTGCGGGGTGTCCACCGGCAGGCCCACCAGCAGCGGCACCAGCGCCATCACGGCAAAGCACGCCGCGGCGTAGAGCAAGCCCAGCACCAGCATGGCGCGCGCCTGTTGCCGGCCGGCCCGAAAAGCGCTGATCAACACCGTGGGCATCGGAAAGCGTCCTTTCACTGCCTCCTGCGTGGCAGCCATCAGTCCCAGCGTGGCCGCCGGCACGATCGCCAGCGCCAGCACGACGCCAGCCACCGGCACCTGCGACAGCAAAGTGGCGCAGGCCGTGTACAGGAAGAACAGGCCGGCCAATGCCAGCGGTTGCTTGAAGAAGGTCTGGATGCCCAGCTTGACCCATAGGATGCCTGTGCGCGCGGGAACGATGTTGAGTTTCATTGGCAGGTACGTAACAGGTGTCGCATTGGATGCCGGATTCTTGCCGGGTGGACCACAGTGTGGGGTGGCTAGCGTGACAAATTTAACGCAGGCGCCGCTCGCGCCCTGGAAGTCAGGCGCTGGCGGCGTGCCGCACGCGCTGGCGCAGCACGCGCTCGAAGTGCGACGGGTCGTGGGCCTGGAGCATGGACGCCTCGCGCGGCAGGTGCAAGTCCCACAGGCGCGAAAGCCAGAAACGGAAAGCACCGGCGCGCAACATGGCCGGCAGCAGCTGCCGTTCGACCGAGGCCAGGGGCCGGACGCCGCCATAGGCACGCAGGAAAGCCCCGGCACGATCGGCGTCAGGCGCGCCGGTGGGCAGGTCGATGCACCAGTCGTTCAGGCACACGGCGATGTCGAACAGCCAGCTGTCCACCCCGGCGAAATAGAAGTCGAAGAACCCGGCCAGCCGGCCGTGCTCGAACATCACGTTGTCGCGAAACAGGTCCGCGTGGATGGGCCCGCGGGGCAGGGCGGCGTAGGCGGAGCCGGCGGCGACATGGTTCTGGAATGCCAGCTCGCTTTTCAGCAGCGCCGCCTGGGCCTCCTGGACATGCGGCAACACCACCGGCACGGTTTCGTTCCACCACGGCAAGCCGCGCAGGTTGGGCTGCGATTGCGGGAAGTCGCGGGCGGCCAGGTGCATGCGCGCCAGCATGGCGCCCACGTCCGCGCAATGTTCCGGCGAAGGTGACAGGTCGCTCTTGCCGCGCAGCTTGTTCACCACCGCGGCAGGCTTGCCGGCCACCTTGTGCAGCAGCTCGCCGCCGGGAAGGGCCTGGGGGTCCGGCACCGGGATGCCGCGCTGCGCCAGGTGCTTCATCAGGTGCAGGTAGAACGGCAGTTGCTCGAACGTGAGCCGCTCGAACAGCGTCAACACGTATTCGCCGCCGTCGGTCGTCAGGAAGTAGTTGGTGTTCTCGATGCCACCCTGGATGCCGCGCAATTCGCGCAGCTCGCCCAGTTGCAGTGCGCGCGCCAGTTCGCCGGCCTCGCCCTCCGAGACTTCCGTGAAGACCGCCATCAGAATTTCAGGACGTTCCAGACCCGGCGGCCGGTCGCCTCGCCCATGCCGTCGCGGTTGTCCGCCGGCCGGGTGCGCGTCATGTCGGCGGGCTGGATCTCGTATTCGGGCATGCCCGACTTGGGCTGCACGGTGATGCTCTGGGGCTGGCCGGCGTAGCGCACCTCTTCGATGATCGTGCCGTTGTCTTCATGGCGGATGAATTCCACCTTCTGGTTCTTGCGGCCCTCGGGCCTGGCCTGCTCCTGCGGCTCGGGCGCGGCCGGCGCGGGCGCCTGGGCGCCTGCCGTGGCGCAAGCGCCCAGCAGGGATGCGATGAGCAGGATTCTCGGAAGCATGGGGGGATTGTAGGGTGCGCCGGCGCCCTGGGCGGGCAAAGGCACAATGCCTCCCATGAGCGAGCTGACCCAAGACAAAGACGCGCAATCCTCCATCGACGGGACGGGCGCGCGCAAGGTGTTGTTGCTGGTGGATGGTTCCAGCTACCTGTACCGCGCATTCCATGCGATGCCCGACCTGCGGGCCGTGCCGGGTGACCCCACCAGCCCGGCCACCGGTGCCATCCGCGGCATGATCAACATGCTGCAGAAGCTGCGCAAGGATGTGCGCGCCGACTATGTGGCTTGCGTCTTCGACGCGCCGGGGCCGACGTTCCGCGACGACCTCTATCCGGAATACAAGGCCAACCGTTCGCCGATGCCGCCCGACTTGCGCCTGCAGATCGACCCGATCCACGACGTGGTTCGTTTGCTCGGCTGGAAGGTGCTGCACATTCCCGGTGTGGAAGCCGACGACGTGATCGGCACGCTCGCCTGCATGGCAACCGAGCGCGACATCGAGACCGTGATTTCCAGCGGCGACAAGGACCTGTCGCAACTGGTCAACGACCATGTGATGGTGATCGACACCATGAACGACCGCAAGCGCGACGTGGCCGGTGTCGAAGCCGAGTTCGGCGTGCCACCGCGCCTGATGGTGGACTACCAGACGCTGGTGGGCGACGCCGTGGACAACGTGCCCGGTGTCGACAAGGTAGGCCCCAAGACCGCGGTGAAGCTGCTGACCGAATACGGCTCGCTCGACGCGCTGGTGGAGCGGGCGAATGAAGTGAAGGGCGCCGTCGGCGAGAACCTGCGCAAGGCGCTGGACTGGTTGCCCAAGGGCCGCGCGCTGCTGACGATCAAGAAAGACTGCGACCTCACCGACCACATTCCCGGCCTGCCGTCGCTCGACGACATCAAGGTGGCCGAGGGACAGGACACCGAGGGGCTGAAGGCCTTCTACGAGAAGTACGGTTTCAAGGGGCTGGTCAAGCAACTGGAAGCGCACGACGTGCCGCCCGAGCTGGCCGAAGAGCACAAGAGCCGCAAGAAGGTGGGCGCTGGTCCTGCAACGGGCGGCCTGTTCGATGAGCCGGACCTGTCAGGCGCCTCGCAGGCCAGCAACCTGAAGTACGACACCATCTTCACCTGGGCCCAGTTCGACGAATGGCTGGCGAAGGTCGAAGCGGCGGAACTTGTCGCCGTGGACACCGAGACCACCTCGCTCGACGAGATGCTGGCCGAGATCGTCGGCCTGTCGTTCAGCGTCAGGCCTGGCGAGGCCGCCTACATCCCGGTCGCGCACAGCTACGGTGACGCACCCGAGCAGCTGCCGCGCGAGGAAGTGCTGGCGCGGCTCAAGCCCTGGCTGGAAAACCCGGCGAAACTGAAGCTGGGCCAGCACATCAAGTACGACCGCCATGTGTTCGCCAACCACGGCATCGAGGTGCAGGGCTACGCGCACGACACCATGCTGCAAAGCTACGTGCTGGAAGTTCACAAGCCGCACGGGCTGGCCAGCCTGGCCGAGCGGCACCTGGGCCGCAGCGGCATTGACTACGAGAGCCTCACCGGCAAGGGCGCGCACCAGATTTCCTTTTCGCAGGTCGCGGTGGACAAGGCCGCCGAATACTCCTGCGAAGACTCCGACCAGACGCTGGACGTACACCTTGTGCTGTGGCCACGCGTGCAAGCCGAAAGCGGCATGCGTTTCATCTACGACCTGGAGATCCGCAGCAGCGAGACGCTCTACCGCATCGAGCGCAA
>DATHWV010000149.1:0-3828 GCA_035460205.1 Ramlibacter sp.
GGCCCGGTGCGAGGCCGAGCAGCACGCCCATGCCCAGCCAAAGCTGCCATTTTTGGGTGGTGACGATGGCGACGAAAAGGCCGGCCATCAACAAGGCGCCCGACAGCAGCACCATGCGCCGCGGGCCGTAACGCAGCATCAAGCCGCCCGCGAAGGGCGCCGCAATGCCGAACAAGGCCAGGCGCAGGCCTTGCGGCGCGGACAGCTCACCGATGGTCCAGCCGAGGTCCTTGGCCATTGGCAGCATGAGGATGCTGGGCACCCCCATGGCCGACGAGGAGAACACGGCGTACATGAAAGCCAGCGCTACGATCACCCAGCCGTAGTGGATGTTGCGTGCGGCCAGCGCGCTGGCGAATCGGTTGCGGGCGGTGTTCATGCCTTTCGGATCATATCGCTCGCCCGCTCGGCGATCATGATGGTGGGCGCGTTGGTATTGCCCGATGTGATGCGCGGCATCACCGAAGCATCGGCCACGCGCAAAGCACGGATGCCGTGCACCCGCAACTGCGAATCGACCACGTCTTCATGTCCCGGCCCCATGCGGCAAGTGCCCACGGGGTGAAACATGGTTCCACTCGAGGACCGCACGGCGGCTTCCAGCGCCTGGTCCGACTGCACGGCCGCGCCGGGCATCTTTTCGTCGCTGACGAATTCCTGCATGGGAGCGCTTGCAAAGATTTGCCGCAGGATTCGCAGGCCTTCGATCTGGAGCCTGACGTCGTCCGGGTGGGTCAGGTAAGCGGGGTCGATCAGGGGCGCATCCATCGGATCCGCGGATCGCAGGCGCACGCTGCCCCGGCTCTTGGGGCGCAGCGCCTGCGCGACCGCGAAAGCCCCCATTGTCCTTCCGCGCGCAGCCGGCATCAACGGGCCGTAAGGCATCACGAAGTATTGGATGTGGTTGGTGTAGCCATCATCAACTTGCTCGCTGCGGGTGAACAGGCCTGCCTCCGCGTGCACGCTCGTCGACGGCATGGGGCCCGGGTTGCGCAGGCCAAACATCAGGGGAGATGCAGGGTGGTCGCAGAGGTTGGCGCCCACACCGGGCAATGCGCAGCGCACCGCAATGCCCAGCGGCTCCAGCTGCGCCGTGTTGCCGATGCCTGACAACATCAGCAGTCGCGGCGAGTCGATCGCGCCGGCGCACAGCACCACCTCTCGGCGCGCCAGGAGACGCCGCACCTGCGAGCCGTCGAAAAACTCGACGCCCACGGCCCGGTCGCCCTCCAGCACGACACGCAAGGTTCGCGCACGGGTCACCACGCGCAGGTTCGCACGCCCTCGCGCCGGGTCCAGGAAAGCGCGGGCGGTGCTGAACCGTTCACGGTCCCGGATCGTCGTCTGGTAGAGCCCCGCCCCGCCTTGCGTTGGGCCGTTGAAATCCGGGTTGGCGCCGTGGCCCGCTGCAGCGGCTGCTTCGATGAAGGCCAGTGACAGCGGGTGTGGCGTGGCTTGGTCCGTCACCGGCAGCTCGCCGCCCGTGCCGTGCAGCGCACTCGCTCCCCTCGCCTGGTCCTGCGAGCGCTTGAACAATGGCAGGACATCGTCCCAGCCCCAGCCGGGATTGCCGGCGTCGCGCCAATGGTCATAGTCGGCCGGATCGCCGCGGATGTACAGCATCGCGTTGATGGCGCTGCTGCCGCCCAGGCCCTTTCCGCGCGGGCAGGGAATGCTGCGCGCGGCATAACCGGCCTGCAGGGTCGTGGCATAACCGTGGCCCTCGTCCCGGTCCCATAGCAGGGGCCATTGGCTGGGCTGCAGCACCGCCTGCGAGCGTGCGTCGCCGCCGGCTTCCAGCAGCGCCACCTCGCAGCCGGTGTCCGCCGACAAACGCGCGGCCAGCACGCAGCCGGCCGACCCCGCGCCCACGATCACATAGTCGGCACTGTCGGTGGCGTTCATCTGGCCTAGACCACAGTCTTCCAGACCTGGTCACTGGTGGCTGCGCCATCCACATGTTCGGACAGCTTGGCCAGCAGGTCGCGATAGCGCGCGTCTTGCACGGCCATGTCCATCGCGATGAGGTTCTTGGCCAGGTCGGCGCTGCGCACAACGAACAGCGCGCGGGCCGGATGGCCGCCCAGCACGGGCGTCATCATGGTCACGTCCTGGCTAAGCTCCTTGCGCATGTATTCGACGATGCTCAGGCAGATGGGCATCGCCGCCATCATGCTGGTGACGGTCTTGAAGCGAACAACGCGGGTCCAGGTATACATGGTGGTTTCCATTTCTTTTAACGCTTGAGGTTGGTGGACTTGAGCTCGGATTCACGGGTGCCGGCGCCTTGGGCCGACTTGTCGGTGCGACGCAGGGACGCCTTGACGAACACGCCGGCTTCCGGCGAGAACCAGTGCACGTTTTCATTGCCCAGCGTGTCGCTGGTGCGCACGCGATAGGACTTGAATGTTCCGGCAGGCAATACCAGGTTTTCGTAGGCCTCCACGGTCTGCCTTACCTCGAACGGGATCTGCGTGTTCTGCGCAGACATGGTGATCGTGTACTTCTTCGTCCAGGTCTTGCCGACTTCGAGCGGAAATTCCCAGACCAGCGGCGGATCCCAGGTGTTGATGGGCTTGCCGTCCGGCGCCAGCATGGCGACGAAGCCGCCGTTGTCCATCACCAGGATCGTGTTCTGGGGCGTCTGGAACCCGGTGACCCGCGTGCCCTTCCAGTCAGCCTGGACGATGAGTCCCGGTATCTCCGAAGGACCGTTGCCATAGCTGCCGGTACTCTGGGCGGTGCTCAGGAAGGTCGTGCCCGCCGGCGGCGGCGTGTAGCGCTCACCCGGTGAAGTGGCGGCGCAGGCCGAAAGCAGTGCGGTCACGCAAATGAGCGAGAGCGGTCGAAGGCGCAAGGCGAGCATGGCAATCTTTCGGCGGTTGTTGGGCTGCCAGTTTGTGGCCGGCCCCAACCGCACGCGTTGCATGGATTGCCATGCCGACTCTCATCCCCGGACAAGCACTACTCGCCGTGGCGAAACTCGGATGCGGTCGCCTGGAACTCCGCCTTGAAGCAGCGGTAGAAAGTGGCCAGCGAGTCGAAGCCGCAGGCAAAAGCAATGTCGGTGACGGACATCTCGCTGTTGCCGCGAAGCATGGACGCAGCACGCTCCACGCGGATGCGGCGGATTTCTGCCGCGAGCGTCTTGCCGGCCCGCTCGAACACGCGATGCATCTGCCGCGTCGATACGCACAGGTGGTTGGCGACGCTGATGGGTGAGAGCGCGGTGGACTGCAGGTTGTCTTCGATATAGCGCAGCGCCAGGCGCAGTCGTTCGTCGGCCACGGTGCTGGCCAGTCCACTGCCTTCAAGCTGGCGTGAGCCGAGTGCGGCGGACAACAACTCATCGAGCGCCCGGAGCGACGCCGACAGCGAAGCCCGGTCCAGCCCCGCAAAGTCCCGGCACAGGCGGGCCAGGTACGACACCAGCATGCCGTGCAAGGGCGCGTTGCCCGCCACCATCTGGAAGCCCTGGTGGCGTATGGGTGCGGCCGCGCGTGAGAACAGTTGTTCGGGCACGCTCAGGGCCTGGAAGCGCCAGCGCTGGCCGGCGGCCGCGGCGGCCTTGTACGCGGCGTCCTGGCTGCCCACCACGATCGAGCCGGCCGAGGTGGTGAACTCCTGGCCCTTGTCGTTCTGGAACCAGCTGCCGCCGCGATCGATCAGGTAGACCAGCAGGTTGCCGGTGGGCGAGGCGCTGGCGCGCGCCTGGGTGCGCTGCACCACGCTCCATGAAGTATCGACATTCATAAGACCGCCGAGCGGGCTGCGGGCGATCTGGATGTCGGCCGAGACCGAGCGCGGCTCGTGCCCGAAATCAACTTC
>DATHWV010000150.1:0-3571 GCA_035460205.1 Ramlibacter sp.
TCCCCGGCAAGATCGTGACGCAGGTCGCGCCCTTGACCGCCTTCTACACGGCGGAGGCCTACCACCAGGACTACGCCACGCTGCACCCGAACCAGCCTTACATCGCCACCTTCGACCTGCCGAAGATCGCCAGCCTGAAGGCCACCATGCCCGAGGTGTGGCGGGACAAGCCGGCGCTGGTGGCCGAACAGAAAAAGATGTAGGCGCGACTTACGCGCGGCGCACGCGCGTGACCGGGATGGGCTGCTCCAGGAACTGCTGCGGCTTGCCCAGTCGGTGGATGGCGCGCACGACGTCCATGCCTTGTGTCACCCGGCCGAATGCGGCAAAGCCCTGCCCGTCCGGGTTGCGGCGGCCCCCGAAATCCAGCTCCGGCTGGTCACTGATGCAGATGAAGAACTCACCGGCCGCCGAACCTGGCGTACTGCGCGCCATGGAGACCACGCCGTCGAGGTGCTTCAGCCCGGTCTCGCGGGTGGTCTCGTGCGCGATCGGCGGATACGGGGGCGCCTTGCCGTCGTCCAGCTTCATGCCCCACTGGATCACTTCGATCTTGTGCACGGTCTCGGGCGTCTGGTTGGCCAGCGTCACGATGCGGTACACCGAGCCGCCGTCGAGGAACTTGCCGTCGACATAGGCCAGGTAGTTGGACACGGTGCGCGGTGCGACCTGGGCATCGACCGCAATGATGAATGAGCCCAGCGCAGTTTCGACGCGCGTGAGAACCGGCGTGGCCGCCACCGCGGCACGCGAGCCCAGGGCGGCGACGGCAACCGTGGCGGAGAGAAAGGCGCGGCGGCGGGTCATAGCTCCAGCGTCATGAACACGCTGTTCGGATCGAGCGTGTAGTCGCCGAACGGCCCGCAATGCGTGAAGCCGAAGCTGGAATACAGGTCCTGCGCCGGTCTGAAGGCATCCTGCGAGCCGGTCTCCAGGCTCAGGCGCCGCAAGCCCCGCGACTTCGCCTCGTCCAGGATCCGCGCCAGCACCGCGCGGCCGGCGCCCCTGCGCCGCAAGGCTTGGGGCGTTCGCATGGATTTGATTTCGCCGTGCGAAGGCGTCAACTGCTTGAGCGCGCCGCAACCCAGCAAGGTCGCGCCGTCCCACACCGTCCAGAACGTGATGTCGGGACTGCGCAGCTTGGAAAGATCCAGCGCATGCACGCTTTCCGGGGGTGACAACTCGTACATGTTGTCCAGGTGCTCCTGCAGCAGCGCATGCACTTCCTTGCGGGAGAGGTCGTCGAGTTCGATACGCATGTCGTCGGGCTTTCAGGCGGCCGCGCGCGGCGGCTGGGCGAAATCAACTTCAGCCGCAGTGGCTGTGCCATTGGTGCGGCCGGGATAGTTGAGCCAGGTCATGGCGATGTTGAGTTCGCGCACGACATGGGCCGCCTCGATCTTCGCGCCATCGTCCAGTTCCATCGTGCCGGTGGTATGCGCGTCCTTCACCAGTGTCAGGTCGTAGCCGCGGTCCAGCGCACCGTAGGCGGTGGCCCGTATGCACCAGTTGGTAGCGCAGCCGGCCAACGCAATGTGCGTAGCGCCGAGCTTCGCCAGCTCGGCATCGAGCGACGTGTCCTCGAAGGACGAGTTGAATTTCTTGTGGATGCGCAATTCACCCTCTGCCGGCTGGAGTTCGGGCACCCATTGCCATTGCGCGCTGCCGTGCGGCAGTTCGTCGCTGTTGTGCTGCACCCAGATCACCGGCACAGCTTGTGCCCGGGCGCGCTCCACCGTCCTGGCCACGTTGCCAACGACGCGGGACGCGTCCCACGCCTCCTGCACCACACCGACCTGCACGTCGACCACGAGCAGGACAGCCTTGTTACCTTCACGAACCGTTGCCATCGAGCCTTACCTCCGGATGAGTCGCCTTGTGCAAAAGTATAGACATTCAGGAAAGGAACACGATGAAAACGACCGGCACGAAACTGATAGAACTTGAAACCCGCTTCTGGCAGTCCATGGTGAGCCAGGACACCGATGTGGCGCTGGACCTGCTGGACCAACCGGCGCTCATGGTCAGCACCCACGGCGCGATGAAGTTCGATCACGATGGCTACCGCAAGATGGCGGAACACGGGACCATGGTGGTCACGGACTTCAAGTTCAGCGACATGGAGGTCGTCTTCCCCAACGAGACCACCGCCATCCTGACCTATCACGTGAAGCAGTCGCTGTCGCCCCGCGGCAAACGTGAAGTCGTGACCGAGGAGATGCATGACTCCTCCACCTGGGTCCAGAAGGACGGGCGCTGGCAGTGCGTCATGCACACTGAGACGCCGGTGAAAGCGGCGCCGGCAAAGCACTAAAGCAGCCGCCTGCCCGCCGCGCTGGCCTCGATCAGCTTCGCCAGCCGTGAAGCTCGCGTTTCGGGCCTTTTCGCGGATATGACCCGGTACAGCATCTGTTGCCGGTAGCCCGGTGGCGCGGCCTCGAAGTATTTCCAGGCCGCCTTGTCACGCTTGAACACCCGAAGTTCCGCCGCGGAGAGTTCGGCGGCGTCCTTCTGTTCGTAGGAATAGATGACGGACTTCTCGTCCTTGCGGTGTGCGAACGCCGCAGCGCCGGCGGGCGTCATGCGCCCTTCCTTTTCCAGCTGTGCGAACTTGGCGATGTTGATCGCGCTCCAGTTGGACGTGGGCTTTCGCCGCGTGAAGCGGATCTGGTAGGCCTCGTCGTCGATGCGCTTGCGCACGGCGTCGATCCAGCCGAAGCAGATCGCTTCGTCGACCGACTCCGACCAGGTCATGCTGGGCCGGCCCGAACCCACCTTGTAGAACCCGACCACGAGTTCAGTCGCCGTCGCGGCGTTGGCCTCCAGCCACTTGCGGAATGCGGCTGCGTCCTTGAAGAACCTGGGCGCTGCGGCTGGCATCAGCCCTTGGCTTTGGACTTGTTCAGCGCCACGGCAGCCTTGATGAGGGCCTTGAACGCCTTCTCGTCGACCTTCGCGCCTTCGGGAAAGTCGATGGCGCGCCGGGTGTTGCCGTCAAGGCTTGAGTTGAACAGGCTCGAAGGGTCCGGCACCGATGCGCCCCGGGCGAACGTCAGCTTCACGGCCTTCTTGTACGACTCGCCGGTACAGACGATGCCATCGTGCGACCACACCGGCACGTTCCACTTCCAGTCCTCGACGATGGCGGGATCCGCCTGCTGGATCAGCGCGCGCAACCTGCCGAGCATCTTGCCGCGCCAGTCGGCCAGTTCCGCAATCCGGGCATCGATCATGTCCGATGGGGTCTTGCCTTCCGGCACCAAGCTCTTCTTCATGCTGGTCTCTTCCCTGAATCCGCGATCGAAGGAATTCTAGCGAGGCGATTCACCGCCGAGCGCAGGAGGATCCGGGAATAGAGCCGGTGGAAGCCGAGCAAGGCGCTGAACACGAAGCCCATCTCCTTGCGGCCGGAGCGCTTCTCCACGGTGGGCACGACGGCCGAGCCAAAGTAGAGTTTCGTCGGCGCGCCGTCCAGGCCCGGAACCGTCATCAGCCACGAGCGCGTGCGTCCCTGGAAGTCGCACATGAGGAGCTGGTCCGGCCCGCGCGCCTCGACGCTCCATGCCGCGAA
>DATHWV010000151.1:0-14478 GCA_035460205.1 Ramlibacter sp.
CCAGCGCTGGCCGCCATGCCATTCGACCAGCGGCGCTTCGGGCAGGTCGATCGCCGGCGCGGCCTGCGCCACCGACAGGCGCCACAGATCGCGCTCGCCGCGCTCCTCGAACCACGGCAGCTTCTGGTCGCGGCACAGCGCCCAGTCCGCCGCCACCTGCGCGTTGTCCTGCCGGTCGCCGCCCAGGGACTTGCAAGCCGCTTCGACGGCCGCGACTGCGCCGCGCAGGCGCAGGAAGAGCGTGGGCAGCCCGGCGTCGTCGATCCAGCAGCTGGCGTTGAGCGGCAGCGGCTGGCCACCCCAGTCATTGAGGCGCTTCAGGGCTTGCGCCTGCTTCATTTCGAACTTGAGCGTCGCTTCGCCCGGCGCGACCGGCAGCACTTTCAGGCTGACTTCGGCGATGAGCCCCAAGGTGCCGAGCGAGCCGGCCACCAGGCGCGACACGTCGTAGCCGGCGACGTTCTTCATCACCTGGCCGCCGAAGGTCAGCAGCTCGCCCTTGCCGTTGACCAGCGTGAGGCCCAGCACATAGTCGCGCACCGCGCCGACGCTGGCGCGGGCCGGCCCGCCGAGGCCGGCCGCCACCATGCCACCCACGGTCGCTCCGCCCGTGAAGTGTGGCGGCTCGAAGGGCAGGCATTGGCCGCGCTCGGCCAGCACCGCTTCCAGGTCGGCCAGCGGCGTGCCGGCGCGCACCGTCACCACCAGCTCGCTCGGCTCGTAGCTGGTGATGCCGGCCAGTGGCGCGGTTTCGATCGGTTCACCCTGCGTCGGCTCGCCATAGAAGTCCTTGCTGCCGCCACCGCGGATGCGCAGCGGGGTGCCGGCGGCGGCGGCGGCCCGGACGCGGCCGGCGATGGAGGCGAGGATGGAATCCATGCAGCGATGGTACGCGGCGCCCCAGCCCGGAGCGCGCCGCGGCCGCTTGATCTTTTTGAAATCAGGCGCTGACGAAATTGACGGGCAGCCCCGGCACGTCAACCCGCGCCGCGATCACGCAGCCCGACAACGGCAGGGCCTGCAGCTCCTGGGCCGGGCGGTTGTACCGGGCGCTGGTGACGTACAGGGTGCGCAGGTCTTCGCCGCCGAAGCAGGGCATGGTGGGGCATTGCACCTGCACCGCGATCTCGGCCAGCGTCTCGCCCGAGGGCGCGACCTTCAGCAAACGGCCGCCCTCGAACATCGCGCACCAGTAGTTGCCTTCGCTGTCCACCGCGGCGCCGTCGGGGCGGCCGCCGTAACCGGGGTCCCCGGCCTTCCAGCCCGGGGGCTTGGGCGCGAACTGGCGGAGCACGCGGTGCGCGCTCATGGCGTTGCTTTGCGCGTCCCAGTCCCACGCATGGATGATGTGGTGCGGCGTGTCGGACCAATACAGCGTCCGTGCATCGGGCGACCAGGCCAGGCCGTTCGAGATGATCGCATCCGTGGCCTTGACCTCCACCACCGGTTCGCCCTCGGTCCCCAGGTCGAAGCTGAACAGCTGTGCCTTGAGCGCGTCGCGCGGCTCGTACATGGTGCCGGCCCAGAAACGTCCCAGCGGATCGGCCTTGCCGTCGTTGAAGCGCATGGTCGCCGTGTCATGCCGGGCCGGGACCAGCAGTTCGAGCTCGCCACCCCAGCCGCGCGCGCGGTAGACGCCGTCACGCAGCGCGATCACCAGGCCGCCGCCGGCCACCGGCGCGATGCAGCCCGGCTCGTGCGGCATCGCCCAGCTTTCCACCTCGCCCGTTGCAGGATCGATCCGACGCACCTGCCGGCCCGGGATATCGACCCAGTACAGCCTGCCTTCTTGCGGGTGCCAGAACGGCGATTCGCCCAGCTCGTCGGGCTGGCGCGTGACGGGTTGCCACTGGATCATTGCACGGCCTCCACCGCGATCGCCATCTGCGCGCTCAGCGACTCTCCGGGTTGCAGGATCGCGAGGCCCAATTCGGCCGGATCGGCGCCCGCCTCCACCAGGTTCATCGCGTTGTTGACATGGCTCACCGGCTCGATCGCCACGAAATCGCGCGTGGCATTGGTGAAGACCACCAACCGGTGCAGATTGGAGGTGAGCCGGATGTCCAGCACCTCGTCGCGCAGGTGCACGGCGCCGTCCCAGCCGTCGAAGCAATGGTCGATGTCGAGCGTGCCGCAATCGGCAGCTAGGCCCTGCGCGGGCACGCGCCGCGTCGGCAGCTTGTCGGCGCCCATCTCCCAGCGGCCGGTGGCCTCGAATGAAACGCGGCTGTGCGCGCGCTTGACGAAATAGGGATGCCAACCCAGCCCCGCCGGCGCGGGCTGTTGCGACTGGTTGGTGAGCGACAGTGTGAGTTCCAGCATGCCGCCGTGCAAGCGCATTGTCTGGGAGCTGTCGAACGCGAAGGGCCAGGACGCGTCCGGGCGGTGCTCGTACGCCAGCAGCGCGTAGTCGTCATCGCTTTCCAGCACCTGCCAGGGCCGCTGCCAGCCGACGCCATGGATGGCGTGCGGCTCAGCCCCGTTGTTGCGCACCAGCGGGTGCTGCGTGCCCTGCCACTGCAGCGAGGCATGGGCCACGCGGTTGGAGAACGGGACCAGCGGATAGCTGCCCGCCTGGCGCGCCGAGGCCAGTTGCCCCGAGGGCGTGGACCGCAGCACGGGCACGTCGCCCAGCCACAGGCCCGCGATGCAGCCCCCCAGGCGGGGTTCGATTTCGCACACCAGCGCACCGGCCCGAAGTTGGATCATGTTGGAAGCTCGTTTCCTGTGGGCCGATTGTGCCGCGCCCTGCCCGCCGCGGGTACAAACCGGTAACATTACCCGGTGCCCTGCCCTCCAGCTGGCGAGAGAACGAGATGCACGACGAACAACAACAAGCCCCGTGGCAGCCGGCCGGCCGGCTGGTGGAAGCGGCCCGCTACGCCCTGCTGCGGCGGCTGGCCTTCGCGATGCGGCATCACATGGTGGTGCACCTGCAGCCGATCGGGATGATCACCGAGGTGATGGAGCGGCGGCTGCGCATGCCCGAGCCCGACCTCGCGCAGGTGCACGAGAGCATGGACAAGATCAACGGCTTTTCACGCGCTGCCGTGCAGTCCTGCCTGGACGTGGTGTCGTGGCTCGCGCCCGAACCCGGCGCCGTCATCGCGCTGGACGCCGGCGTGCAGGAATGCGTGGCCATGCTGCGCAGCAACTTCAATTTTCGCGGCTTCACGCTCAAGGACGAGGTGGGCGCGGCACCGGCCGGCGTGGCACGCGCCGGCCTGCGCAACGTGCTGCCGGCCTGCCTGCTGGCGCTGACGGACCGCGCCGCGGCGCCGGCGGATGTGGTCGTCAGAGCCCAGCCGGACGGGCCGCTCGCGGTGCTGTCGATCGAGGTGCGGCCGACCGAAGGCTCTGTCGGCTTCCCTGGCGACCCGCCCTACCGCCTGCTCGAATGGCACGAGGTGGAGGCCCTGGCCGGGGCCGAAGGCATCGCACTGCAGCGCGACGCGCTGTCGGCCCGCCTCACGTTGCCTCCCGGCTAAAAAAAACGGCCCGCTGAGCCGAAGCTCAAGCGGGCCGAACATCCAAAGGAGACTTTTAGCGGTTGTAGGCGGTCTCGCCGTGGGACGAGATGTCCAGGCCTTCGCGCTCTTCCTCTTCGGTGACGCGCAGGCCGATCACCAGGTCGACGATCTTGTAGGCCACCAGCGAGACCACGCCGGACCAGACGATCGTGAGCATCACGGCCTTGAACTGGATCCAGACCTGGTCCATGACCGGGACGGAGGTGACGGCAGCCGTCACCCAGTCGCCGACCAGCCCGGGGCCACCCAGGGCCTGGTTGTTGAACACGCCAGTCAGCAGCGCGCCGACGATACCGCCGACGCCATGGACACCGAACACGTCCAGCGAGTCGTCCGCACCGAGCATGCGCTTGAGACCGTTGACGCCCCACAGGCAGGCGAAGCCGGCGACGAAGCCGATGACCAGCGCACCCATCAGGCCGACGTTGCCGCAGGCCGGGGTGATCGCCACCAGGCCGGCGACGGCACCCGAAGCGGCACCCAGCATGGAAGCCTTGCCCTTGGACAGCGCTTCACCGGCACACCAGGCCAGCACGGCAGCGGACGTGGCGGAGAAGGTGTTCATGAACGCCAGGACGGCGGTGTTGCCGGCTTCCAGCGCCGAGCCGGCGTTGAAACCGAACCAGCCCACCCACAGCAGCGAGGCACCGACCATGGTCAGCGTCAGGCTGTGCGGCGCCAGCGATTCCTTGCCGTAGCCGACGCGCTTGCCGATGACATAGGCGCCCACGAGGCCCGCGACGGCCGCGTTGATGTGCACCACGGTGCCGCCGGCGAAGTCGAGCGCGCCCCACTGCCAGATCAGGCCGGCCTTGGCGTTCATCGCGTCGACCACTTCCTTGCCCGTGTAGGCATCCGGGCCCATCCAGTACCAGACCATGTGCGCGATCGGCGCATAGCTGAAGGTGAACCACAGGGCCATGAACAGCAGCATCGCCGAGAACTTGATGCGCTCGGCGAAGGCGCCGATGATCAGGCAGCAGGTGATGGCCGCGAAGGTGGCCTGGAAGGCCATGAACAGCAGTTCGGGAATCACGACGCCCTTGCTGAACGTGGCACCCATCGCGAACTCGCCCTTGGCGGGATCGAAAAGGCCGTTCATCAGCACGCGGTCGAAGCCGCCGATGAAGCTGTTGCCCTCGGTGAAAGCCAGGCTGTAGCCGTACAGGCACCAGAGCACGACGATCATCGAGAAGGTCACGAAGACCTGCATCAGCACCGACAGCATGTTCTTGCTGCGCACGAGGCCGCCGTAGAACAGGGCCAGGCCCGGGATGGACATCATGATGACCAGCAGGGTCGCCACGATCATCCAGGACACGTCACCCTTGTTGGGGACAGGAGCGGGTGCTGCTGCGGCGGCGGGTGCCGAAGCGGCGGCAGCAGCTGCCGGTGCGGCCGCGGGAGCCGATGCGGGGGCAGCGGCGGTGGTGGTGGCGGCCGCGGGGGCGGCAGCAGCGGGGGCACTGGCTGCCGGCGCCTGCGCCAGCGCAACGCTGCCGATCAACAGGCCCAGGCCCAGGCCCAGGGAAGCGAGAAGCTTTCTCATGTTCGTCTCTTTCTTGGTATGGGTGAGGGCTTAGAGCGCTTCCTTGCCGGTTTCACCGGTGCGGATACGCACAACCTGCTCGAGGTTGTAGACAAAAATCTTGCCGTCGCCGATCTTGCCGGTGCGGGCCGCGGCCTCGACGGCTTCGATCACGCGGTCGACCAGGTCGTCGGCCACCGCCGCCTCGATCTTCACCTTGGGCAGGAAGTCCACCACGTATTCCGCGCCGCGGTACAGCTCGGTGTGGCCCTTCTGGCGGCCGAAGCCCTTGACTTCCGTCACCGTGATGCCCTGCACCCCGATGCCGGAGAGGGCTTCGCGCACCTCATCCAGCTTGAACGGTTTGATGATTGCCGTTACGAGTTTCATGTCTTCTCCTTTGGAATTTCTGACCCGGTCAGAAGCTGTACTTCACGCCGACCACCAGCATGGTCTTGCCGGTGAACTTGCCGTCGGGCCGGACGTAGAGTGTGTCGTCGGCATCGGTGCCCACGATCATTGCGGAGCCCGAGAAGCCGTTGCCGAAGTCCTTGCCCAGCGTCAGCGAGTAGTCGGTGTAGGTGAACGGGTCGTTGTTCTTGACCTTCTGGTAGCCGATGTGCGGGACCAGCGACCAGCCGTTGCCCAGGTCGAAGGTGGCGGCGCCTTCCAGGTAGTAGCTGTTCTTGCTGTTGGAGAAGCCGAACAGGTTGGACAGCGAGTGCGAGTACTTGATGGTCACCGGGCCGAAGGTGCCGGCGCCGTAGATTTCCGTGGTGGTGGGGCTCACGGCGAGGTCGTGGCCGGGGTACTGGTAGCTCAGGACACCCACGTCGTAGCTGAAGTCGCCCGCGGTGCCCTTGTAGCCGCCGTAGATGTCGATTTCGATCGGGGCATCGCCGCCCGCGTCCTTGATCCACTTGATGGTCGAGCCCCAGGTACCCAGGTAGAAGCCGCTCTTGTGGGTGAAGTCGATGCCGCCCTGCAGCGCCGGCTTCATGCCCGACTGCGAGATGCCGCGGTAGCGGTACTCGGTGACGGCGCCCACGTTGAAGGCGAACGTGTAATCCGGCTCCGGCGCCGCGGCGGGGGCCGGGGTCTGGGCAAATGCAGCACCTGACAAGGCCAAGGCGGCCAGAACCATCGTTTGAGTCGTCTTCTTGAGTTCCACTGAGTGCTCCTGATGAAAGAAAAGGGTAATGAACCCATCCCTTAGCAGGACGCGTGCCATAAGTCACAACTCCTGATCGCTGGTGCACGGTGCTGGCCTCCCGACCGTTATGCATGAGAACCGGGCTTGGCGCCGTCTTGGCACCGCTCTGGTGCGATCTTGGTTTTTTTCCAGCACCAAGTAGAGCCACGCACCGACTTGGGGAGGAATGAGACCATGAATTTGTCTTTGGTGCAAAGCCGGGCGCTGGTCGGCCTGCAGGCCGCTGCCGTCACGGTGGAGGTGCACCTGGCCAACGGCCTGCCCAGTTTCACCCTGGTAGGCCTGGCCGACGTGGAGGTCAAGGAAGCCCGCGAGCGGGT
The DNA here is from genome assembly GCA_035460205.1 of Ramlibacter sp. Taxonomy (GTDB): domain Bacteria; phylum Pseudomonadota; class Gammaproteobacteria; order Burkholderiales; family Burkholderiaceae_C; genus Ramlibacter. The sequence goes on from DATHWV010000151.1 coordinate 6,592, forward strand.
TCGCTCGGCCCTGCAGAACTGCGGGCTGGAGTTTCCCCACAACAAGCGGATCACCGTCAACCTGGCGCCGGCCGACCTGCCCAAGGATTCCGGGCGCTTCGACCTGCCCATTGCATTGGGCATCCTTGCAGCCAGCGGCCAGGTCGACGGGGCGCGGCTGGCGGGTTATGAATTTGCGGGCGAACTCTCGCTTTCGGGCGAGTTGCGGCCGGTGCGCGGCGCGCTCGCCATGAGCCTGGCCCTGCACTCGGCCGGCGCCAGCGCGCGGCTGGTGTTACCGCCCGGCAGCGCCGACGAAGCCGCGCTGGTGCCGGGCTCGCAGGTCTATCGCGCGGGCCACCTGCTGGACGTGGTCCGGCAGTTCCTGCCCGGGCAGGAAGCCGAACCTGCCGAAGGTTGGTCGCGGGTGGTGGCGCAGGCCGCGGCAGTGTCGGCCAGTTACCCCGACCTGGCGGACGTCAAGGGCCAGGCCGGCGCCAAGCGCGCGCTGGAGATTGCAGCCGCTGGCGGGCACAGCCTCCTGCTGCTCGGCCCACCCGGCTCGGGCAAGTCGATGCTGGCGCAGCGCTTTGCCGGCCTGCTGCCGCCGATGACGGTAGAAGAGTCACTGGAGACCGCGGCCGTCGCCAGCCTCGCGGGCCTGTTCACGAAGGAGCGCTGGGGCTTGCGCCCGACCTGCGCGCCGCACCATTCGGCCAGCGCCGTCGCGCTGGTGGGTGGTGGCTCACCCCCGCGCCCGGGCGAGATTTCTTTGGCGCATCACGGCGTGCTGTTCCTCGATGAGCTTCCGGAATTTCCCCGTGCCGCGCTCGAAGCCCTGCGCGAACCGCTGGAGTCCGGGCACATCACGATTGCGCGCGCCGCCCGCCGCTCCGAATTCCCCGCCCGCTTCCAGTTCATCGGCGCGATGAACCCCTGCCCTTGCGGCTTTCTCGGCGCCACCCACAAAGCGTGCCGCTGCACGCCGGACCAGGTCGCGCGCTACCAGGGCAAGTTGTCGGGGCCGCTGCTCGATCGCATCGACCTGCATGTGGAAGTGCCCACATTGCCGGCGGACCAGTTGCTCAACGCACCGGCCGGCGAATCGACCGACGCCATCCGCGAGCGTTGTGGCGCTGCGCGCGATCGCGCAGTCCAACGGCAAGGCAAATCGAACCACGCCTTGCAAGGCAAGGAAATCGACCTGCATGCATTGCTCGACGACGCGGCTGCGAAGTTCCTCAACGTCGCTGCAGCCAGGTTGGGATGGAGCGCGCGCTCCACGCATCGGGCGTTGAAGGTGGCGCGCACGATCGCCGACCTCGCGGGCGCGGGCACCACTCAGGTGGGCCATGTCGCGGAGGCGGTGCAGTACCGAAGGGCCTTGTCGGCCGCGCGCAGCTGAAGCTGCGCATCAACCCATCACTTGTCGACGAGGTAGCCGGAGATCGTGACAAAGCAGCTGAGCGGGGCGAGGCTGTTGACGCCGCGCAGGCATTGGAAGCCCGGGCCGCCGATGCCGTTGCCGTCGTAATTCAGCTTTACCTGCTGGCTCGCCCGGTAATACTCGTACCCACTCGCGTCCACCAGGGTCAAGGGGATCCAATAGGAGCGGCTGGCGCCGTTCACCGAATCATTCAGGAAGAGCGAAGGCTTGTCGCCGGGCCCGGCCGTGACCGAGACGCTGACGTATTCAATAACGAGCCGCTTGCTGGCGGGGATCACGTCGGGAGAGTACGTGTTGCCGCCGCTGCCGTTTGTGATGTTGAGGCCGAAGCTCGTGTTGTAGGGGACATCGCGCGAGCCCCTGCCCTGTGCCTGTGCAGGGCCGCAGGCCATCGCAATGAGGATTGCGGCCATCGGAAGAAACATGGACACCAGGGATCGCAGCTTCATGAGGGCTCCTTGCAGGTCGCCGGGCAGTGATGGGTAGCTCAGCGGTGGGGCAATATAGCCCTGCATGCGCAGAACCCCGGTAACAGCACGTTTCCCGTACCCCGGTAAAGCGGGGTTTGTTCGCGGGGGCGCACGCATGAGTCGATTGATAATCAAGCCCCATGAAATTGCCGCACTACCGCGCGCTGCTCATCCATACCGGCACCGTCGCGCTGGCCGCATGCAGTTTCGCGGCTGCGGCGCAAACGCAGCTCGCAGCTTCCAACCTGGTTGACCTGTCGCTGGAACAGCTTGCGAACATCGAGGTGGTTTCGGTTTCGAAACGGCCGCAGCGCTTGGCCGACGTGGCCGCCACCACGTATGTCATCAGCGCCGAGGACATTCGCCGCTCCGGCGCCACCAGCGTGCCCGAAGCCCTGCGGCTTGCGCCCAACCTGCAGGTCGCGCGGGCCGACGCCAACCAGTACGCGGTGACCGCACGCGGCTTCAACAGCGTGCTTGCCAACAAGATGCTGGTGCTGGTCGACGGGCGCACGGTTTACTCGCCGCTCTTCTCCGGCGTGTTCTGGGAAGCGCAGGACGTGATGCTCGAGGACGTCGAGCGTATCGAGGTGCTGAGCGGCCCGGGCGGCACACTGTATGGCGCCAATGCCGTGCAGGGTGTCATCAACATCATCACGCGCAGCAGTGTCGACACGCACGGCGCCCTCGTCGCGGCGGGCGGGGGCAACAAGGACAGCCTGGTCGCGGCGCGCTATGGCGACGTGACCGCATCGGGCACCAGCTACCGCCTGTGGGCTCGCCACGTGCGCCGCGAGAACTCCGAACTCACCAATGGCACCGCCGTGCGCGACGAATCGAAAATGTCGCACGGCGGGTTCCGCGCCGACCGCCGCGAAGCGCGCGACCTCTTCACGGTGCAGGGCGACCTGTACGACACGCGCATCGACCAGGCGCCTTCGGAGCGGCGCGTCTCGGGGTTCAACCTGCTCGGTCGCTGGTCGCGCGACCTGGACGGCGGCGCGCGCTCGCAGTTGCAGGCCTACTTCGACCGCGCCGAGCGCGACCAGCCGGGGTCCCTGCGCGACTCGCTCGACACCTGGGACATCGAGTACCAGCAGCTGTCCCGGCCGCACGCCGGGCACGAGTTGATCTGGGGCGGCGGTTATCGGCACCACAACGACAAGGTCACCAACACCAACCCCGCGGTGCTGGCGCTGATCCCGGCACAGCGTCAACTCAATCTGTGGAACGTCTTTGCGCAGGACGAAGTGGCCCTGCGTCCGGACCTGAAGCTCACGCTGGGCCTGAAGGCGGAGCACAACGACTACACCGGGCTGGAGTGGCTGCCCAATGCACGCATGGCCTGGGAACTGCGGCCAGGGCACCTGATGTGGGGCGCGGCCTCGCGCACGGTGCGCACGCCGTCACGGCTGGACGTGGAGTTCTTCCAGCCCGGCACCGCGCCGTTCCTGATTGCCGGTGGTCCGCGATTCGTTTCGGAAGTGGCGCGCGTGTACGAGCTCGGTTACCGCGGCCAGCCGACGCCTGCCATCTCGTATTCGGTGAGCGTGTTCCACCACGACTACGAGCGGCTGCGTTCGGTGGACATCGCGCCGGGCGGCGCCACGTTCAACAACAATTTCGAGGGCCGCATGCACGGCCTCACGACCTGGGGCACCTGGCGCGCCAACGACCACCTGCGCTTCAATGCGAGTTACGCCTACCAGGACCAGCATTTCCATGCACTTGCGGGGACAGCGCCGCTCGGCGGCATCGCCTCGCTGGGCAACGACCCCAAGCAGCGCTGGACGCTGGGTTCGTCGCTCGACTTCGCGGCGAACATGGAGCTCGACCTGCAATTGCGCTACATGGGTTCGCTGCCGAACCCGGCCGTGCCTTCCTACGCGGCGCTTGACGTCCGCTGGGGCTGGCGCGTGCGGCCCGATCTCGAGATCTCCATCACTGCCCGTAACCTCGGCGATCCGGGGCATCCCGAGTGGGGCAGCGCGCTCAATCGCGCGGAGTTCGAGCGCAGCGTGTTCGTCAAGGCCGTCTGGCGCCAATAGGCAGGCCCATGCAGTACTGGCTCACCTCCACCTGCCTAAGCCTGTTGCTGTTGCTGTCGGCCGCCGGCGACGCGCTGGCCCAGCCGGCGCAGGACCGGGCCCGTGAAACGCTGGTGAAGGCGGCGTTCCTGCACAAGTTCGCGAGCTTCGTCGAATGGCCGGCGGGCCAGTTCGAAAAGCCCGAGAGCCCGCTGAAGATCGGCATCCTGGGCAATGACCTCGTCTGGCAGGACCTGGGCGAGCTGGCGCGCGACCGCGACCGCGACGGCCGGCCAGTGGTCGTGACGCGCCTGAAGGAAAGCGATGCGCTCACGGGTTACCACATCCTCTACCTCAAGGCCTCCAGCTCGGCGCGCATGGCGGAACTGCTGCAACAGGTTCCCGAAGGTGTGCTCACGGTGGCCGACTCCGACGGCGCGCACCCGCGCGGCAGCGTCCTGAGTTTCTTCCTGGAGGAGGGGCGGGTGGGCTTCGGCGTGTCGCTCGACTCGGCCAGGCGCCAGCGCCTGCGCCTGAACCCACGCCTGCTCGCCGTGGCGCGCAACGTGCAAGGCAGCCTGGCGCCGCACGAGTTCGTCGAGAAAACGGCGAGGGTGCCCCAGCCTTGACCTACGACCGCCGACTCGTGGGCTGGCTGTCGCTGGGCCAGTTGATCACCTGGGGCAGCGTCTTCTATACCTTCTCGCTGCTGATGGAACCGGTGGAGCGCGAATTGGGGCTCACGCGCGCGCAGTCGTCGCTGGCCTTCAGCCTGGCGCTGCTGGCTGAAGGCGCGATGGCCTACCCGGTGGGCCGCTGGATCGACCAGGGGCATGAGCGCGCAGTGATGACCGGCGGCTCGCTGCTGGTTGCGGCTTGCCTGTTGCTGCACAGCGCGATCTCCAGCGTGGCCGGCTTCTACGCGGTGTGGGTCGGGCTGGGCGTGGCACTCGCCGCGACCTTGTACAGCCCGGTCTTCGCCGTCGTCACGCGGCGCTTCCCGCACGACTTCCGCCGCGCCATCATCACGCTCACCTTCCTGGGCGGGCTGGCCAGCACGGTGTTCATCCCGCTGTCGGCATGGCTGATCCAGTCGCTCGGCTGGCGGCACGCGCTCTGGGTGCTTGCGTCGCTGCAACTGCTGGTGTGCGCGCCTTTGCACGCGACGTTGCTGCGCAATGCGCCGGGGCCGGTGGTGAAAGGCGCGAGCGGTGAAGCGCGCTCGCCGGCGGCCTACCTGCGCAGTGCGCCCTTCCTGCTGATCGGCGTCTTCGTCGTCTGCATGATGGGCGTCACGGCTGCATTGCCACCGCACATGATCAGCCTGCTGCGCGGCACCGGCCTGGCCGAAGGCTGGGTCATCGCGATCCCGGCCGCCATCGGCGCGATCCAGGTGCTGGGCCGCCTGCTGCTGTACTTCTTCGAGCACCACTTCGACCTGCACATGGCGAACCGGCTGATCCCCACGCTGATCCCGCTGGGCCTGGCCGCCCTGCTCGCCGGTGCGGCGCATCCGTGGGCGGCCGTGCTGTTCGTCGTGCTCTACGGCCTGGGCAACGGAATGATGACCATCGTGAAGGGCACGGCGATCGCACAGTATGTCAGCCGTGATCATGTCGCGTCGCTCAACGGCGCGCTGGGCCTCCCCTCGGCCCTGGCGCGCGCCATCGCGCCGCTGGTGCTGGGCGTGATGTGGAGCGCGGAAGCGGGTTATGCCTGGGGCTTGTGGCTGCTGCTGGGCATGAGCGTTGCCGCGGTGCTGGCCTTGTTCCTGGCCCAGCGCAAGGCGCTGTCTGTCACTTGACGGCGGTGCTCCTCCTGCACCGACCGCGCACAGCCGGCTGCGAACAGCAGCACCGCCGACGAGAAATAGATCCACATCAACAGCACGATCAGCGAGCCGGCCGCGCCATACGCTGATACCACCGCCGCGGTAGACAGGTAGGCCGCGAGCAGCTGCCGGCCGAGCGTGAACAGGATCGCGCCGATCACGCCGCCCACCACCAGGTAGCGCATTTGCGGTTTGGGCCCCGAGCTGATGCGCATCAGCGCGACGAACAGCGCCGCGCAGATTGCAAAAGCCACGCTTTCATTGATCACGCGCAGCAGCGTCTCGAAAGCAAACCAGTTCCCGGCCCAGCCCGCGAAGACGTTGAGCAAGGTGGAGACCAGCAAGGACACCAGCAGCATGAAACCGAAAGCCAGCACATAGCCGATGCCGCGCAGCCGCAGCGACGCGGTGTGCCACCACCTCTGCCGGGCCGGCGTGTCGCTGCCGTGGAGCCACAAGCGCTCGAACGCTTCCTGCAATTCGCCGAAGACACCTGTGGCGCCGAACAGCAGCACGATAAACCCGATCACGGAAGCGGCGATGCCTTCGGCCGGCTCCTTGGCGCTGGCCAGCGCCTGCCGGATCATCTGGCCACCCTGTTCGCCGACGATGGTGCCGATCTGGCTGACCAGCCCCTGCTCCAGCATCTCGCGGTCCATCCACCAGCCCAGCAGCGCGACCACGAGGATCAACAGGGGCGCCAGGCTGAGGATGCCGTAGAACGACATCGCCGCACTCATGCGCAGGCCGTCGGCGTCACTCCACAGCTGCGCCGCCCGGAAGATGGGATAGGCCGGCCGCGCAGCGTTGCGCAGCCAGGACGGAATTCGATCGGACCAGCCAGCCATGGCCCCAGCCTAGGCGCGCACGGGCCGCAACCCGATAGGCGCAGCGCTGCGATGCGGGTAGGAGCACGCCCTACAGGTTGGGCGCGAGCAGCCTTTGCAGCTGCGCCACGTCGGCGCCGCGGCGCGCGGCCTGGTCCTGCAGCTGGTCCTCGCCGATCTTGCCCACGTTGAAGTACACGCTGTCCGGATGGCTGAGGTAGAAGCCGCTGACGCTGGCCGCCGGCATCATGGCCAGGCTTTCGGTGAGCTCCATCCCGATTTCGTTGGCTTGCAGCAGCGCGAACATGTCACCCTTGACGCTGTGGTCCGGGCAGGCCGGGTAGCCGGGCGCGGGCCGGATGCCCTTGTACTTTTCGGCCACCAGTTCTTCGGCGGTGAGCGCCTCCTGCGGCTGGTAGCCCCAGAGGTCCTTGCGCACGCGCTCGTGCAACGCTTCGGCGAACGCCTCGGCCAGCCGGTCGGCCAGCGCCTTGAGCATGATGGCCGAGTAGTCGTCATGGTCGTCGAGGAAATACTTTTCCTTCTTGTCGGTGCCAATGCCCGCCGTCACCGCGAACATGCCGACGTAGTCGTTTGCCACGCCCTTGGGCGCGACGAAGTCGGCCAGGCAGCGGCTGGGACGCATCCGGCCTTCGACCGCCTGCTTTTCGGTCTGCTGGCGCAGGCCGTACCACGTCATCGCGACCTTGCTGCGCGACTCGTCGGTGTAGAGCGCGATGTCGTCGCTGTTCACGCTGTTGGCGGGCCAGAAGCCCATGACGCCGTTGGCGGTGAGCCAGCGCCCTTCGATCAGCCGCTTGAGCATGCGCTGCCCATCGGCATACACGCGCACGGCTTCGGCGCCGACGACTTCGTCCTTGAGGATCGCAGGGAAAGGCCCGGCCAGGTCCCAGGTCTGGAAGAACGGACCCCAGTCGATGTACTTCGCCAGTTCGGCCAAATCGAAGTTGCGGAACACGCGCCGGCCAATGAACTTGGGCGTCGGCGGCTGGTAGCCGCCCCAGTCAATGGGCGTCTTGTTGGCACGCGCCTTCGCCAGCGGCCACATCGGCACCTGCTTCTTGTTGGCGTGCTGGAAGCGCACCTTCTCGTAGTCAGCATTGACTTCGGCGATGTAGCGGGTGGCCTGGTCGGACAGCAGGCCCTGCGCCACGCTCACACTGCGCGACGCATCCGGCACGTACACCACCGGGCCTTCGTAATGCGGCGCGATCTTCACGGCGGTGTGCACGCGACTCGTGGTCGCACCGCCGATCAACAGCGGGATCTTGCGGATACGGAAGTG
>DATHWV010000152.1:0-3052 GCA_035460205.1 Ramlibacter sp.
TCGTAGAACGCGATCATCGGCTTGTCGAACTCGCCGTGGTCCAGCTGCCATAGCCCCATGGGGCCGCGCAGGAAGGGCACCTGGTGCTCGCTGCCGAGGCGGAACTGCGCCCAGTAGTCGCCAGCGCGTGGAAAGCGGAGCGTCGGCAGCCCCGGCGTTGTGTCTGAAGGCTCCAGGCGAGTGGCACTGACCAATCGGTAGGCGTAGGTCTGGGGCGGGTTGGCGGCCAACAGCTGGTCCACCCGCTTGGCCGCCGGCAGCGCCGCGCCCAGCATCATCGTGGACAACATGAGGCTCAGCGCCAGCGATTCGCGCGCGGGCACCCGCCCAGCCAGCAGGAAGCGATAGAACAACAGGTCGCAGGCCGCAGCGAATGCCAGGCCGCCTGCCCAGACCAGCGGATTGCGCACGATGCGGGCAAGTTGCGCGTCAACCAGCTCGAACCGGGTCACGACGAAGGTGTCGATCAAGGCGAAGAACAGCAGCACGAAGAACACCGTGATGATGACCATGCTCCTCGGGCTCTTTTCCAGGGCAAAGTCGCTGGTCTGTTCCTCGGCCAGGTCGTAGTCGGGAAATGCACCGCGGAAGATGTCCGCGAGCGCCTCGCGCGAGGGCAAGGCGTACATGCCCGTGTCGGCGCAAAAGTTCATCTCGCCCTTGGGCGTGGTCAACTTTGCCCAATGCAGGTTGCCCGACCTCAGGGTGGGGTTGCCCAGCCACTCGACGGCGCTGCTGCCCTTGTCAAAGAGCGAATCGAACGCGCGGCTGTCCTTCAGCCAAAAGCCCCTGATCCGCAGCCTGTCGCCCTCGTCGACCAGCACGCCCTTGGCTTCGAAAGGCATGAAGCGCCACCAGCGCGCATGGAACGCGGGCCGCGACAGGTTGATGCGCCAGTAGCGCTTGCCCCGCAGGTCCGCCACCAGCTTGTCCTGCTGCTTTTTCATGGCCTTGTTGCGCCAGTAGACGACGCCCGCCCCGAGGAAGAGCGGCAGGAAAACGAGCAGCCAGAGGTAGTAGTAGCCCGTCATGCGCTGGCAGGGCGCTGCGCATTCTTCGGCCGGAAGGCCTTGCACACCTCATCATGGGTTTCGAGGTAAGGCCCGCCTATCAGGTCCACGCAATACGGGACCGCGGCGAAGATGCCGTTCATCAGGAGCTCATTGCCGGCGGCCTTCACGCCTTCCAGCGTTTCCTGGATGGACCTGGGCTGCCCCGGCAGGTTGATGATCAGGCTCTTGCCGCGAATCACGGCGCACTGGCGCGAGAGGATGGCCGTCGGAACGAAGCGCAGGCTGATCTGGCGCATCTGCTCGCCGAAGCCGGGCATCTCCCTGTCGGCGACGGCCAGCGTGGCCTCGGGCGTGACATCGCGCGGGGCGGGGCCGGTGCCGCCGGTGGTCAGCACCAGTGAACAGCCCGCGTCCACCAATTCGATGAGGGCGGCGCTGATGCGCTCCTTCTCGTCGGGAATCAGTCGCGGCTCGAAGGTGATGGGATTCTTCAGCGCGCGCGTGAGCCACTCCTTCAAGGCGGGCAGGCCCTTGTCTTCGTAGACGCCAGTGGAGGCGCGGTCGCTGATGGAAACGATGCCGATGCGGACAGGGTCAGGCGTGGCGTGGGTCATAGGCGGTCTCGTCGTCGTCGGGTTGCACGTCTTCGCCGGACAGCGCTGCGCGCACGAGCTGGAAGATTTCGCGGTAGGCGCGGCCCTGGCGCGGCGCCAGGCCCTTGGAAATCGATTCCTTGTTGGTCTGGTCGTCCTTGCGGGCCTGGCGGATCAGGGCGCGCAATTGCTGCGTGTCGGTGCGCGGGTGGGCTGCCAGCCATTCCTCGAACGCGCCATCGCGGGCCAGCAGGTCGTCACGCCACTTTTCGGCCTCGTGCAGCGCCAATGCGTCGCCCGCGGAGCCGCGGCGCTGCACTTCGAGCGCGTCGCGCACGGCTTGGCGCTGGTCTACGTCCAGCAGGCGCATCAGCTTGCCGATGAACTGCATCTGGCGGCGCTTGCCCTCGAAGTTGGTGATGCGCTTGGCCTCGGCAACCGCATCGGTGAGCTTCTCGGACAGGGGCAGGCCGGCCATCAGCTCGGCGCGCAAAGTCAGCAAAGCCTCGCCGAGTTTCTGCAGCTCGGTGCTTTCGCGCTTGAGGTCGGTGCGGCTCGCTTCGGTGGTGCCTTTGAGCTCAGCCTTGAGCTCGAGGTCCAGCTCGCTGCCTTCGGCGACGAACTGGCCGCGGACGAAGTAGCCTTTTTTGGGTTTGCGGGGCATGGGAGGAATCAGGGATCGGCGGTGTGGACAGCGGGGCTGTACGCCTCGCAAGTATCATAGCCCGCCATGAGCACTGCACCGTCGCGCGCCGACTCCGGCTTCAGTTACAGCCGGACCCAATTCGAACAACTGGTCGATTCCGCCCTGTCCCACGCCCGCAAGCTGGGCGCCACCGATGCCGGCGCCGAGGCGTCCGAGGGCTGCGGCCTGAGTGTCTCGGTGCGCAAGGGCGAGCTCGAAACGGTGGAGCGCAATCGCGACAAGTCGCTCGGCATCACCGTCTACATCGGGCACCGGCGCGGCAATGCCAGCACGTCCGACTTCTCCGAGGCGGCCATCGAGCGCACCGTGCAGGCGGCCTACGACATCGCCCGCTTCACCGCCGAAGACCCCGTAGCGGGCCTGCCCGAGCAGGAAGACATCGCCCCGGCGTCCGAACAGCGCGACCTGGACCTGTTCCATCCCTGGGCCATCACCAGCGAAGGCGCGGCGGAACTGGCGCTTCGCTGCGAGCAGGCGGCCTTCGACACCGATCGCCGCATTACCAACAGCGAAGGCGCGGGCGTCTCGGCGCAGCAGAGCCATTTCTTCAGCGCGCACACGCGGGGTTTCCGCGGCGGCTATGCCAGTTCGCGCCACTCGATCTCGGTGGCGCCGATCGCCGGCAAGGGCAGCCAGATGCAGCGCGACGCGTGGTACAGCTCCATGCGCTCCGCGCCCGAGCTGGCGTCGCCGGAGTCGGTGGGCCGCTATGCCGCCGAGCGTGCGCTGTCGCGCCTGAA
>DATHWV010000153.1:0-4947 GCA_035460205.1 Ramlibacter sp.
CGCCATCCGCAATCGGTGATCGTCCTGAACAACCTGGCCCAGGCCCTCTCGGACCAGGGCCAGCACGAGCAGGCGCTGGCGGAGATCGACAAGGCGACCGACCCGCAAAACCCGTTTGCCTCCGAGGTGCGCAGCACCCGCCAACTGATCGTGCAGCGCCTCGCCCAACAAAAAACCGGCAGGCGCTAGCCTGCCGGTTTGTCTTGCTACGCGGCCCGATCAGTTGCGGTCGGCGCGTGCCACCGGGGCGGGTTCAGCCGGGGCCGGCTCGGGTGCCGGACCCGCGCCCATGGCGGTCGTCGATGCGGGTTCAGGCGCGGGCGCCACGGCGACCACTTCCGGAGCCGCCGCGGGCTCGGGCGTGATGACTGCCACTTCCGGTTGACGGATCAGCGTGGCGGTGCGGATTTCACCGGCGTGCACCAGCACACCGGTTTCGCCCATCGGCGTGATGTGCGAGCTCTGTTGGCCCGCGGCGATGGGGTGTTTGCCGAGGTTCGGATCGGGCGGCTCGCTCTGGGCCACGGCAACGCTGATCACTGCAACGGTCGAAAGGCCGGCAACGACGCCTGCGATTTTGGTGAAGGCACTCATGTGAAACTCCTTTAGTTGGTCTGGTTACTGCCAGCATCGGTGCCAGCTGTTTCCAGACTAGTCCGCGTGCTGCAGCGCAGCGTCAGGCCTGGGCGGGTGTGCTTGTCGGACGAGCGCTGCCACGGCTGCGGCGCACAGGCCGACGCGGCTGATCGCAACACTTTGCAAGCCCAGCGGTTCACGCAATTTGCTCGCGCTCGTGCAATGGCTCTGCTAGCCTCGGGCCATGGAAGTCCATACCGAACCCTCCGGCAGCCCCGTGCGTGACGCGGCCACAGTTGTCATGCTGCGCGATGGCGCCACCGGGCTGGAAGTTTTCCTGCTGAAGCGGCATGGCCTGTCCGACGTGCTGGGCGGCGCCTATGTATTCCCCGGTGGCAAGGTGGACCTCGAGGACGCTCATCTGGACGTCGAGGCTCGCCTGGACTCACCCGCGGCGCGCCTGCACGCGGCGCTGGGTGAGCCCCAGCTCGACGAACTTGCGGGCGCGGTTCTGTATGTCGCGGCGCTGCGCGAAGCATTCGAGGAAACAGGCGTGCTGTTTGCACAGGACACCGATGCGGCGCGCGCGGGTGTCGCGGCGCAACTGCTGCGCGAAGGCATTGCCTTCGACGAGGTCCTGGCCATGTTGGGCTTGCGGCTTGCCGCGACCAGCCTGCAGCCATGGGTGCGCTGGATCACGCCCGCGGTTGGCGGCGTGATGCGGAAGCGCTTCGACACGCGCTTCTTCCTGGCAGCCGTGCCCGCCGACCAGGTCGCGAGCCACGACAACCATGAGGCCACGGAAAGCACGTGGCTGGCGCCGCGCGCGGCGCTGCAGCAGTACTGGGATGGCACGATCGAACTGGCGCCGCCGCAGATCATGAGCCTGGCGCACCTCTCGCGGCACGCGTCGGTGGCCGGCGCGATGGCCGAAGCCCGCTCGCGCCCGCCCCCACTGGTGTTGCCGGAGCCATTCGAGGAAGGAGGCTTTCGCGTGCTCTGCTATCCCGGCGACACGCGTCATTCCGTTCGCGAGCGCGCGATGCCGGGCCCCACGCGGCTGCACTACCGGGAGCACAGGTTCGAGCCGCCCGGGGGCTTCGACGACCTGTTCGCGGACGTCCCATGAAAAAACCGGGCGGTGCCCGGTTTTTTGTGTGACAGCATTTGCTTCGCCAGCCTCTCACGGCCTTTGCGCCAGCTTAGTGGGGACTGCAAATGGCGGCGTCGGCGCACGCAATGACCTGTTGTAAGACATGGCCTGCGGCGCCCATTCACCTCGCACTCGAATCACGTTTCAAAGATCGCCGAACACCTCGCGCACGGCGCGGGTCTCCGGCAGCACATAGACCACCGCCCTGCCCTTGCCGAGCAGGCGCTGCACGAAGTGCTCGTAGAAGGCGACCGGCACCACCACGCAACCCAGCGAAACACGGTTGTCCCCGGGCGTGGCCGAGGCCAGGCGGGCCTGGCGCGCCCGCTCGCCCTTGCCGGGGCGAACGCGGTGAATGGCGAAAGCGGATTGGTAGTCGACCCAGACCACATGCTCGCCGGCCAGGTTGACCCCGGGCACGGTGAGGAAACGGCCGGCCGGTGTCGTGCGTTCGTGCAGCGGCACTTCACCGGCCTGGGTGTGCGCGCCGACGTCCGGCGCCGATGCGTCACCGATCGCCTGGCCCAGCAGTGCGGTGGAAGCGCCCGAAAGGCGGCCGCCGTTTTCGAATACGTAGATGCGCGCTTCGCGCTTGTCGACCACCGCGAAGGGCAAGCCCCGGTGGTCGCCGGTGGACACGGCCCAATGCGCGACGTACTGCGCATCCACCGAAATATCCTGCCCGCGAAAATCCGCTTGTGGCACCCCGGCCCATGCGGCCGGCAGGCCGAAGGCCGAACACGCCAATGCGGCCGCCGCCCTTGCGATCCAACCCATCCGAGTCCCCTGCGTGGCTCAACAAGGGGCGGATGCTAAGCAAGCGGCCGAGCTGCCGCAAGACTTTGTAACGGTAACAGTCGAGCTGGGGAAGGAATTCGTGCGGATTTACCGCTGCGCGAGGCGCGTGCCGCGCTCCACATCCCAGGAGCCGAACACCTGCTGAGCCCCCCGGGTTTCCGGCAGCACGTAGATGATCGCCCCGGTAGCTTTGACGGTGGCCGCGAGCACCTGTTCGTAGAAGTCCCGCGGGACATTGATGCAGCCGTAGGAGATCCGGTTGTCGGCCACATCGGGCGTGGCCAGCCGCTCCAGTCGCCGTTCAGCGGGATTCGTGGTCAGCACGCGGTGCATCGAGACCGCGGCGTCATAGTCCACCCAGACGACGTCCTCGCCGCGTGTGTTCATGCCCATCTGGGCCTCGTAGCGGCCGGTGGGCGTTGTCTTTTCCTCGGGCAATACGTCGGCAATCGCCTTCTGGCCGATGCCGGGCGCGTTGTCGTCGCCGATGGCGGAACCTAGCAGCACAGGCGCCGCCGATTTCAGGCGGCCATCCTGGCCGAAAACATAAACGCGGGCGTCCTTCTTGTCGATGATGACGAAGGACTTGCCCTGGTGGTCGCCCACATGAACCGTCCAGTTGGCCAGCTGGCGCACGTCTTCGGTGGGCTTGAAGTCCCCGAAGTCCGCCAGGCGCGGCGGCGCGGCGGGCGCGGCCATCCGCGTGATGGCTTGGGGCGTCGTTGGCGCCGGCTGGCGGATGCCCGTTGCCGGCGGCAACAACACGGCCAGCAGCGCCGCACCCAGCAACAGGCCTTTCTGGACCGAGCCCAGGAATTCAGACCTGCCGGAGGGTGGAAACAGCGCCTGGCTCATGGGACGTCAGTTGCGGTCAGCCTGCGGCGCGCTGGCAGTGGTGTCGGTGCTGCTGCTGGCGTTCGAAGGCGTGGAGGTGTCGCTGCTGGACGTGGTGCTGCCGCTGGCGCCCATGGTCGAAGTGCTGTTCGAGGTGTCGTTGGCCTGCGGCGTGGCGGTTTGCGAGCTCGTCGCGGCGCCTGCCGGGGCGCCGGTCGAGTCGGCACCCGCGCTGGGGCTCTGGGCAACAGCCAAAGTCATGCCGCCGGCAAGGGCGGCCGCGGTCAGCAGGGTGGTGAGTGTTTTCTTGGTCGCGTTCATATCCGTAACTCCTAGTTGGGTGGGAAGAAAAATGCCGGCGAGTGCCAGCTGTTTTCCAGCTTAGGAACACCCCGGATTTGCCGGGGTGGGGATATGGCGGCAGGCCCTGTAGGACCTGCACTGTCACGACATGCTTCGCAATGTCACGCGGCGTGCTGGGTGAAAGCGGGCGCCTCCTGGCCCCAGCGTTCGATCTGCAGCGATGGGTAGGCACATTCGCAACCCAGCGCGAGGTCGTCGTCCGACGCGAGCCAGAAGGCCGTGGCGTCGACCAGCACCGCCGTCGGGGGTGCGCCTTCGAAGGAATGGATCTGTGCGGTTGCGTTGGCCATCACGGGCTCCCGGTTCGTTTGAACAGTTGAGCCATCTTTGCCGCTGAGCCGGCAGCGCCCTATCCGCCGAGCGCGCGTCGTGGCGTAGGAAGGTGCCTACTCTTGCGCTGCGCCGGATGCGACCAGCCGCCATAGCGAGGTCACTTCCTTCGCGCGGGCAGCGTGAAGCGGGTCGCTCGCGTCGGCCACTTTCGGGTGGCGCGGGCGCACGTCGTGGCGCGCCAGCACCTTCAGGCCACCCGCTTCGAACCAGGCAAGCAGCTCGTCGCGGCTTCGCAAGCCGAGGTGCTCGGCCAGGTCCGAGAGCACCAGCCAGCCCTCGCCTTGCGGTGCGAGGTGGGCGGCCAGGCCCGAGAGAAATCCGCGCAGCATGCGGCTGTCCTCGTCGTAGACCGCGTGCTCCACCGGCGAACTGGGACGCGCGGGCAGCCAGGGCGGATTGCAGACCACCAGTGGTGCCAGGCCCGCGGGAAACAGGTCGGCCTGGATCACTTCGACCCGCCCCTGGACCCCCAACTGCGCAAGGTTTTCGCCGGCGCAGGCTAGGGCGCGCGGGTCCATGTCGGTGGCGACGACGCGGTTCACGCCGCGTCGCGCCAGGATGGCCGCCAGCACGCCGGTGCCGGTACCGATGTCGAAGGCCAGCTCCGTGGATGGCAGCGGCGTCTTGGCGACGAGGTCGAGGTACTCGCCCCGCACCGGCGAGAACACGCCGTAGTGCGGATGGATGCGGTTGTGGGGCGGCTCGCCCAGCGCGGGAATCTCCACGCCCTTCTTGCGCCACTCGTGCGCGCCCACCAGCCCCATCAGCTCGCGCAGCGAAGCGACGCAGCCATCGCCGTCCGCGGCGCCCCAGGCCTCAGCGCACGCAACGCGCAGGTCGGGCGCGCGCGCGAGCGCGATGTGCCGTTCGGCGTCAAGCTCGACGAGCAG
>DATHWV010000154.1:0-4158 GCA_035460205.1 Ramlibacter sp.
GCGTACACGCCGTACAGCTGGTAGGCCGCATCGGCAGTGACGACCACACCCAGCAGGGTGCTGCCGTACTGGCGGAAGCGGAAGGGCCCGAACGACTGCGTCGTCGCATGGGGCGTGAACAGTGTGGGATAGGCCTGTTCCGCGGTGTTCAGGAGCAGCTCAGCCGCGTCGTTCGGCGTCATGGTGGCCGAGAGGGGCGACTGGGCCTCCTTGGCGGCCATCATCTTCTGGGCCGACAGGCCGGCGCTTTCATCGCCACCGCCGCAGCCGGCGATCAATACGGATGTCGCCATGGCGAGCGACAGGAATAGCTTTCGTGTGAACTGCATGGGATCTCCGGGAGGTTTGGGGTTATTGCGAAATAATCGTAACGCAACTGGTTACAAACGCCAAGCCCGGTTACATGTGATCTATTGCCAACTATTCGATGTTCTGGACCTGCTCGCGCATTTGCTCAATGAACACTTTCATATCAACCGAAATGTGGGTCAGCTCCAGCGCTGCGGACTTGGATCCCAGCGTGTTCGCCTCCCGGTGCAGTTCCTGGATCAGGAAGTCCAGCCGCTTTCCGACCTCGCCGCCTTTCTTGACCAGACGCTCGATCTCGTCGAGGTGCGAGGCGAGGCGAGTGAGTTCCTCGGCCACGTCGATGCGGATCGCGAACGAAGTCGCCTCGGTCAGGGCCCGGTCCTGCGCTGCTTCGGGCAGGGTGGCGCCTTCTGTCAGCGCCATCGCTTCCTTCCAGCGCTCCAGGAAGCGGGTGCGCTGCTGTTCGACCAGCTTGGGCACCAGGGGTCCCGCCTGTTGCGCCAGGGCGCGCAACTGCTTGAGGTGCCCGAGCAACATCGTGGCCAGGCGCGCGCCTTCGCGTTCGCGCGCGGCCATCAATTCGTCCAGCGCCTGCCTGGCCAGTTGCGCGACGGGCTCCGACCAGTCCACGTCGGCATGGCCTTCGCTGGCGGCCAGGCGCACGACATCCGCGACGCTCAGTGCGCGTGCATCGGGCAACCAGGTGCGCACGTTGTCCTGCAATGCGTTCAGGCGCTGCAGCATGCGCGCCGTCGGCTCGCGCAGGTTGTCGCCCGCGCCGGTCTCCAGCGCCCCGCGCACTTCCACCTTGCCGCGTTTGAGTTTGGCCGCTATCAGCTCGCGCAGCGCGGGCTCGTGCTGGCGCAATTCCTCGGAGAGGCGGAACGAGAGATCGAGGAAGCGGCTGTTGACCGAACGGATCTCCAGCCCGAGGCGACCTGCCGGTGCGCCCTTTGCCTCCTGGCCTGCAGCGGCTTGCGGTGCGCTTTGCTGCGCGCTTGCGTAGCCGGTCATGCTGTAAACTGCCATGGAGATGCTTCAATCTTCGGTTCGTTGCGGGATTGCGAGAATAACCGGGTTATCCACTTGACCCATGCGTCCCAGTTGACCCTACATTCATAAATTATGTCAAAGGTCAAACCAGCCCCCCTGCCTCCCGATACCGTCATTGGCGGTTATCGCGTCGTGCGCAAGCTGTCGGCGGGCGGGTTCGGCGTGGTGTACCTGGCCGTGGACAACGAGGGCCAGCAGGTGGCCGTCAAGGAATACCTTCCCGCCTCGCTGGCAGGCCGCGCGCCGGGCGAGCTGCTGCCGCAGGTGCAGCCCGAGAAGCTCTCGCTCTACCGGCTTGGCCTGAAAAGCTTCTTCGAGGAAGGCCGCTCGCTCGCGCAGATCTCGCACGCTTCCGTGGTGAGCGTGCTGAACTTCTTCCGCGAGAACGAAACCGTTTACATGGTGATGAACTACCTGGAGGGCGCCACCCTGCAGGACTTCATCATCACCGCACGCGAACTGAAGAAGCAGAAGGTCTTCCGCGAGTCGACGATCCGCTCGCTCTTCGACGAGATCCTTCGGGGCTTGCGCATCGTGCACCAGCACAAGATGCTCCACCTGGACATCAAGCCGGCCAACATCTTCATCACCGACGACAACAAGGCCGTGATGATCGACTTCGGCGCGGCGCGCGAAGTGCTGTCCAAGGAAGGCAACTTCATCCGGCCCATGTACACGCCCGGCTTCGCCGCGCCCGAGATGTACCGCCGCGATTCGTCGATGGGCCCCTGGACCGACATCTACGCCATCGGCGCCTGCATCTATGCCTGCATGCAGGGCTACCCGCCCAACGACGCGCCCCAGCGTCTCGAGAAGGACCGGCTCGCACTGGCGCTGTCGCGGCTGCGCGGCGTGTACTCGGACAACCTCATCGAAGTGGTGGAGTGGTGCATGTCGCTCGACCCGCTGTCGCGCCCCCAGTCGGTGTTCGCGCTGCAGAAGGAGCTCTCCCGTGAAGGCGAGCGCCGTTACACCAAGCTGTCGGTCGGCGAGAAGATGCGCCTGCAGTTCGACAACATGGTCTCCGACACCAAGAAGAACGTGCGCAAGGCCACCGGTTTTGGCGGGGTCAAGGCTAAATGAAATTCTCCGTCTTCCAGATCAGCCGCAAGGGCGGTCGCGAAAAGAACGAAGACCGCATGGGCTACTGCTACACGCGGGAGTCGGGCCTGTTCGTCCTGGCCGACGGCATGGGCGGTCATCCGGAAGGCGAAGTCGCGGCGCAGCTGGCGCTGCAGACCGTCTCGGCCCTTTACCAGAAGGAAGCCCGGCCCATCGTGAAGGACGTGACGGAGTTCCTGTCCACGTCGCTGATGGCCGCGCACCACCAGATCATCCGTTACGCCAGCGAAAAAGGCATGCTCGACACGCCGCGCACCACACTGGTTGCCGGCATCGTGCAAGGCACGTCGGCCACCTGGGTGCATTGCGGCGATTCGCGCCTGTACGTCGTGCGCGGCGGCGAGCTGCTCACGCGCACCCGCGACCATTCGTACCTCGAGCAGCAAGGCGGCGCAGGCGGCACGGGCCGCGCGGATCGCATCAACCGCAACATCCTGTTCACCTGCCTGGGTTCGCCCACCAAGCCGGTCTTCGACGTCACCGGCCCGGTCGCGCTGCAGCAGGGCGACAAGATCCTGTTGTGCTCGGACGGCCTGTGGGGCAGCCTGCCCGACATCGACATCGTGCGCCAACTGAGCGCCAAGTCGGTTTCCGAAGCCGTGCCCGACCTGGTCGAGGCCGCGCTGCGCAACGGCGGCGACCACAGCGACAACGTCACCGTCATCGCGCTGGAGTGGGAAACGCCGGATTCCTTCGAATCCACCCGCGGCATTTCCACCGACAGCATCAGCGACGGCGTGTTCGCCTCCACCATCCAGGCCGGCGTGCTCGACACCATGGTCGAGGACCTGGACGACGCCGCCATCGAGCGCTCGATCGCCGAGATCAACGAGGCCATCCGGCGCTCGGCGGCACGGAAAACTTAAACTTTCTCCCCTATGACCTTTCAACGAAGCGGCAATCGCGCCGCAGATCAACTGCGCCCCATCCGCATCACCCGCGGCTTCACCATCCACGCCGAGGGCTCGGTGCTCATCGAGTTCGGCGACACCAAGGTGCTGTGCACCGCTTCGGTGGAAGAGAAGGTGCCGCCGCACAAGCGCGGCAGCGGCGAGGGCTGGGTCACGGCCGAGTACGGCATGCTGCCGCGCGCGACGCATACGCGGGGCGACCGTGAAGCGGCCCGGGGCAAGCAAAGCGGCGCCGGCGTGGTGCGGATGGACCGCATCAACCGCAACATCCTGTTCACTTGCCTGGGCTCGCCCACCAAGCCGGTATTCGACGTCACCGGGCCGGTCACCCTGCAGCAGGGCGACAAGATCCTGCTGTGCTCCGATGGCCTGTGGGGCAGCCTGAACGACATCGACATCGTGCGCCACCTGTCGACCGACCCGGTGTCTCAGGCCGTGCCGGACCTGGTCGAGGCGGCGCTGCGCAACGGCGGCGACCATAGCGACAACGTCACCGTCATCGCGCTCGAGTGGGAAACCCCCGATTCCTTCGAATCCACCCGCGGCATCTCCACCGACAGCATCAGCGACGGCGTGTTTGCATCCACCATCCAGGCCGGCGTGCTCGACACCATGGTCGAGGACCTGGACGACGCCGCCATCGAGCGCTCGATCGCCGAGATCAACGAGGCGATCAAGCGGTCGGCTGCCAGGAAGTCCTAAACGGGCGAAAACGTCGCCGCTCTCGCGGCGCCGTCCTTTTTTCGTGAATAAACAATACCCC
>DATHWV010000155.1:0-2482 GCA_035460205.1 Ramlibacter sp.
CCAGATGGTGATCAACTCCACCGCGGGTTTCCAGACGGTGTTTGAGCAGATGGAGAAACTGAAGGACGCTGCGCGCAAGAGCGGCATGTTCATCGTCTCGGACAGCGACCTCGCCTACAACCAGCCAAATGTGGAGGTCACGATCGACCGCACCAAGGCGCAGGATCTGGGCGTCAACATGCAGAACCTCGGCAGCACGCTCGCGGTTCTGCTGGGCGGCAACTACATCAATCGTTTCAATCTCGAGGGCCGTTCCTACCAGGTTATCCCTCAGGTGCCGCGCACCAACCGGCTCTCGCCGGAATCGCTAGGTGGTTATTATGTGACGACCAACACGGGCCAGCAGCTCCCGCTGTCGACCGTGGTCTCGGTCAGGACCAAGACCGATCCGAATTCGCTGACGCACTACAATCAGCTCAATTCGGCGACCTTCTCGGCCGTGCCGATGCCCGGCGTGACTGTCGGTGCGGCGGTGGATTTCCTTGAAGGCGAGGCCAAGAAAATGCCGGCCGGCTTCAGCCACGACTATCTCGCGGATAGCAGGCAGTACGTCCAGGAAGGCAACCAGCTTGCGGTCACCTTCGGTTTCGCGCTGGTCATCATCTTCCTGGTGCTGGCGGCGCAGTTCGAGAGCTTTGTCGATCCGCTGGTGATCATGCTGTCGGTGCCGTTGTCGATGATCGGCGCGCTGCTGGCGCTCAAGCTCTCGGGCGGCTCGCTCAACGTGTACTCACAGATCGGCCTCATCACGCTGGTGGGGCTCATCACCAAGCACGGCATCCTGATCGTCGAGTTCGCCAACCAGCTGCGCGAGCAGGGGCTGGAAATGGTGGACGCGATCGTGAAGGCCGCTTCGCAGCGCCTGCGCCCCATCCTGATGACCACCGGCGCCATGGTGCTGGGCGCGGTCCCGCTGGCCACCGCTACCGGCGCCGGCGCCGAGAGCCGCGTCCAGATCGGCTGGGTGATCGTTGGCGGCATGTCGCTGGGCACGGTGCTGACGGTGTTCGTGGTGCCGACCATGTACATGCTCTTCGCCCGCACCAAGGTGCCTGGCGCCAACAAGGCCGAGGCGAAGGACGATGTGGTGCACCACGGCGAGCTGATCGCCAAGTAAAGGTACAAGGGGCGTACGCGTGCCCACGGTCGAGTTCGCACCGGCCCTGACACGCCATGTGCCTTGTCCCGCACAGGTGGTCGAAGCGGACACCCTGCGCGCTGCACTTGCGGCCGCCTTCCTTGCCGCCCCCGCGCTGAAGAGCTACGTGCTTGACGAACAGGGGTCGGTACGCAAGCATGTGGCCGTCTTCGTCAATGCACGCATGATCGCCAGCCGCAGCGAGCTGGACATCGCGTTGCAGCCGCAGGACAAGGTCACCGTCATCCAGGCACTGACAGGAGGTTGAGCCATGGCAGCGAAAACATTGTGGGTTGGCACCCGCAAGGGGCTGTTCGTCATGCGCCGCGAGGCCAGCGGCTGGCGCATCGGCACACCGCAATTTGCCGGCGAGCCGGTCACCCAGTTCCTGGCCAACCCCCATGACGGCGCCTGGTATGCCGCGCTGCGCCTGGGCCACTTCGGCCTGAAGATCTGGAAGAGCGTGGACGGTGGCGGCGAGTGGAAGGAAGTCGCCGCACCGGCGTTTCCACCCAAGCCCACCGAAGGCCCGTGGAAGGACGATCCGACGCCCTGGACCGTGGACCAGGTCTGGTCGCTCGAAGCCTCACAGGATGGCGCGCTGTGGGCCGGTTGCCTGCCCGCAGGCCTTTTCAAGTCGCGCGATGGCGGCGCGAGCTGGCAACTGGTGGAGAGCCTGTGGAACCGGCCTGAACGCAAGGAGTGGTTTGGCGGTGGCTACGACTTTGCCGGCGTCCATTCGATCCTGGTGGACCCGCGCGACGCCAACCATGTGACGCTTGCCATCTCGTGCGGCGGGGTCTGGCAAACCCGCGACGGCGGCGACAGCTGGACCAACACGACCAAGGGCATGTTCGCCGACTTCATGCCGCCGGAGCGGCGCGAAGACCCCAACATCCAGGACCCGCACCGGATTGACCAGTGCCTGGCCCATCCCGACGTGCTCTGGTGCCAGCATCACGGCGGCATCTGGCGTTCGGCCAATGGCGGCTTGCAATGGGACGCGATTGCCGCACCCCAACCCAGCGGCTTCGGCTTCCCGGTGGCGGCGCATCCGACGGATCCGCAAAAGGCGTGGTTCGTGCCGGCGCATTCCGACGGGCAACGCATTCCGGTCGATGGGCGGATGGTGGTGACGCAGGCGCGCGAAGGCGGCGCGTCGTTCTCGGTGCATGGCGACGGCCTGCCGCAGCAGGATGCCTTCCACCTCGTCTACCGCCACGCGCTGGCGGTGACGCCGGACGGGCAGCAGCTCGCGACCGGCTCGACCACCGGCGGGCTGTGGACCAGCGAGGACGGCGGCGACACCTGGCGTTGCGTGTCGCGCGACTTGCCGCCCATCGC
>DATHWV010000156.1:0-2027 GCA_035460205.1 Ramlibacter sp.
AGCCCGACCATGCGAAGAAAATCAAAACTCCAGGCCGCGAATCTCGAAGGGGACGCCGACGATGTCGAAGCGGCCTTCTACGAGGCGCTGCAGAACGGCGACATCGACAAGCTGATGTCCTGCTGGGCCGATGAAGACGACATCGTCTGCATTCATCCCGGAGGTCCGCGCGTGGTCGGCGCGATGGCGATCCGGGCCACTTTCGAATCGATGTTCAGCAACGGCAGCATCCGCGCCTGGCCCGAGCGCGCCCGCAAGACGCGGGCGATGGCCGCCGCAGTGCACAACGTGCTGGAGCGCGTCGAGGTGCTCGGGCCCGAGGGGCCGGCGCAGGCCTGGGTCATCGCCACCAACGTGTATCACAAGACCACGCTGGGCTGGCGCATGGTGGCCCACCATGCCAGCCCCGGCACCACCAGCGACATCCAGGAAGTTTCAGGCCAACCGCAGGTGTTGCATTGAGCCAGGTGCTGCATTGAATTACCGCGCGCCCTGGTGGCTGCCCGGCGGCAACCTGCAAACCATCTGGCCTGCGCTCTACGCGCGGCGGGTTTTCGGCGAGCATCCCCAATACCGCCGCGAGCGCTGGGTCACGCCGGACAAGGACTTCATAGACCTCGACTGGCTAATCACGTCGCGCACCAGGGCAAACACATCCCAGCCTTTGCTCGTGCTCTTCCACGGCCTCGAAGGCTCGTCGCGCAGCCACTACGCCGAAGCCTTTGCCGATTTCGCCGCCGAACACGGCCTGGCATATGTCGTGCCGCACTTCCGGGGCTGCAGCGGTGAGTTGAACCCCGGCCCGCGCGCCTACCACTCCGGCGACCACGAAGAGATCGGCTGGGTCCTGGGCAAGCTGCGCAGCGTGCACCCCGGCCCATTGATCGTGGTCGGTGTGTCGCTGGGCGGCAATGCGCTGATGCGCTGGGCCGGCGAGGCCGGTGACACAGCCCGCATGCTCACCAGCGCCATCGCGTCGGTCTGTTCACCCATCGACCTCGCCGCCGGATCGCTGGCCATTGGCCGGGGCTTCAATCGCCTCGTCTACACCACCATGTTCCTGCGCAGCATGAAGCCCAAGGCGCTGCAAAAGCTCGCCCAGCACCCGGGCCTGTTCGATGGCGAGCGCCTGGCCCGCGCGCGCGACCTCTACGAGTTCGACGATGTGTTCACCGCGCCTTTGCACGGCTTTCGCAATGCCGACGACTACTATGCGCGCGCATCGGCCAAGCCGCACCTGCAGCACATCCGTATCCCGGCGCTGGTGCTCAATGCGTTGAACGACCCTTTTGTGCCGGCGTCGAGCCTGCCCACGCAAGGCGAGGTGGGGCGATTCGTCACGCTGTGGCAGCCGGGCGGTGGCGGTCACGTGGGCTTCCCCGATGGGCACATGCCCGGCCACGTGCGCCGCATGCCCGATGACGTGGGGCGCTGGCTGCTCGGCCAGGTCGGCTGACGCCTAGGCGACAGGGGGTGGCGCCGGCCGAGGCGCCGCGCGGGTTTTCACTGTTGGTTGGCCCCCGGGGCGGGGGGATAACCGTCCATTCAACAACCGGCTGGCGACAGCGCCCATGTCTTCGACGAACCCCACTGCCTTGCTCGAGGTTTCCGGCGTCACTGTACGTTTCGGCGGCATCACGGCACTGGACCAGGTCTCGTTCTCGGTGATGCCGGGCACCATCGCCGGCCTGATCGGCCCCAACGGGGCGGGCAAGACCACGCTGTTCAACTGCCTGTCGCGCCTGTACACGTTCAGCGAAGGCCGCATCCTGTTCGAGGGACGGCCGCTCACCGATTCCGCGGCGCACCGCATCGCCTCGCTGGGCATAGGCCGCACTTTCCAGAACCTCGCGCTATTTCGCACCATGAGCGTGTGGCAGAACGTCATGCTGGGCGGCCACTGCCGCAGCTCCAGCGGCTTTCTCTCGAACGCGCTGCGCATGCCGCATGTGCGGCGCGAGGAGCGGGAACTGGCGGCGCGCGCCTCGCAGGTGATCGACCTGCTGGACCTGGGCGCGTCGGCGGAA
>DATHWV010000157.1:0-1542 GCA_035460205.1 Ramlibacter sp.
CTGGTCCTGCTGGTCCAGATCGGCCTGCTGTTCGCCAGCCGGCAGCCGGACATCGCCACCCTGGCCGTGCTTTTGTTCCTGTTCTTCTGCGGCTTCAACGTGCTGGAGGCCACGCAGCCCAGCCTGGCCTCACGTGTCGCCCCCAGGCACGCGCGCGGCGCGGCGCTGGGTGTGTACAACACACTCCAATCCCTGGGATTTTTTGCCGGCGGCGCCGTCGGCGGCTGGCTGGCCAAGAACGTTGGTTCACAAGGCCTGTTTGCCGCTTGTGCCGGATTGATGCTGTTGTGGCTGGTGGTGGCCTGGCCGATGAAGGCGCCGGTGCGCGGGCGGTCCCCGGAGGAAGTCCTGGCGGACGAGGCCCGGGCGACCTAGCACGCGATAATCATTCAATTACTGGAGGAAACATCCCCATGGCATCCGTCAACAAAGTCATCCTCATCGGCAACTGCGGCCGTGACCCCGAAGTTCGTTACCTGCCTTCGGGCCAGGCCGTTGCCAACGTGAGCATCGCCACCACCAGCAAACGCAAGGACAAGACCAGCGGCGAAATGATCGAAGACACCCAGTGGCACCGCGTCACTTTCTTCGACCGCCTGGCCGAGATCGTCGGTGAATACGTCAAGAAGGGCCGCCCGATCTACGTCGAAGGCCGCCTGACCTATCGCAAGTACACCAACAAGGATGGCGTCGAGCAGAACGCCACCGACATCGTGGCCACCGAAATGCAGCTGCTCGGCGGCCGTGAAGGCATGGGCGGTGGTGGTGGCGGCGGCGGTGGCGACGAAGAAGGTGGCGGGTTCCAGCGCCGCCCGGCCGCAGCCCCGGCCTCGCGTCCCCCGGCGGCGAACAAGCCCGCCTCGAAGCCCTCGACCGGCTTCGACGACATGGACGACGACATCCCGTTCTGACGCGTCGCGCATGCCGCGTTACGTGGCCTTCCTGCGTGGCGTGAGCCCGCTGAACGCGAAGATGCCTGAGCTCAAGGCATGCTTCGAGGGGGCCGGCTTCACCAAGGTGAAGACCGTGCTGGCCAGCGGCAATGTCGTCTTCGACAGCCGCGCGGCCAGCGACACCGCGCTGGAGCGCAAGATCGAAAAGGCGATGGAGAAGGACCTGGACAAGTCCTTCTACACCATCGTGCGCAGCGTCGAATCGCTGCAGGCCCTGCTCGACGCCGACCCTTACAAGCGCTTCAAGCTGCCCGCCGATGCCAAGCGGGTGGCCACCTTTGTGCGCGAACCGGCCGAGGGCAAACTGAAGCTGCCGATCGAACTGGAAGGCGCGCGCATCCTCGCCGTCGAAGGCCGCGAAATCTTCAGCGCCTATGTGCCGCAGCCGGGCGACCCGGTGTTCATGCGGCTCATCGAAAAGACTTTCGGCAAGAACATCACCACACGCACCTGGGAGACGGTGCGCAAGTGCGCGCAGGCTTAAGATCGCCCCCACACAAAGAGGGGTGAGTGCGATGGAGCAGTTCGACATCGGCATCGTGGGCCTGGGCGTGATGGGCGAAAACCTGGCCCTGAATTTCGAGCGCAA
>DATHWV010000158.1:0-6687 GCA_035460205.1 Ramlibacter sp.
GCAGCGAGTTCGACCGCACCAAGGGCAGTTCACGGCTGGCCTGGGAAGAAGCCAAGGACGCAACGCGGGCCGCATGGCATCGCGTGGAGCGCGCTATCCCGGGCGACGCGGACAAGGACGGCCGCTAGGCGCGCGTAACGCAAGGCTGCCGCTCCGTTGGGAGTGGCCAATTGACGTATTGGAGGGCTGCATTGAATGCAGCCCTTTTTTATTGATGCGGCCGTCCCTTTCGCCCGTCACCTGCACGGCACTTGACGCGGCGCAAGTACGGCCCCGAACAACGGACCTATTGTTTCCGTAGGTCGAACCAATCACTCTCGATCGAAAGGAACTCTCATGAAACGCTCTTTGGCAATTCTCGCAACCGTCGCGGCGCTCAGCGTCGCCGCCTATTCCCAGCCTGCCGGGGCTCCCCCTCAACAAGGAGGCCGGGGTGGCTGGGGCATGGGGCCGGGCATGATGGGCCAGGGTCAGGGCTGGGGCATGGGCATGGGCATGGGCATGGGCCCGGGCATGATGGGCCACGGCTGGGGCATGTCGGGCCCAGCGAGGGCATGGCGCTACCCTGCGGATCTCACGCAGGACCAGCGCGAGAAGATCACGCAGATCCAGACGGAGTCCTGGAAGCAGCGGTACGCCCTGATGCAGCAGATGCACCTGTTGATGTGGAACGAGGGCGCCGCGACCGACGACCAGACGACGCAAAAGAACTACGAGGCCGGCGCTGCGTTGCAAAAGCAGATGATCGACAACACCACGGAAACGCAGAAACGCATCGAAGGCGTGCTGACGCCCAAGCAGCGCGAGGAACTTCGGCGCGGTCCCTATTGAAGGTCCGCTCACAGGCTCCGGCCTGCATCAGTCGCCGCCGCAAGCTCTCAAACGGTGTGCGCGGCCTTCGCCGGCTTGCCGCCGGCACGGTCCAGCAGGTGGAAGCCCAGCATGCCCGCCAGCATCGCGGCCACGAAGACGAGCGCCTTGAATTCACCAGCAGCCATGGTGACGATGCCCGGTCCCGGGCAGAAGCCGGCCAGGCCCCAGCCGGCGCCGAAGATCAGCGAGCCCACGACGAGCCGTTTGTCGATGTCGCGCGAGTTCGGCATCTGCAGGACGGCGCCCAGCAAGGTTGTGGACCGGCGCTTGGCGAGCGCGAAAGCGAATACGCCCACGGCGATCGCCCCGCCCATCACGAGGGCCAGCGAAGGATCCCAGCTGCCGAACAGGTCGAGGAAGCCCTGGACCTTGCCCGGATCGGTCATGCCGGACAGCAGCAGGCCCCAGCCGAACAGCAGGCCGACGAAAAATTCGAGTGCACGGTGCATGTTGGAACTCCTCA
Source organism: Ramlibacter sp. (assembly GCA_035460205.1). Lineage (GTDB taxonomy): Bacteria > Pseudomonadota > Gammaproteobacteria > Burkholderiales > Burkholderiaceae_C > Ramlibacter. The sequence goes on from DATHWV010000158.1 coordinate 1,337, forward strand.
CAGGTGGCGAATCAGGAAAACGGTGACGAAGCCTGCGGCCATGAAGGCCAGCGTGGCCACCAGCGAGCGCGGCGACAGGCGCGACAGCCCGCACACGCCGTGGCCGCTGGTGCAGCCGGAGCCATAGCGCGTGCCGAAGCCGACCAGCAAGCCGGCGGCGATGATGACGCCGTAGCCTGCATCGATGCGCGGCACAGGCAGGAAGCCCGGGGGCGCCAGCAGCATGAACGTGGCAGGGGCGGCAACCATGCCGAGCAGGAAGGCGATGCGCCAACCGGTATCGCCCGGTCGCCGCGAGAACAACCCGCCCAGGATGCCGCTGATGCCGAGGATGCGGCCGTTGAACAGGATGAGGATGGCAGACGCCACCCCCAGCAGCACGCCGCCTGCCAGCGATGCCCAGGGCGTGAAGTGGATCCAGTCGATGCTCATGGTGCTTACTCCTTTGATTCGATGCAGAACTGCAGGTACAGGGTCTCGATCACGGCCATCGCCTTGTCGCTCGCCAGCGAGTAGTGGATGTTCTTGCCGTCGCGCCGGGTCGTGACGAGCTCCTCGTCGCGCAGCACCGTGAGCTGCTGAGACAGCGTGGGTTGCACGATCCCGAGCGCCTCCTCCAGCTCGCCGACGCGGGCTTCACCCTGCGAGAGGTAGCACAGGATCAGCAGCCGGTCCGGGTTGGACAGGACTTTCAGGAGGCTGCAGGCCTCGCGCGCGGCGGCCTGCATCTGCACGAGGGGAAGGGGCAGTGCGGTGGTGGTGCTCATTGGCGTGCTCACTTCAGTTGGCTTGGCCATAGTCTATTGACAAACAATCTATCTGTCAATATATTATCAGAATCTTATTTAAAAGGAAAGCGCCATGCCCCAGCCTCCGCGTCCCCAGGTCCACGGCATCTTCGATGCGGCCACCTGGACCGTCACGTATGTCGTTCACGACGGCCCGGGCACGGCCTGCGCGATCGTCGACTCGGTGCTCGACTACGACCCCAAGTCCGGCCGCACGCGCACTGAGTCCGCCGACAAGGTGATCGAATACGTCCAGGCCAACCGCCTGCGCGTCGAGTGGATCCTGGAGACCCACGCCCACGCCGACCACCTGACGGCCGCCCCCTACCTCAAGGCGAAGCTGGGTGGCCGCACCGGCATCGGGAAGCACATCGCGACGGTGCAGAAGGTCTTCAAGGGCATCTTCAACCTCGAGCCGGGTTTCCGCCACGACGGCTCGCAGTTCGACCACCTGTTCCGCGACGGCGAGGAATTCCGCATCGGCGAGCTTGCGGGACACGTCCTGCACGTGCCCGGCCACACACCCGCGGACATGGCCTACCGGATTGGCGACGCGGTCTTCGTCGGTGACACGATGTTCATGCCGGACGTGGGCACGGCTCGCTGCGACTTCCCTGGCGGGAACGCGCACATGCTCTATGCCTCCGTGCGCAGGATCCTCTCGCTGCCACCGCAGACGCGCCTCTTCATGTGCCACGACTATCCGCCGAATGACCGGCCCCCGGCCTTCCAGACCACCGTCGCCGAACAGCGCGAGAAGAACATCCACATCCACGACGGCGTCTCCGAGGAGGAGTTCGTCGCCATGCGCACCCGGCGCGACGCCACCCTGGAGATGCCGGTGCTGATCCTGCCGGCGGTCCAGGTGAACGTGCGCGCCGGGCAGATGCCGCCCGCCGAAGACAACGGTGTCGCCTACCTGAAGATCCCGATCAATGCTCTCTGATCACGCAGTCCCCACGGAGGCATCCATGGACATCCGAATGATTGACAGCGAGCTGTCGGTGGCCGCGCAGCTCCAGCCCGCCGACCTGCCGGCGCTCGCCGCCCGCGGATTTCGCACCGTGATCTGCAACCGCCCGGACGGCGAAGCGGCGGACCAGCCGCTCTTCGCCGGGATCGAGCAGGCGGCCCGCGCGCTCGGAATGCAAGCCCGGTACTTGCCGGCGATCTCCGGCAAGGTGAGCCACACACAGGCGCAGGAGTTCGGCCGCTTGCAGGAGGAGATGCCAAAGCCGGTGCTGGCCTACTGCCGCACCGGGATGCGCTCCATCACCTTGTGGGCGCTCTCGCAGGCGCCGAAACGCCCCTTGCCGGAGATCCTGCAATGCGCCGCCGCGGCCGGGTTCGACCTCAGGGGTGTGCTGGGCCCATCGGGAGTCGGGGCGTGAGCGCAGCGCGGCCCTGGCACAGATGGCTTCCCGCGCTGCCCATGCTGGAATGGGCGCGCGGCTACCGTCGCGACACGCTGGCGGCCGACGGGCTCGCCGCACTGATCGTGACCATCATGCTGATCCCGCAGAGCCTGGCCTATGCGCTCCTGGCCGGGCTGCCGCCGGAAGCCGGCCTGTACGCCAGCATGGCGCCGCTGCTCGCGTACGCGTTGTTCGGCAGCAGCCGGGTGCTCGCGGTGGGGCCGGTGGCGGTCGTGTCGCTGATGACGGCCGCGGCAATCGCCCCGCATGCGGTGGCGGGCAGCCCGGGCTACTGGGCCGCGGCGCTGGTACTGGCACTGCTGTCCGGCCTGGTGTTGCTGGCACTCGGGATCCTGCGCCTGGGCTTCCTGGCGAACTTCCTCAGCCATCCCGTGATCTCGGGATTCATCTCGGCCTCGGCGGTCATCATCGCCGCCAGCCAGCTCAAGACGCTGCTGGCCATCCCCGCCCAGGGCGAGACGCTGCCCCGCCTGCTGGCGTCACTGGCCGGCCACCTGCACGAGGTGCACTGGCTGACCCTGGCCGTGGGCATTGCGGCCACCGCGTTCCTGTTCTGGGTGCGCAAGGGACTCAAGCCCCTGCTGGTCTCCTGGGGCGTGGGGCCGCGCGCGGCGGACATGCTGGCCAAAGCGGGGCCGGTGGCTGCCATCGCCGTGACCACGGCGCTCACCTGGGCCTTGGGCTGGCACGCGCAGGGTGTGAAGATCGTGGGAGCCATCCCGGCAGGACTGCCGCCCCTCACCTGGCCGACCTTCGACGCGGCCTTGTGGGGCGAACTTGCGGTGCCTGCGCTGCTGGTCGCCGTGGTGGGTTTCGTCGAGTCGGTCTCGGTCGGCCACACGCTCGCCGCCAAGCGGCGGGAACGAATCGAGCCGAACCAGGAATTGGTCGCACTGGGCGCCGGCAATGTGGCGGCTGCGTTCACAGGTGGGCTGCCCGTCACCGGTGGTTTTGCCCGCTCGGTGGTGAACTACGACGCCGGGGCGCAGACACCGGCTGCAGGCATTCTCACCGCGGCGGGCCTGGCGCTGGCCGCGCTGCTGTTGACGTCCGCGCTCTATTACCTGCCGCAAGCAACGCTGGCGGCGACCATCGTCGTGGCCGTGCTGTCGCTGGTGGACCTGGACGTCCTGCGCCGCACCTGGACCTACTCGCGCGCCGACTTCGCCGCGGTCGCGGTGACGCTGCTGGCGACACTGGGGATAGGGGTCGAACAGGGGCTCATCGCCGGCGTGGCCGTGTCCCTCGCGTTGTACCTGTTCCGCACCAGCCGGCCGCATATCGCGGTGGTGGGGCTGGTGCCGGGAACCCAGCACTTCCGCAACGTGCTGCGCCACCGCGTGCGGGTGAGCCCGCGACTGCTCAGCCTGCGCGTGGACGAGAGCCTCTATTTCGCCAACGCCCGCGCGCTGGAGGACGCCGTCAACGAGCAAGTCTCCGCGCGGCCCGACCTGCGGCATGTCGTGCTGCAGTGCACGGCCATCAACGCCATCGACTCCAGCGCGCTCGAGAGCCTGGAAGCGGTGATGGAGCGGCTGCACGCCGCCGGCATTGCCCTGCATCTTTCGGAAGTGAAAGGGCCCGTGATGGACCGGCTCCAGAAGACTGCGTTCCTGCGCCGGCTGACGGGCAAGGCGTTCCTCTCGCACTACGATGCGGTACGCGAGCTCGCGCCGGAGGTGCTGCGCGGCGATTGACGCGGATCAACAGGCAGCAGGTCAATCGACCCAACAATGGATTGCACGACTAAGGAGCTTTCCATGAGCCCTACTGGCCTTTCACCACTTCACGCGCGGATGTCCACCATCTTGCGCGCGCGGGAATCCGAACTGCGGCGGATCCTGGACGTCGACGATTCCCTGCTCGCCGAGCCCCAGGGCCCCCAGGTGCTCGACTTCAAGGACCTCGCAGCCGAACAGGCCGCTGCGTCGATCGAGGACGTCACCGCCGCGCATGCAGCAGCCGAGCTCACACAGGTGCTGGCCGCCCTGCGGCGGCTGGACAAGGGCAACTACGGCTCGTGCACGGACTGCGGCGAGCCCATCGATGAGCGACGGCTGCTCGCCATGCCGGCAACGCCTTTTTGCACCGCCTGCCAGGAAGTGCGCGAGCGTTCGATCGTCGGGCGCCTGCCCCGTCCTCCCCACCACTGAAAGGACACCCGATGACATCCGGCATTCCTTCCTCGCCGGCGGCCGCTGGAAGTCAGCGCTCGCCGGCCGACGCCGGGGCGGCACACGTCGTGAACCCGAACACGCGGTAGGCCGGGCAGAAACGGAACGCGCCTGTCAGCATCAGCACGACGCCGATGTAGCCCCACGGGCCGATCGTGCCGATCGCCGCAAGGACCACCAGCACGAAGCCGGCCATGATGCGCAGGGCCTGGTCGATCGTTCCGACGTTGGATGTGAGAGAGATTTTCTTGGTCATGATGTCTGCTTTCAAGTGAGAGGTGATCCAGATTGGGACTGGCGCTGGGGCCCTAGTGCGCCATCAGCACCGGCAGCGTCATCGACTGCAGGATGGTGCGCGTCGCGCCGCCCAGCAAGAGCTCACGCGTGCGGCTGTGGCCATAGCAACCCATGACCAGCAGGTCGGCGTCGAGGTCGAACGCGCGGGACAGCAGCAACTCGCCCACTTCCGCCGGCTCGCCCGGCTCCCGGTGCCACGTCGTCTTCACGCCGTGCAGCTTCAGGTATTCCGCCAGGTCCAGCGCCTGGCCCGCCACGGCAACCCGTTCCGGCTCGCCCCAGCTCACGATGTGAACCTGGGCAGCCGTGCGCAGGAATGGGAGTGAGGCCGATACCGCACGGGCCGACTCCCGCGACGCCTTCCAGGCGATGACGACGTTGTCGCCGATCCGGTCGGTCGGTGCGGCGTAGGGGATCACGAGCGCGGGCTTGCCGCTTGTCATCACGACCGCCTCTGCAAAGTCCGCGGGGACATCGCCTGCGTTGGGATCCGAGGGATTGCGCTGGCCCAGCACGAGCAGGTCCGCGTAAAGCGCCTGCTGGACGAATGCGCCGATGATCGACTCGTCCGTCGTCTCGCTCCAGGTCAACGTGGGGCCATGGGCGCTCGCGGCCTCGTCGAAGATCTTGCGAGCCGCGTCCCGGCGGTCGATGTC
>DATHWV010000159.1:0-13833 GCA_035460205.1 Ramlibacter sp.
TTGCCCGGCGCCCTGGCGGGCAAGGCCGCGCACAAGGACATCGCCTTGTCGCGCAACCAGGTGCGAGACGGCATCGCCGAACTGCTGGCGTACGCGCGGGAGGCGCACATGCCACTGGCCATCGAGCCGCTGCACCCGATGTACGCCGCCGACCGCGCCTGCATCAACACGATGGAGCAGGCGCTGGACGTCTGTGACGAGCTTGACCCGCAGCGCTCAGGCGCACTCGGTGTCGCGCTGGACGTGTATCACGTATGGTGGGACCCGAAACTCGAGGCGCAGGTGGCGCGGGCGGGCCGCGACCGGTTGATGGCCTTCCATGTGTGCGATTGGCTCACGCCCACCACCGACCTGCTCAACGACAGGGGCATGATGGGCGATGGCGTGATCGACATCCCGCGCATCCGTGGCTGGGTCGAAGCGCAGGGTTTCGCCGGCTACAGCGAGGTCGAGATCTTCTCCACCGGCCACTGGTGGCAGAAGGACCACGGCGAAGTGCTGGACACCTGCATCCAGCGGCACCGCACCGCGGTCTAGGGTTTCGTCAGCCGGCCACCTGCAGGCCGGTGCGCACGCCGGTGGCAGCCACGCGGTTCGGAGTGGAGCCGAATTCCACGTCACCCGACAGCTGGCCGCCCTCTTCGATCACGACTTTGCCGTAACGCACGCGGCCCGTGACCTTGCCCGACGAAAAGATCGTGAGCTTCTGGCGCACGGTGAGGTTGCCGTCGAACTGGCCGCGAATTTCCGCGATATCGATTTCGGCCGAGCCCTTGAACGAGCCACGCTCGGAAATCTGGATGACGCGCGAGTCCATCGTCGCTTCCACCGAGCCTTCCACCACGAGCGTGTCGCAGTCGGTGATCTCGACGCCCTTCAGCTTGATGTTGGGGCCAACGGTGAGCTTGCTCTCGCCTTCCTTCGCCGGCGCGGTGTTGGCGGCGGGCGCGGTGGGTGCCGCACTCGCATTGGTGATGCCACTGGCGGCCGCAGCGTTCGGGCTGGTGCCCGCGTGGCGCTGGTTGTAGGGATCGGGCTCGCGTTTGTTGAAGAACGGGGACTGCATGGCCATGATGTACTTCCTCTGAGTGGCGTTGTAAGAGCAACCGATGCTACGGACGGGCTTCATTACATGTTCACGGGCCGGCGCAAGTTCGGTAACCAAGTTCGTTGCCCGCGACATACGCATGGCAAGACGATCTGCGACTTTTTTGACGCGTTACATCTACAGGTGTTGCAAGTCGCATCAGCACGGCGCACGATATTGCTGAGTCGCGAGGGGAACAAGATGGCCAGCCTGAACCGCAAGTTTTTCGGCGTTTGCCTGCGCGCCACGATGGTGGCGCTTGCGGTGTTGCCATGCGCTGCGCAAACACCGGATTCGGTGGACACCAGCGCGGGCAACCTGCTGGTCGTGTTGCGCGAAACCAGGGGTGAGAACCAGCAGGAAGATTCGCTCAAGCCGTTCGGCAAGGTGCGCGCCGTGTTGCCGGACGGCCGCGAGATCGAACTCGACACCAGCTGGTACAAGTACCTCGGCGACATGCACATCCGCCTGGTGTTCGACGCCGGGCAAAGCATGCAAAGCGCATCGTCCGAAGACCTGAAACGCCTGCGCCTGAACCCGGAGGAAGCATTGAAAGTGGCAGTGGCCAACCTGCGCCGCGTCTACGGCGCGCCGCTGGCGCAACGCTGGAGTGGTTCCCTGATGCAGGTGCAAGGCGAATCCGAGGACTTGAACAGCAGCTACTTCCTGGATCGCGAGTTTTGGCAGGGACTGGCAAGCCAGCACCCGGAAGGGGTCGTTGCCGCCGTGCCGCGTCGTGGGGGATTGGTGTACGCGCCACTTTCGGACGAAGACGGCGTGGCAGCGTTGCGCTTCAGCGCCGCAGCGCTCTATGCAGGAGGCCCCGGCACCCGGCTGTCATCAGCCTTGTATCTCTTCAAGGAAGGCCGCTGGTCGGTGTTCCAGCCGCCGAAGGACCGCTAGCGCTGGTACGCCATCACGGCATGGCCGCGGAATAGCGCGCGCCGCGAAACCGCAGGTACACCGACTTCGGCCGGATTTCTTCCAGCGTCACACCAGAGCCCAGGTCCGCCCCTTCGCGGAACACCTGCCCGTTCACGATCAGCATGCGCTGCGAGCGGTTCGTCGAATAAACGCCCCCGGTGATCGTCAGCTTCGGCGCATCCGCCGGCAAGCCGGCAACCGGCGCCGTGGGTGGCGCGGGCGGTATGGTGGACGGCGCAGCCGGCGCGCCCTGGCGCACGGGCGCTGGCGGCGCTGCGGGTTGCATCCCCGGCCCCTGTGCCTGGCCCAAGGCCGGGCCAGGCGCTGATGCATCGGCACCGGACGGGCTTGCGGGTGGGGCTGGTGGCGCGCCGGCTGGTGCAGCGTCGGCTTGCGCCGCGGCGCGCGCCGAAACCAGGCCACGGGGCGGCTCCATGGAAGGATTGCGCTGCGGCTTGGTCGATTGTTGTGGAGGGGCTTGCACCACAGGCGCCGGCGGCGGCAGCACTTGCGCCGCGGGCGGCGGCTGCATCACGGGCGCCTGAATCACGGGGGGACGCACGGCTTGGGCAACAACCGCTTCACGCGGCGCCGGCGCGCCTTTGTCGCGAAACACATACCAGCCCACGGCTGCCAGCGACACAAAGCCGGCCGCACCGGCAATCCAGGCCCAGGACCGGTAGGTAGCGGTCGCGCCGCCCTCGCCCATCGTCGCGCGAAGCGGCTGCGCGTGGATGCCACGCACGGGGTCGCGTTCGCGCTGGGCGTCGGCTTTTCGGAGGGCGTCGAGGATATAGGACATGGGTGGTCTAGGGCTCGGTGCGAAGGCGCGGCTCTTCGACGCCCGCTGCACGATTGAGTTGCATGTAGGTCATGGGGCCGGGCTGCCCGTCGGCGGCCAGGCCTTGCGCCAGCTGGAAAGAACGCAATTGCGCATCGAAGCCCGCGCGTCCCTTGGCGGCCTGGCCACCGTTGATCGTGGCCAGTCGCGCGGCGACCCACTCCTGGGTTTCGGGGCTGGCGCCTTTCGCGGAGTAGCCCGGTGGCTCGCGCCACAGGGTCGCGAAGTCGCCGCGCCAACGCGCGGCCAGCGCGGCCAGGGTCACGGTCTGCTCCGCGTCACCCGCGCGCAAGGTTGCACTGTCGCGGCCCAGCGCCGTGAGCACCGCGTAGCTCGGTGCGCCGCTGTCGGCGTCCAACCGCACGATGCCGGGTCGCCCGAGCTCGCGGATCACGGCAAGGCTCAGGTTCCTGCTGAAACACTGCAGGTGCTGCTTCTGCAATTCGCGGCAGGCATCACCCGCGGTCGGCGTGACCTTCCACGCCTTTGCCAGTTCGCGCCAGGCCTGGTCCTCATCGCGCAGCAACGACGGCGCGGAAACCGGCGCAACCGACGCAGCGGCAACGGTCACCGGCACCGACGCTGCAGCGGCTCCCGGCCGCGCAGTGCCTGCGGCGGCGACTTTGGCTACGGCTTTGGGCATCGCATCGGCCACTGTTGCATCGCGGGTCACGTGGTTCGCTGCAGCGAACAGGCCCGCACCTGCCACCAATCCCACGCCCAGCACCGTGGCCATGCGCTGCCATTCGGGCCGCATCCGCTGCGGCTCGTCGAAGACTTCGCTTGCCGCCTTCTCCACCGTTGCGCGGTCGACGGTGGCCTGGCTGTTGGCGAAGGCGCCCAGCAGTGCCCGGTCGCACAGGAGGTTGATGCGCCGGGGCACGCCCCGCGAGATCTCATGCACGCGCTTCAAGGCACGACGCTCAAAAGGCAGGGGCCGGTCCAGGCCCGCGACTTCCAGCCGGTGCTGCACATACTGCGCGGTCTCGGCTGGCGTGAGCGCGCCCAGGTGGTAGCGCGCGATCACGCGCTGGGCCAGTTGCTCCAGCTCGGGGCGCGCCAGCATGTGGCGCAACTCCGGCTGGCCGATCAGGATGACCTGCAGCAGCTTGCGCTCGCGCGTCTCCAGGTTCGTGAGCAGGCGCAATTGCTCCAGCACTTCGGCCGAGAGGTTCTGCGCCTCATCGATCACCAGCACGCTGTCGCGGCCGGCCGCGTGCTGCTGCAGCAGGAATGCGTTGAGCGGGTCGAGGTAGTCCTTCACTGTGGTCGGCTGCGGGCCGGAGCGCGGGACATCGATGTGGAACTCGTCGCACACCGATTGCAATAGCTCGATGACGGTCAGCTTCGGGTTGAAGATGTACGCCACGTTGCAGCCGGCAGGGATCTGCTCCAGGAAGAGGCGGCACACCGTCGTCTTGCCGGTGCCGATCTCGCCGGACAGCAATACGAAGCCCCCGCCGCCACCCAGCCCATACAGCAGGTGCGCCAGCGCCTCCCGGTGGCGCTCGCTCATGAAGAGGTAGCGGGGGTCCGGCGCGATCGAGAACGGTTCGCTCTTCAGGCCGAAATAGGGCGCGTACATGGCGCCAAGGATAGCGCCATCGTGTAACGCGCCCCGTCAGGCGGCTGCAATGGCGGTGCGGCGGACCTTGCGGACGTTGAAGGCGCTGGTGATGAGCACGGCCTGCGCGAACACGAGGCCCAGCCAGACGCCGGTGTAGTTGTGATGGTCCATCAGGGCGCCGAAGGCCAGCGGCGCCAGCGCCTGCCCGATGTCCAGCCCGGAATAAACGATGCCGTATACGCGCCCGGTGGCGTTGTCCGGGGTGGACTTCTTGACCAGCAGGTCGCGCGACGGCCCCGCCAGGCCGCTGGCAAATCCCATGGCGCCGAACAAGGCGGGCACAGCGAGCGCCGGCACCGGCGCCAGGCCGATGGTCAGGGCGATCAGCGCCGCGATGCCGAAGCCGGCGCCGACGATGCGCTCGCAACGCGAAGGATCGGAAGCGAGGAAGCCGCCGAGCACCATGCCGCCCGCGCTGCACACCATGTACACCGTGAGGCAAAGCGCCGCCAGTGCCACCGGCACGCCATGCAGCTGGCGCGCGGCCTCGGGCGCGAAGGCCTGGATCGCGCTGAGCACGATCGCGTAAAAGAAGAAGAACGCGAAGCACATCCACACCGCGGGAATGCGCAGGAAGTCGAAGCTGCCTTCGGCCTGCGCTGCCGCATGCCTGGGCGTGCTGGCCGGCAGGTCGAGCTTGGCGCGGTTCAGCCACATCACCAGCAACACGGCGTACGCGAGCACGCCGGCGCACGCGAGGGCAAAGCGCCATGAGAAGGCGAGCGTGAGTGGCACCACCACCGCCGGCGCCAGCGCCCAGCCCAGGCTGCCCGTGATGCCGTGGAAACTGTAGGCGTGGCCCAGGCGCGGGGCGCTCACCTTGCGGTTGATCAGCGTGTAGTCGACCGGATGGAACACGCCGTTGCCTATGCCGGCGATGATGGAAAAGAACGCCATCGTCCAGTAGTTGGGGCTGGCGGAGAACCCGAAGGCCGCACCGCCCAGCAGGGCCAGCCCGCCGAAGAGGATGGGACGCGGGCCGTAGCGGTCCACCAGGAAGCCGGACGCCGCCTGCACCGCGCAAGATACGACGAAGAACAGCGTCATCAGGAATCCGAGCTCGGTGTAGCTGGCGTTGAATTCCGCCTTCAGCCATGGGAAAAGCGGCGCCAGCAGCAACTGGCTGAAGTGACTGATCATGTGCGCCAGCCCCACCATCCCGATCACGCCCACATCCTGGCGCAGGCTCACCGGTGGCGTGGAATCGGCGGTCATCGTGTTCATGGCGTTGAATGTAGCCGCAGGCCGCCTTTCTGAAATGCGACAGAACGACAGGTTTCTGCGAAAATCAGCCAACCTGTCCCACGCCGTATTCCTTTCGTCGTCATGTCCACCCGCCCCCGCCTCAACCCCGCGCCCGTCGGGGATACCCACGGCTTCCAGCCGAGCCGCCAGCGGCCGGTGCGGGTGCGCGCCCGCACCATGCAGGCGGACAGCCACTTCCAGCCGCACCAGCACGCATGGTCGCAGCTGGCGTACTGCGCCAGCGGGATCGTGCAGGTTACTGCCGAGCAGCATGCCGGTGCCGGCGACGAAGTGACATTCATCGTCCCGCCCTCGCGCGCAGTCTGGATCGCGCCCGGCGTGCGGCATGCGGTCCATGTCCTCGAGGAGGCGCAGTTCCGCACGCTGTACATCGACGCTTCGGTCACGCCCCCCGGTTGGGAGCACTGCCGCGTGATCGTGGTGTCACCGTTGTTGCGCGAACTGGTGCCCGCGCTGGATACCGCCGACGGCAAGCCTTTGTCAAAACCGCGTGAAGAGCGCCTGACGCACCTGGTGCTCGATGAAATCACCCATGCCGACACACAGGCGCTGGGCGTCCCCCTGCCGCACGCGATGGCCGGCGACAAGCGCCTGCGGGCCTTGTGCGAAGCCGTGCTGAGCGCGCCTTCGCAACGCGCGACGCTGGCCGAGTGGGCTTCCGAAGTTGGCGCGAGCGAGCGCACGATGGCGCGGCTGTTCCGCGACGAACTGGGCACAAGCTACCAGCAGTGGCGGCAGCAGGCGATCCTGGCGCACGCACTGCCGATGCTCGCGCGCGGTGTGCCGGTCAGCCATGTGGCGGCCGCCAGCGGCTACGCCAGCGACAGCGCTTTCACCGCCATGTTCAAGGCGGCCATGGGCCAGCCGCCCAGCCACTTTCACGCGCGCGGCGAATCAGCTGATGCGTGAGCGCCGGGCCCAGGCTATGGTCATGTGTCCCCTCCATTCCAAAGGGCGCGCATCGCCTCGCGCATGCCGGCGGCCAGTGCCGCATCCACCTCCACCGGCAACCGCCGTTCACCGGCAACGAAAACCTCGCTGAACCGCGCGTCCGGGCTGGAGAACAGCAGCGCATCCAGCAAGTGGTCGGCCGGCACGCCGAGCAGTGCGGGCGAATCGGTATCGACAACCACGAAGTCAGCGCGTTGCCCGACCGCCAACCCGCCCAGCGGCAGGCCGGCCGCCGCGGTGCCGCCCTCCAGCGCGCCCTGCAACAAGGCGGCTGCCGTGCTTTCGCTCAGCGCGGCGCGCGCCGCGACGTTGCGCTGGCGGAGCTGCAGGCGCTGTGAATATTCCAGCAGGCGCAGCTCCTCCTGCCAGCTGCGCGTCACATGGCTGTCCGAGCCGATGGACCAGCTGCCGCTCTGCCCCATCCAGCCCGGCAGGTCGAACACGCCGTCGCCGAGATTGGCTTCGGTGCTGGGGCAGATCACGATCGAGGCCCGGCGGCTGCGCACGCCTTCCAGTTCCTGCGGCGTCGACCGCGTGGCATGAACGAGGTTCCAGCGCGAATCGACTGCCACTTTCTCCAGCAGCCACTCGATCGGGCGGCGGCCGTGGCGGCCGATGCAATCGTCCACCTCCAGCTGCTGCTCGGCAATGTGGATGTGGACCGGCATTTGCGCTGCGGCCGCAGCCACTTCGTACAGCGCCGACTCCTCGACGGCGCGCAAGGAATGCAGCGCGACGCCCGCGGTGATGCGGCCCGCGTCACCCGCTTGCCGTGACACCGTCCGGGAAATCCCCAGCACCGATTCCGGCGTCGATGCGAACCGGCGCTGGTCCTCGCGCAGCCCTTTCGCGCCAAAGCCGGAGCGCATGTAGAGCGTCGGCAACAACGTGAGGCCGATTCCCACGCGCTGCGCGGCGCGCACCAGTGCCAGCGACATCTCGGCGGGATCGGCATAAGCCTTGCCACCCACATCGTTGTGCAGGTACTGGAATTCGCAGACCTGCGTGTAGCCGGCCCGCAGCAGTTCTGTATAGAGGAACGCGGCGACCGCCTCCAGCTGGTCCGGCGCGATTCGGTTGGCGGCGCTGTACATGCGGTCGCGCCAGCGCCAGAAGTCGTCCTCGCCACCCGCGCTTCGCTCGGTCAGTCCGGCGATGGCGCGCTGGAACGCGTGGCTGTGCCCGTTGGCCAGCCCGGGCAGCACGGGGCCGGTGAGGCGTTGCGCACCACGCTGCTGGTCCTGGGTGGCGTTGGGCGTGATTCCGGACCAATGGCCGTCGGCAGTCGCGGCCAACAACACGTCCGCGGCCCAAGCGCCGTTGACCCAGGCCATGGGCGCGACGAAGCGTCGGCCTTCACTTGCCATACAAGGCCCTGCCAGCCGCCAGCGCGGACTGCATCATGTCGCGCAGCACGGGCTGGACGAGTGGCGCCAGGGACTCGTCATAGCCGTAGGGCGCGACTTCGCTCATGTACACGCTCTGGCACATCTCGAGCTGGACGGCGTGAACGTGGCCCGCGGGATCGCCGTAGTGGCGCGTGATGTAGCCCCCCTTGAAGCGGCCGTTCAAAACGTGCGTGACGTTGGCATGGCGGGCCGCGGCATCCACGGTGGCCTGGGCAATCGAAGCGTCCGCACTCGCTCCATTGGCAGTGCCGACGTTGAGATCCGGCAGCACGCCATCGAACAGCCAGGGAATCTGCGAGCGAATGCTGTGGGCGTCCCACAGCAGGACAAAACCATGCTCGGCCTTGATGCGGTCCAGCTCCTTGCGCAGGGCATCGTGATACGGCTGCCAGTACAGCGCACGGCGCCGCTGGCGTTCGGCCGGCGCGGGCCCACGGCCTTCGCGGTACAGGGCGTCTCCGTTGAAGAAGTGCGTGGGGCACAACTCGGTGTTCGAAGCGCCCGGGTACATGGGCGCGTCATCGGGCGGCCGGTTCAGGTCGATGACATAGCGCGAATAGCGCGGCCGCAATACCGTGGCGCCGATCGCGGGCAAACCGTCGTAGAGGCGATCGAGATGCCAGTCGGTGTCTTCCGCGTCCAGCGCGCGCGGCACGTAGTCGTCCCGCAGGTCGGCCGGGATTTCGGTGCCGATGTGCGGCATGCTGACCAGCAGCGGCGCCCGGCCGCGATGGAGCATGAAGGTCATGCGGGTTGTCCTTCGAAAATGGTTTGCCGGTGGGGGTTGGCGCCGATCGCGTAGCTCAGTTGCGCGGGTTGCCGCACATCCCACAGCACGAAGTCCGCGCGCAGGCCGGGCGCAAGGACGCCGCGGTCATCGAGCCCCAGCGCGCGAGCCGCGTTGCGTGTCACGCCAGCCAGCGCCTCCTCGGGCGTAAGGCGGAACAGCGTGCAGGCCATGTTCAGCATCAGCAGCAGCGACGTGCATGGCGAGCTGCCGGGATTGCAATCGGTGGAGACCGCCATCGGCACACCGTGCTTGCGCAGCAACTCGACGGGCGGCACTTTCGTGTCGCGCAGGAAGTAGAAAGCGCCCGGCAGCAGCACCGCCACCGAGCCTGCCTTGGCCATCGCCGCCGCGCCCTCCTCGCCCAGCCACTCGAGATGGTCGCAACTCAGCGCACCGTATTGCGCCGCGAGTTGCGCACCGCCGCTGTCGCTCAGCTGCTCAGCGTGCAGCTTCACCGGCAAACCCAGCTGCCGCGCAGCCTCGAACACGCGGGCCGTCTGGCCGGTACTGAAGGCGATGCGCTCGCAAAAGGCGTCGACCGCGTCCACCAGCCCCTGCTCGTGCAAGGCGGGCAGCATGCGCAGCACTTCGTCGATGTAGTCGTCGGCACGGCCGGCGAACTCCGGCGGCAACGCGTGGGCACCCAGGAACGTGGTTCGCACGGTGACGGGACGATCATTGGCCAGCGTGCGCGCGACACGGAGGCACTTGGCCTCGTGCGCCAGCGACAGGCCGTAGCCCGACTTGATTTCCACCGTGGTCACGCCCTCGCCCATCAGCGCTTTCAGGCGCGGCAGGCTTTGCGACAGGAGTTCCTCTTCACTGGCCTCGCGGGTCGCCTTGACCGTCGATGCGATGCCGCCACCGGCTCGTGCAATGTCTTCGTAGCTTGCACCGCCCAGCCGTAGCTCGAATTCATTCGCGCGGTCGCCGCCATACACCAGGTGAGTGTGGCAGTCGACCAGGCCCGGGGTGACCAGGGCACCGCCGCAGTCGTGCCTTTGCGTGCAACGTTCCGCGAGGTTGGCCGGCAGCTCGCGTTGGGGGCCGATCCACGCGATGCGACCCGCATCCACTGCGATCGCCGCGTCTTCGACGAGCCCGTACGCCATGCCGGTGCCGGCTTGCAGGGTCGCGGCGCGGCAATTGGCCCACAGCGTCACGCTCACGGCGAGACTTCCATCCACAGGCCCCCGTTCGCGCTGACTTCCACCCGGCCGCCGAAATCGAGGTGGCGCCAAGCCAGCGTGTGCGGCTGCAATTCGATGGCCTGCCCTTCGAAAGTAGCGCGAGCCGCTGCGGCGCCCGACCACAACGCGATGGCCGCGCCAGACGAGACTGCGAGCGCAAGGTCACCCGAAACATGCTGCATGTGGCCGTGCCCCTGGCGGACCATGAGGTTGAAGTCGCGCGTGGGGCCGGAGACCAGCGCGCAGTCGGTCTGGGCTCCCCCATCAAAAGCAAGAGGTGCGGATGTGGGCGTCAGCAGGTGCTGCGCGCCACCCGTGGACAGGTGCACGCCGGCTCCCGACAACACGGCGAACCACCGGCGCACGCCTTCGAATGCGGAGAACGGGCCGTCGGTCTCGATGTCGGCCACCGACATGCGCCAGTGCCAGTGTTCGCGCACCGGAAATGCGACCAGTTCGCGCGTTGTGCCTTTGCCGTTGCGCCAGGGCGTCAACGGGACGTCGTTCAATGAGATGCGATGCCAGCTGCTCATGGTGTCATGCCTGCCTCATGCCTGAAACTGCCCTGCAAAACTGTAGCGGGTGCCGGGATACACGAGCCGCGCGACGCTCGCCACATTCGCGCCGCTCACGGTGCGCCGCATCATCACCAGGCACGGCTCGCTGCGCTTGATGCCCAGTTCCTTCGCCTCCGTGGCGGTCGGCAGGCAGGCCTCGATCGAATAGCTGGCCTCGGTCAGCGGCGCGTGCTGCAACAGGTGCAGCGTGGGTGAAGTCTGGGTGAAATCGGTGTCCATGTACAGCGGCGCGGCGGCCGGATTCACGTATCGGTCTTCGTACTGGATGGGCACACTGTTTTCGAGGTGGACCAGCACAGTGTGGAATACCGTCCCGCCTTTGCCCAGGCCGAGCACCTCGGCGACTTCGGCTGTGGCCTTTTCGCTGGCCTCGTGCAGCACGCGCGTGGTGTGCACGTGGCCGCGTTCGGCCACTTCCTCGTGGATGTCGCGGATCGTCAGGCGCGATGAGATGCGGTGCAGTTGCGCCACCCGCGTGCCCGAGCCCTGTACGCGCGTGACCAGCCCTTCGGCGGCCAGCTCACGCAAGGCGCGGTTCACCGTCATGCGGCTGATGCCGAACTGCTGGATCAGCGCGGTTTCGCTGGGCACCGGGTCGCCCGGCTTCCACTGGCCACTGCCGATGTGCTGCTTGATCCAGGCCTTGACCTGTTCGTAGGCGGGGACTTCGCTCTTTGCCATGACCCCGAGAATAACCCAGTTGACACAAGTTGTATAGACAACTACATTCGCCCCATCGAACCGAGGAGCCTGCATGTCCGACCTGTCCCAAACCCCTTTCCTCGACAGCAAGGCGCGCCCGGTGCGCGCACCGCAGGGCACAGAGCTGTCCTGCGCCAACTGGCAGATCGAGGCCGCTTTCCGCATGATCCAGAACAACCTGGACCCGGCCGTTGCCGAGAACCCGGATGAGTTGGTGGTGTACGGCGGTATCGGCAAGGCGGCGCGCAACTGGCGTTGCTTCGACGCCATCCTCGACTCATTGCGCAAGCTGCAACCCGACGAAACGCTGCTGGTGCAGTCGGGCAAGCCGGTCGGCGTGTTCCGCACGCATACCGGCGCGCCACGCGTGCTGATCGCCAACTCCAACCTGGTTCCCAAGTGGGCGACGTGGGAGCACTTCAACGAGCTCGACCGCGCGGGCCTGATGATGTTCGGCCAGATGACGGCCGGCAGCTGGATCTACATCGGCACCCAAGGCATCGTGCAAGGCACGTACGAGACTTTTGTCGAGGCGGGTCGCCAGCATTTCAACGGCGACCTGCGCGGCCGCTGGGTGCTCACCGCCGGCCTGGGCGGCATGGGCGGCGCGCAGCCGCTTGCCGCTTCATTTGCCGGCGCCTGCTCGCTCAACATCGAGTGCCAGCAAAGCCGAATCGACTTCCGGCTTCGCACGAAGTACCTCGACAAGCAGGCCAAGGACCTCGACGAGGCGCTGCAACTCATCGCGCACCACACCTCGCGCAAGGAAGCGGTCTCCATCGGCCTGTGCGGCAACGCCGCGGACATCGTCCCGGAACTGGCGCGACGCGCGAAGGCGGGTGGCATCAAGCCAGACATCGTGACCGACCAGACCTCAGCGCACGACATCATCAACGGCTACTTGCCTTCCGGCTGGACCGTCGAGCAATGGCAGGCGGCGCAGAAGGACCCGACGCAGCACGACAAGCTCACGCAGGCTGCAGGCGAATCGTGTGCCAAACATGTGAGAGCGATGCTCGAGTTCCATGCGATGGGCATCCCGACCGTGGACTACGGCAACAACTTGCGCCAGGTGGCGAAAGACTTTGGCGTGGCGCAGGCCTTCGACTACCCCGGCTTCGTACCCGCCTACATCCGTCCCCTCTTCTGCCGCGGCGTAGGCCCCTTCCGCTGGGTCGCGCTCTCGGGTGATCCGGAAGACATCCGCAAGACCGACGCGAAGATGAAAGAGCTGTTCCCCGACAACAAGCCCTTGCACCAGTGGCTGGACATGGCGGAGCAGCGCATCAGTTACCAGGGCCTGCCGGCGCGCATCTGCTGGATCGGCCTGGGTGACCGGCATCGGGCCGGCCTGGCATTCAACGAAATGGTCAAGAGCGGCGAATTGAAAGCGCCGATCGTGATCGGCCGTGACCACCTGGACAGCGGCTCTGTGGCCTCGCCCAACCGCGAAACCGAAAGCATGAAGGACGGCAGCGATGCCGTGAGCGACTGGCCGCTGCTCAACGCCTTGCTCAACACCGCCAGCGGCGCGACCTGGGTCAGCCTGCACCACGGCGGTGGCGTGGGCATGGGTTACTCGCAGCATGCGGGCGTGGTGATCGTGTGCGACGGTACGGCCGAAGCAGCGGAAAAACTCGAACGGGTGCTGTTCAACGACCCGGCCACCGGTGTGATGCGCCATGCCGACGCGGGCTACGACATTGCAAAAGCCTCGGCCCGGGAAAACAACCTCAACCTGCCGATGCTGGGATAAGAGTGACAGACAAGGAAATCATCCACCCCGGCGAGCTGTCGCTTGGCCAGTTGCGCCGCCTCTGCGCCGGCGAGCGCCTGCAAGTCGCGCTGGCACCTTCGTGCCGGCCGGGCATCGCGGCCAGCGCGGAACTGGTGCGCCGCGCCACCGAAGGCGACGCGCCGGTCTATGGCGTGAACACCGGTTTCGGCAAGCTGGCGACGACACGCATCGCAAAAGAAGACCTGGCCGTGCTGCAGCTCAAGCTGCTGCGCTCGCATGCGGTGGGCGTGGGCGAGCCGCTCGGCGAGCGCGTGGTTCGCCTCATCCTGTTGCTGAAAGCTGCCAGCCTGGCGCGCGGCTACTCGGGTGTGCGCGAGGAAGTCATCGACACCTTGCTCGCATTGCACAACAAGGGACTGAGCCCCGTGATCCCCGCGCAGGGTTCGGTGGGCGCCTCCGGTGACCTCGCGCCGCTGGCGCACCTGTGCCTGCCCCTGATCGGCGAAGGCGAAGTGTTCTGGGAAGGTGAGCGGATGTCCGCCGCGCAGGGGCTGGAACGCGCCGGTGTCAAGCCGATCAAGCTCACCGCCAAGGAAGGCCTGGCCCTGATCAACGGCACGCAGGTTTCCACGGCGCTGGCGATCGACGCCCTGCTCGCCACCGACCGGCTGTTCGAAGCGGCAGTGATCTCCGGCGCACTGACACTGGACGCTGCACGCGGCAGCGACGG
>DATHWV010000160.1:0-3443 GCA_035460205.1 Ramlibacter sp.
GGGGCCGTGAGGTTGAGCACCTGGCGCTGCGGCGACTTCAGGGCCGACTGCTTGCCCGCAACCGCGTCCGAGGTCGGCGAACCGACGCGCGATGCCTTGACGCACTTGCCGTCGAGCAGCCGGTAGCGCGTGTCCCCGGACTGGCAGTTGGCCGCGTCGACTTCGCCCATGCGCGCCTGGGCAAGCTTGTCGCCCAGGCTGGACGACACGGTCTCGCTCCCGCCGCCGCACCCGGCAAGCAACATGCCTGCTACCAGAACCCCCAGCCACCGACTCGATCGAAACATCCCCGGCTCCTCTTGTTAATGCACGCGGGCGCACGACTCATTCTAGTCACAGACCCTTGCGATAGTTTCAGGGTTTTACAGGGTCGTGACCACCCCCCACCAGGGGTGGGTCACGGCGGCTTGCCCGCCATTGCGCAGCGCCCCATGCCAGGACAGCGGCAAAACCGGCCAGGGCGAGAAGGTGCAAGGTGCCTGACCAGGTGTGCAGGCGGGTGTCGCCCGAGGTCGCCACCCGCCAGGCCACCGACGCGTGCAACGCGAACAATGGGATGTAAAACAGCGGGGTGAATGCCACCTTCACGCGCGCCACTGCGGGCAGGATCACCGGCGCGTGGCCCATGATCATGCTGAACACGAAGCCCAGGCCCAGCGCATGCAAGGCGGTGTCGCGCCAGGGCAGCCCCGCGCTGGTGGCGGCCCAGGCCGCACCCGCGACCGCCAGCCAGAAATAGCCGGCCAGCAGGCACACGGCCATGTAGCGGGGCAAGCCCCGCGCGTGCAAGGTGCGGCGCGCGACATCGAAGCGGGCCAGCCACAAGGCAAGCAGCAATAGCGCGAGCCCGTAGGCGACGCCCGCAGGCGCCGGCGCAGCACCGGCCGCCAGGCCGGCCACCAGCAGCGTGGCCAGCAATGCAAGCAGGCTGCCTTGCGCACCCGGTCGGTGGCGCATCAGCCGCGTCATCTCCAGCCGCTCGGCGGCGATGGTGACCACGAGGAACGCGAACCACAGTGAGACCACCGCCGCCGGCGCAACGCCGCTCGCATGCAGCAAGTTCGCGGCGAGCAGCGAGGACGCGCCGGCCAGCAACACCCAGGTGTGCAGCACAGGCTGTTTGCGGACCACCCATGCATTGACGCCGA
This sequence comes from Ramlibacter sp., assembly GCA_035460205.1. GTDB lineage: Bacteria > Pseudomonadota > Gammaproteobacteria > Burkholderiales > Burkholderiaceae_C > Ramlibacter. The sequence goes on from DATHWV010000160.1 coordinate 1,149, forward strand.
CGAACGCCAGGCTGCCGCCCACGGCAAACACCGCGGCCAGTTCATGGCGGCCGGCCAGGATGGCCAGGCCACTGAAAGCCGACAGCGTCGGCGCGGCGAATGCCCAGCGCTGTTTCACCGCGACCGCGCGCTCGATGCCGATCACCGCGGCGAAGAAGCCCGCGATCATCAGTGCCGCGTGCGCGACAGCGGCATGGGCCGGCCAGGCCGCTGCCACGGGGAGGGCGACACCAAGGCGCAAGAGGCCGCCCGCAAGCGCCGCCAGCAGGCAGGCCGCCACCGCGATGGCGACCATGCCGAAACCCTCGGGCACGGGCAGGCGCCTTACCAACCCATGAAGCGTTTGGCGCTCGTGCTCAATCGTTCCGGCGTCCATGCGGGCTCCCAGACAAGGTCAATCGATGCGTCCTCGCGGTCCGGCAGGGCCTGCGCGAGGTAGTGCTGCACGTCTTCCATGATCACGTCGGCGACCGGGCAGGCCGCAGACGTCATGGTCATGCGAACCTGCACCGGTTGCGGCGCAGGCGGCACATGGACGTGATAGACCAGCCCCACCTCGACGATGTCGAGCGCAACCTCCGGGTCCACCACCTGGTGCAAGGCGCCGGTGACGACTTCTCGCAATTCATCCGGGCCCTCGTACTCGAAGCGTTCGGCGCTGCGGGCGATGATTTCCATCACGCTCAGTCCTCACGCTGCGCGGCCACCACCGGGGCGGCGCCGCCGCCGGCCGATGCCAGCTGGGGCTGCACGCGACGCAGCAACTTGAGCACGTACACGCCGAGCAGCACGCAACCGACAGCGAACACGATGTCGCCCGGCACACGCATCCACACCAGCGATTCCATGACCTTCGAGTGCACGATTTCCGGCGAGCGGGCGAACCACAGGCCGCGCGTGATGCTGGCCCAGGCCTGGTAGATGCCGGCGGGCAGCAGCGAGAGGAACACCATCATGGCCAGGCCGATGTTGAGCGTCCAGAACGCGGGCTTGAGCAAGCCGTCGGTGTGCAACTGGCGCGCATACAGGCCGCGCAGGCAGAACAGCATGAGGCCGATGCCCAGCATGCCGTACACGCCAAAGAGCGCGGCATGGCCGTGCGCAGCCGTCATGTTCAGGCCTTGCACGTAGTACAGCGAGGCCGGCGGGTTGATCGCGAAGCCGAGCAGGCCGGCACCCACGGTGTTCCAGAAGCCGACGGCCACGAAGCACAGGATGGGCCAGCGATAGGCGTCGAGCCACTGCACGCCCTGGCTGCGGCGCCAGGTTTGCAATGCCTCCAGCCCGATCAGGGTGAGCGGCACGACTTCGAGCGCGGAGAACACCGAGCCGACGGCGATCACCGAAGTCGGCGTGCCGGTGAAGTACAGGTGGTGCAAGGTGCCCAGGATGCCGCCGAACAGGAACACGATGGTTTCCGCCACGATGGCGCGGTTGGCGCTCGTCGCCCGCACCAGGCCGAGCTTGGTGAAGAGCAGGGCGATCACGGCGGTGGCGAACACTTCGAAGAAGCCTTCCACCCACAGGTGCACCAGCCACCAGCGCCAGTACTCGACCATCGAGTAGTGGGTGCCCTGGCCCCAGGTGAGCGAGCTCGCATAGAAGCCGCCGATGCAGGTGGCCGACAGGAACACCATCGCGATGAGGCCGCGGCTTTCCGAAGGGGTCTTGAGGGCAGGCCAGAGGGCGCGGCCGAGCAGGAACGCCCAGAACAGCAAGCCCACGAACAACAGGATCTGCCAGACGCGGCCCATGCTGGTGAATTCCAGGCCCTGGTTGCCGACCCAGAAGCTGAAGTCGGTGCCCGCACGTTGCAGGTGGCCCAGCCAGCCGGTGGCGGTCGAGCCGACCACGATGGCGATCAGCGCCCAGAACAGCACGTCGACGCCGAGCTTCTGGAATTTCGGCTCGCGCCCGCCCGAGAGCAGCGGCGCGATGTACAGCCCCGTGGCCAGCCAGGCAGTGGCAATCCAGAAGATGCCGACTTGCGTGTGCACGGTGCGGCTCACGACATAAGGCAGCACCTGCGCCAGCGGGATGCCAAACAGGCTCTGGCCTTCCACTGCGTAGTGCGCGGTGACGACACCCATGCCCACCTGCAAGAGGATCAGGCCGGCGACGGCGAAGAAGTACTTGCGCGTGGCCCTCATCGAAGGCGTGGCGACGGCGCCGGCAAGCGGATCGGTGCGCGGCGGAACGACTTCAGGCTCCGGGTTGCCGGCGCCGTGGAACCACACCAGCGCGGCGATGCCGGCCAGCAGCAGGATGATGCTGACCATCGACCACACGGCCGCG
>DATHWV010000161.1:0-13461 GCA_035460205.1 Ramlibacter sp.
ACCTCCCTGTATCGCGCCGCGATGACCGGCCTGGTCGAGGCCGCGCGAGAGGTGAAGGAGCAGGGCACCTTCACTTACCTGGATCGCGGCATGCCCTCGGGCGAATTGAACGCCTTCATGCGCTAGCGCCCGCGCCCTACGTTTTCCCCCGCACGGTTCCTACACGGCAGAGCCTCGCGCCGTCCCATGCTTCATTCACCGCATCAACGCGGAAAGAGAAATGAACATGAAAGCGGGGAAGAGCATGGTTTACGCACTTTTTTCGCTCGGCCTGATCGCCGCAGTGGGCGCCGTGTACAGCGCCGCTATCGGCTGGCTCTGGTTCCGGCAGGAACGCCTGCTGTTCGAACCGACCCCGCTGCCCGCTGACCACCTGCTCTCCACCGACGCCGACGTGCACGAACTCACGATCGACGTCCCCGGCGCGCAACTCTCCGCAGCGCACCTGCGCCTGCCCGACCCGCGAGGCGTGGTTTTCTTCCTGCACGGCAATTCCGGCAACCTGATGGACTGCCTCGCCGAGATCGATGCCTTCCGGCAGGTGAACTTCGACGTCGTGATGTTCGACTACCGTGGCTACGGCAAGAGCACCGGCTGTATCGCTAGCGAAGAGCAGCTGCGCGGTGACGTGCGCTATGTCTGGGAATATTTCGCCGGCCAGTACGAAGGCAAGCGCATCGTGATCTCCGGCCAGTCGCTGGGCACGGCGCTGGCCGCGGGCCTGAGCGCCGAGCTGACGGCGGCCGGCCGCACGCCCGACCTCACCATGCTTGTGTCGCCCTACAGCAGCATGCGCGCGCTGGCCGATGAGCTCTACCCATGGGTGCCGAGCCAGGTGCTGCGCTACCCGCTGCACACGGCGGATCATGCGGCGCGCGTGACCGGCCCGCTCATGCTGGTCCACGGCGACCAGGACGAGTTGATCGGCATCCATCACAGCGAGGCCCTGTGCACGAAGGTGGCCCATGCCCAGCTGCTGCGCGTGGAAGGCGCCGGCCACAGCGACGTCCATAAATTCCCGAGCTTCCGCAAGGCGCTGGCCGGCGCCCTGGGTTCGCTGGCCTGATTTGGATTTCGCCATCTGGGCCATCGCCGTCGGTGTCCTGCTGATCGTCATGGCGCTCAGCGGGACGGTGCTCGCCCGCCTTCCCCTTTCCACTTCCATGCTCTACCTCGTCGCGGGCGTCGCGGTCAGCCCGTTGGGCCTTGGCCTGTTGTCGGCCGATCCCAACCGGCACGCACTGCTGCTGGAGCGGCTGGCCGAAGTGGTGGTGCTGGTTTCACTCTTCACGGCCGGGCTCAAGCTCAGCCCCGGGCTGAAGGACCGCCGCTGGCTGCTGCCGCTGCGGCTCGCCGTCATCTCCATGGTGATCACCGTGTTCGCCATTGCAGGGGTCGCCTGGATGTTCCTCGGCTGGCCCTTCGGCGCCTGTGTGCTGCTGGGCGCGATCCTCGCACCTACCGATCCGGTACTCGCCTCCGACGTGCAGGTGCAGCACCCGGGAGACCGCGACAAGCTGCGCTTCGCATTGACCGGCGAAGGGGGCCTGAACGACGGCACGGCATTTCCGTTCGTCCTCCTGGGCCTGGGCCTGATGGGGCTGCACGACATTGGCCCCTGGGGCTGGCGCTGGCTGGCCCTCGACACGCTGTGGGCTGCTTCAGCGGGGCCTGCGGTCGGGGCGGGGCTGGGCCTGCTGATCGGCCGGCTGGTGCTGTACCTGCGGCGCGAGCACAAGGAGGCGGTCGGCCTGGACGACTTCCTCGCCATGGGCCTGGTGGCACTGTCGTACGGCGTGGCGCAGGTGATGCACGCCAACGCGTTCCTCGCCGTGTTCGCGGCAGGCATGGCATTGCGTCACCTCGAGCAGTCGCAAACGACGGGCGCAAGCGCCAAGGAAATGGTGGAGGTCGCCCATGCCGAGCCTGACAAGACGGTGGCGCACGCCGTCGCGGTGGATCCGCAACACGCGCCGGCCTTCATGGCGCAGGCGGTGCTGGGTTTCAACGAGCAGGTCGAGCGCATCGGCGAAGTGGCCGTCGTCATCACGATAGGCGCGATCCTGTGGGCGGTCCCGTGGCATGGCGGCGCGTGGTGGCTGGTGCCCCTGTTGCTGCTGGTGATCCGGCCTGCTGCCGTCGCGCTGGGCCTGCTGGGCTCCACCAGCTCACGCGGCCAGCGCTGGATGGTGGGCTGGTTCGGCATCCGCGGCGTGGGTTCGCTGTACTACCTCATGTACTCGCTCAACCACGGCGTGCCCGAAGACCTGGCCGGGCCGCTGATGGCCTTGACGCTGTCGGTCATCGTTACCTCCATCATCGTGCACGGCATTTCCGTGACGCCGATGATGGCGGCGTACGAAAAGGCCACGCGGTTGCGCCGTCGTGCGTAGCGCGTCCTACACGCCTGACCTGCACCGGCTGACAGCAACGCCTGTGCCGTGCCCTAGAGTGGGTCATCCATTCGCAACAAGGAGCAGGTGATGAACGCAGACCGCAACAACCGGCCCGAGGCTCGCACACAGGATGCGCCTGCTTCCGCTCGCCCCGCCGCGACCCCGGACAAAACCCCGAGCACCGACATGCAGCCTGAGGACACCGGCACGCCCGAGAGCGGCAACACCGGCACTGGCCCGGCGGCCGACAAGGCGATGAAGCAGACCAGCAAGACTGACGCACAGCGCGGCAGCAAGGGCTGAGGCTGGGACGACTCCTACACGCGCGCGCGGCAGGCGCCGACAAACAGCACGTGGCTGCTGCCTAGAGTGACAGGCAAGGGCGGCCGCGGGGCCGCCCTTGCGAATTTCACACGAACACCCAAGGAGTATCCCCATGAAAGCATCCCTGACTTCATGCGCCGCGCTGGCGCTGGTGGCCGCCGTTTCGCTGGGTGCCTGCACCAAGCGCGATGACGCTGCGGTGCCGCCCACCTCCTCGACGACGCCCAGCACGACATCGCCGAGCACCGCCGGCAGCACCACGAGTGGCACGTCCGGCACGGCAAGCACCGGCACGGCCACCGGCGACTCCAGCAGCACCACTGCGGGCGGCAGCACATCCGGCAGCAGCACGTCCGGCAGCACCAGTTCCATGGGCGCACCGGCCGCAGGCGGTAGCACGTCGGGCAGCACGTCGGGCAGCGCGTCCAGCGACACCTCCGGCGGGGCAGCCGCGGGCAGCAGCATGTCTGGCGTGAACCCGTCCGCTTCCACGGCGACGACCACGACGAAGTAATTCACTGCACGGCCGTCTCCGGCCGGCGCGCTTCCCTTGGCGGGGCGCAGGGTTGACCTGCGCCCCGCCGCGGTTTACAAAGCGCAGTCACACAACTGGAGACACCATGGCAAGCAAGAAACTGGCGTTGGCGGCGGTACTGTCCGCAGGTTTGATGGGCTGCGCGACGATGGGAGGGGGCTGGACCTCGCTGGTGGACGGCACCAAGGGGATGGATAACTTCAACCAGGTGGGTGCGGGCGACTGGACGGCCACCGATGGCTCCATCCTGGCAACTTCCGGCGGCGCAACGCCCAGTTACCTTGTCACCAAGCAGTCGTACGGCGATTTCCGGATGCGGGTCGAGTTCTGGTCCAGCGACGATGCCAACAGCGGCATCTTCTTCCGTTGCAGCGACCCGGGCGTGATCACCGATGAGAACTGCTACGAAGCCAACATCTTCGACCAGCGGCCGGATCCCACCTATGGCACCGGCGCCATCGTGAAGGTGGCCAAGGTCTCGCCCATGCCCAAGGCAGGCGGCAAGTGGAACGTCTATGAAATCACGGCCCAGGGTCCCAAGCTGACGCTGGTGCTCAATGGGGTCAAGACGGTGGAGGTCGAGGACCGCAAGCTCACGAAGGGCCCGATCGCCCTGCAATGGGGACGCGGCGTCATCAAGTTCCGCAAGGTCGACATCCAGCCGATCTAGCCCTTTTCAACCGGGCGCCTGGGGTCGCGGCACCACTCGCTCCAGCCGCCCGCGTACATCGCGCCGGTTCCCAGGCCCGCGATTTCCATGGCCAGCACATTCGGCACGGCGGTGACGCCGCTGCCGCAGTGGTGGACGACGCTCGCGGGGTCGCGCCCGCCCAGCACTTCCTCGAACTCCTGCCGCAGCTGCGCGGCCGGCTTGAACTTGCCATCGGGCCCGATGTTCTGGGCGAAGGGGCGGTTCAACGCACCGGGAATGTGCCCGGCCACCGGGTCCAGCGGCTCCACTTCGCCCTTGTAGCGCGGGGTGGCGCGTGCGTCGATGAGGGTCTGGCCCTTCTTGCCCAGGGCCTTTTCCACCATGGCCGTGGTGGCGAGCGAGCGCAACTCATCGCGCAGTTCGAAATTCGACTGGAAGTGCGAAGGCTCGACGCGATCGGTCACGTCGCCACCGCCCGCCTGCCAGGCTTGCAGGCCACCGTCGAGCACCGCCACCGCATCGTGGCCCGCCCACTTGAGCATCCACCACAGGCGCCCGCAGTAGGTGGCGTTGTTGCGGTCGTACACCACGGCTTGCATCGTGTTGGCGAACCCGACGCTGGACAGCCACATCGCGAACTTCTCGCGGCTGGGCAGCGGATGGCGTCCGCCCGATGCGGCGTCCTCGTGGGGATGGCGCTTGCCGTCGGGGCCTACAGCCCCGAAGTCGGACAAACTGGAATCCAGGTCCGCATAGACCGCGCCCGGGATGTGGGCCTTGCGGTATTGCTCTTCCCCCGTGGCCGGGTTCATCAGGTCGAACGAACAGTCGAAGATCATCAGCGGCGCACCGCTGCGTTGCAGGGCCTGGAGCTGGTCGACGGAAATGAGGGTGGTGTGCATGGCCAAATTATCTTGCGTTCAGCGCCATCAGTGTTCCTCGCCGGGCGAATCCGGCGCGGCCCTCGAGCGCAGCACCGTGGCGGTGATGCCGCTGGCGATGATGAGCGCCATGCCGGCCCAGCCCAGCAGCGTGATCTGGTCGCCGAACAGCGTGATGCTGAAGATTGCGCCGAACACCAGGCCGGAGTACTGCAGGCTGGCGACGACCAGCGTGGCGCCGTGGTTGTAGGCCCGGGTCATGCACAGCTGGCCCAGCGAAGCGAGCAAGCTCATCGGCAGCAGCCAGAGGGCGTGCATCCAGTCCCAATGCGACAAGCCGGTCACCAGCATCCCGGCTGCGCCCGCCACGGCCGAGCCGAGCGCGAAATAGAACACCGTGCGCGTCTCGGGCTCGCCCAGCTTGCCCAACGCCATCACCTGCATGTATGCGAATGCCGCCGTCAGGCCCGACATCAGCCCGACCACGCCGGCGAACAGCTGGTTCTGTTCGATGGTCGGCTGCAGCATGAGCAGCACGCCGGCAAAACCGGCGAGCACGGTGATGGCGAGCCCGCCCTGGCGCAAGGGCGGGCCTTCGGTGCGCGGGTCCCACGCCAGCAGTGCGCCGCCGACGAGGAAGGCCGCGACCCAGACGCTGCTCATGTAGTTGAGCGTCATGGCGGTGGCCAGCGGCAGGCCTGCGATCGCGTAGAACCACGCGCCCAGTGAGATGGTGCCTACCAGGCTGCGCCAGGCGTGCATGGCCGGGTAGGGCGTGGCCAGCGATACGCCGCGGCTGCGCGCGAGCAGCCAGAGGAACAGCATGCCGAGCAGGCCGCGCCAGAACACCAGCTCTGCCGCGTTGAACCAGGCGGAAGCGAACTTCACGCACACCGCCATCGCGGCAAAGAAGAAGGACGCGAGCACCATCCAGAGCGCGCTCATGAATCCCCCAACACCTTGTGCAGCCACGGCTGCCGCGCCATGCGATCTGCCTCGAACGCTGCGATGCGCTCGCGGTGAGCCAGCGTGGCGCCGATCCAGTCGGTGTCCTGCATGAGCATGTCTCGCTCGCGCGGGGTCAGCGCAAAGCCGAAGCTTGCGCCGCCGCACTCGATCCGGCCGGCGCCGAGGTCCAGGGTGATGCGTAGTGCGCCTTGCGTGCCCATGGTGAACAGGGACTCGACGTCGCGAGCCGGCAAGGTGATGGCCGCGATGCCGTTGAGAGGGCAGTTCTGCCGGAAGATTTCGCCGAAGCTGGGTGCGATGACGGCCTTGAAGCCGTAGTCGCGCAGCGCCCACACCGCGTGCTCGCGGCTGGAGCCGCAGCCGAAGTTCTCACGCGCGAGCAGGATGGTGGCGCCGTGCAGCTCGGGCCGGTTCAGCACGAAGTCCGGGTTGGCGCGGCGCGCCGAATGGTCGCTCGCCAGGTCACCCGGATCGAGGTAGCGCCACGAGTCGAACAGCACCGGCCCGAAGCCGTTGTGCGCGATCCCGCGGCCATACTGCTTGGGAAAGATGGCGTCGGTGTCGACGTTGGCGCGGTCCAGCGGCACCGCAACGCCGCTGTGGCGCCCCGCGACGAAGGCGGGCATCAGTCGCGCGGCTGGGCAGCCGGCGCCGGGCCGCCCCAAGCCGGCTGAGCCCCCTGAGGGGGCAGAGCAGCGGCGAAGCCGCAAACGTGGGGGCTCATATTTTTCCGGTACCACTCGTGGAAGTGCTGCATGCCGTCTTCCATCGGGCTCTGGTAAGGACCGGTCTCGTTGTCGCCGCGTCGCATCAGGGCCAGGCGGCCGGCATCCATGCGCTCGGCGATCTCGTCGTCCTCGACGCAGGTTTCCATGTAGGCGGCCTGTTGGGCTTCGACGAAATCGCGTTCGAACGCCGCGATCTCCTCGGGGTAATAGAACTCCACCATGTTCATCGTCTTTTGCGGCCCGAGGGGATGCAGCGTCGACACGGTGAGGACGTGCGGGTACCACTCCACCATGATGTGCGGGTAGTAGGTGAGCCAGATCGCGCCGTACTTGGGCGGCTTGCCGCTGCTGTACTGGAGCAGCGCGTTCTGCCAGCGTTCGTACACCGGGCTGCCGGCCTTGCCCAGCCGGTTGGCCGCGCCCACGGTCTGCACCGAATAGTTGTCCTTGAACTCCCAGCGCAGGTCCTCGCAGTCGACCATGCTGCCCAGCCCCGGATGGAACGGGCCGACATGGTAGTCCTCGAGGTAGACCTCGATGAAGGTCTTCCAGTTGTAGTTGCACTCGTGCATCTCGACGCGGTCGAGCACCATGCCGCTGAAGTCCAGGTCGGCGCGCGGGCCCATGTTGGCAAGGTCGGCGGCCACGTCGGTGGCGTTCTTCTCAAAGAGCAGGCCGTTCCAGGACTGCAGCGGATAGTTGTTGAGGTCCAGGCACGGGTCCTGCGCAAAGTGCGGCGCGCCCAGCAGGCGGCCGGCAGGCCCGCCGTTGCCGCCGCTGTAGGTCCAGCGGTGCAAGGGGCAGACGATGTTGCCACCCGCGCCGGGGCCCCATTCAATCGAGCCGCGGCCCTTCAGGATCATCGCCTGGCGGTGCCGGCATACGTTGGAGACGAGCTCAACGCCACGCGGGGTGCGCAACAATGCGCGGCCGCCACCTTCCTGGGGGAGGGTGTAGTAGTCGCCCCGGTGGGGGACCGCGAGTTCGTGCCCCACATAGCGGGGCCCTCGCTGGAAGATGGATGCCATCTCGCGCCTGAACAGCGCTTCGTCGAAATAGCTGGAAACTGGTAGTTGGCTTGCGGCCTGCTGCAGTTGAAGACTTAAATCAGACATGGGTGACCTGACCTAGAGACTCCCCCTATGAAGGGGCAGGGTAAGCGCTTTATCCGTGGACTGGCGCGGGATCGGAAAATGGGTGGAAGCAGTGCCGGTGCGGCACCGGATTGGGGGAAGGGGATTGTACCCTCCGCCTCTCTGCGGGCTGCCCAGCCTCCTAACTGGGGGCCGACACCCTAGAATCCAAGGTTTCACCCCTGAATTTCATGCCCAAGGCCCCGCCAAAACCCCCGGCCAGCTACGAAGCCGCGCTGGAAGAGCTCGAACAACTGGTCGGCCTGATCGAGTCGGGCCAGTTGCCGCTGGAGCAATTGTTGACCGGCTACCAGCGGGGCGCCGAATTGCTCCAGTTTTGCCGTGACAAATTGCAGGCGGTCGAAAACCAGATCAAGGTGCTGGATGAAGGCACGCTGAAACCGTGGACGCAAGAGTGACCGTTCCATTTGACCTGCGCGCGTGGAGCGCCGGGCGGCTCGCCCGTGTCGAGCAGGCCCTGTCGGACTGGGTCATCGCGGATTCCCCGGCGGGCCTCGGCGAAGCCATGCGCTATGCCGTGCTCGATGGGGGCAAGCGGCTGCGGCCGATGCTCGTGCTGGCCGCGAGCGAAGCGGTCCGCGGGAACGAAGAGGCCGCCCTGCGGGCCGCGTGCGCGGTTGAGCTGATCCACGCGTATTCGCTGGTCCACGACGACATGCCCTGCATGGACAACGACGTCCTGCGCCGTGGCAAGCCCACCGTGCACGTGAAGTTCGGCCAGGCCCAGGCCCTGCTCGCGGGCGACGCGCTGCAGGCGCTGGCGTTCGAGTTGCTGGCGCCCGAAGGCCCGGCGGTGCCGGCGGCCGTGCAAGCCTTGCTGTGCCGCCTGCTCGCGCGGGCCGCGGGACATGCCGGCATGGCCGGCGGCCAGGCGATCGACCTGGCCAGCATCGGCCTGGCGCTGAACGAGGCCCAGCTGCGTGAAATGCACCGGCTCAAGACCGGCGCGCTGCTGCAGGGCAGCGTGATGATGGGCGCTGCTTGCGGCACCGCAGATGCCGGGGCGTTGGCGTCGCTGGAACGTTATGGCGAGGCCGTGGGCCTGGCCTTCCAGGTGGTGGACGACATCCTGGACGTCACCGCCGACTCGGCGACGCTCGGCAAGACACCCGGCAAGGACGCTGCTCAGGACAAGCCTACCTATGTGTCGCTGCTCGGACTGGAGCGCTCGGCCGCCTTTGCCCAGGAGCTGCTCGCGCAGGCGACGGAAGCGCTTGCCGCCAGCGGCCTCGCGGACACGCGGGCTTTACAAGCGCTGGCCATGATGGTGGTCAACCGCGACAACTGAACATCGACAGATCCCAGGGAAACCACAAAAGCGATGTCTTCACTGCTCGAATCCATCAATGACCCGGCGCAGCTGCGCAAGCTGCCGCGCACCGAGCTCAAGCCCCTGGCCGACGAACTGCGCGCCTTCGTGCTGGACAGTGTCTCGCGCACGGGCGGCCACCTGAGTTCCAACCTCGGCACGGTGGAATTGACCATCGCACTGCACTACGTGTTCAACACGCCGTACGACCGCCTTGTCTGGGACGTGGGCCACCAGACGTACCCGCACAAGATCCTGACCGGCCGGCGCGAGCGCATGGGTTCGCTGCGGCAACTGGACGGGCTGTCGGGCTTTCCGGTGCGCAGCGAGAGTGAATACGACGCCTTCGGCACCGCGCATTCCTCCACCAGCATCTCAGCCGCGCTGGGCATGGCGGTGGCGGCCAAGCTCAAGGGCGAAAACCGCAAGGCCGTCGCCATCATCGGCGACGGCGCGATGACCGCCGGCATGGCGTTCGAGGCACTGAACAATGGCGGCGTTGCCGATTGCGACCTGCTGGTCATCCTGAACGACAACGACATGTCGATCAGCCCGCCGGTGGGCGCGCTGAATCGCTACCTCGCGCAGCTGATGAGCGGGCAGTTCTACGCCGCCGCCAAGAACGTGGGCAAGAACGTTCTCAAGGTCGCGCCGCCGCTGTTCGAGCTGGCCAAGCGCTTCGAGGAAGGCGCCAAGGGCATGCTCGTGCCCGCCACGCTGTTCGAGAAGTTCGGCTTCAACTACGTCGGGCCGATCGACGGCCATGACCTGGATTCGCTGGTGCCCACGCTGGAGAACATCAAGCACCTGAAAGGCCCGCAGTTCCTGCACGTAGTCACCAAGAAGGGCCAGGGTTACAAGCTGGCCGAAGCCGATCCGGTGAAGTACCACGCCGCCTCCGGCAAGTTCGACCCGGCCGTGGGCTTCGTCAAACCGGCCACGCCGCCCAAGCAGACCTTCACGCAAGTGTTCGGCCAGTGGCTGTGCGACATGGCCGCGAAGGATGAACGCCTTGTCGGCATCACGCCTGCCATGCGCGAAGGCTCCGGCATGGTGGAATTCGAACGACTGTTTCCGGCGCGCTACCACGATGTCGGCATCGCCGAGCAGCATGCGGTCACCTTCGCCGCCGGCCTGGCCTGCGAAGGGCTCAAGCCGGTGGTCGCGATCTATTCGACCTTCCTGCAACGCGGATACGACCAGCTGGTCCACGACGTCGCGTTGCAGAACCTGCCGGTGGTGTTTGCGCTCGACCGCGCGGGGCTCGTCGGTGCCGACGGCGCGACCCACGCCGGCGCTTACGACATTCCCTACCTGCGCTGCGTTCCCAACATGAGCGTGGCGTGCCCGGCCGACGAGAACGAGTGCCGCAAGCTGCTCACCAGCGCGTTCGAGCAGGACCACCCGGTGGCCGTGCGCTATCCCCGCGGGGCTGGTGTCGGCGCGGCGATGGAACCAGGCCTGCAACCGCTGCCCTTCGGCAAGGGCGAGGTGCGGCGCACCCGCGCTGCGGTGGCCGACGGCGCGCCGCATGGCGTCGCCATCCTGGCGTTCGGCACGTTGCTGTATCCGGCGCTGGCCGCGGCCGAGCGGCTCGATGCCACGGTGGTCAACATGCGCTGGGCCAAGCCGCTGGACATTGCGCTACTGCTCGAAGTGGCGGCGCAGCACGAAGCGCTGGTGACGGTGGAAGAAGGCGCCGTCATGGGCGGCGCCGGCAGCGCGGTGGCCGAGGCGCTTCACGCGGCCGGCGTCACGCGGCCGGTGCTGCAGCTGGGCTTGCGCGACGAGTTCATCGAACACGGCGACCCGGCCAAGCTGCTTGCCCTGCAGGGACTGGACGCCGCCGGCATCGAGGCATCGGTGCGCGCGCGCTTTGCCGAACTTGCGGGGCGCGTGCCGCCTTCGCTCAAAGTTGTCGGCTAACACCTTCCTTTTGTTCCTGTAGCTTTGCTGACGGACGGCTGAATACCAAAGGCTTCCGGGTATTTCTCAAGGGAAAACCCCTGAATACCAAAGTGGGTGCGTTCCTAGAATTGCGGGCAGATTCGACGGAGATTTCCGTCGCCAATCTTCGACCCGGAATTTTTAACTAGAGGAGCCATCCATGGATCGTCGATCACTCATCAAGAACGCCGGCATCGCCGGCGTGCTGGCCGCCGGCATTGCGCCCGCGGTGCACGCACAGGCCACCGTCCGCTGGCGCATCGCCTCGAGCTTCCCCAAGTCGCTCGACACGATCTACAAGGCGGCTGAAGTCTTCGCTGATGGCGTCAAGGCCATGTCGGGTGGCAAGTTCGAAGTGTCGGTGCATGCCGCCGGTGAACTGATGCCCGCATTCGGCGTGGTGGACGGCGTGCAGCAGGGCTCCATCGAAGGCGCCCACACCGCTCCGTACTACTTCTTCGGCAAGAACGAGTGCTTCGCGCTCGGCTGCGCGATCCCCTTCGGCCTGAACAGCCGCCAGATGACCGCCTGGATGCTCGAAGGCAACGGCATGAAGCTGATGCGCGAGTTCTACGCCGGCTACAACATCGTCAACTTCCTGGGCGGCAACACCGGCGCCCAGATGGGTGGCTGGTTCCGCAAGGAAATCAAGTCGGTCAAGGACGTCAAGGGCCTGAAGTTCCGCATCGGCGGCTTCGGCGGCAAGGTGCTCGAGCGCATCGGCGGTGTGCCGCAGAACATCCCCGGCGGCGAAATCTATCCCGCGCTGGAAAAGGGCACGATCGATGCGGCCGAATGGGTCGGTCCGTACGACGACCAGAAGCTCGGCTTCAACAAGGTCGCCCCGTTCTACTACTACCCCGGCTGGTGGGAAGGCGGTCCGGAACTGGACTTCTTCTTCAACACCAAGGCCTACGAGGCGCTGTCGGCCGAGAACAAGGCGATCGTCGCTGCCGCGTCGGCCCAGGCCCACACCTACATGCAGGCCCGCTACGACGCCCTGAACCCCACCGCGCTCAAGCAGCTCGTGGGCGCCGGCACCAAGCTGCGTCCCTTCCCGCAGGACATGATGTCCGCCGCGTTCAAGGAAGCCATGGGCCTGTACGAGGAACTCAACGGCAAGAACGAATCGTGGAAGAAGATCTACGCGGACTACTCCAAGTTCCGCGCCGACCAGAACCTGTGGTTCCGCTTCACCGAGGCCACGTTCGACCGCTTCATGCAATCGCAGAAGCTGTAAACGACAAGCCAGGTTTTCATTTCCGGATTCAGGCTGCACCGAAAGGTGCAGCCTTTTTTATTGCCAGCCAGTTGAAAGGATTTGGGGCGTGGGCGAACGCATGATCGGTGCACCAAAACAAGGAGTACCCATCCATGGATCGACGTTCCCTCATCAAGAATGCCGGCATCGCCGGTGTGCTCGCCGCGGGCATTGCACCCGCAGTCCATGCGCAGGCAGCCATCCGCTGGCGCCTCGCGTCCAGCTTTCCCAAGTCGCTCGACACGCTGTTCGGCGGCGCCGAAGTTTTCGCGAAGGCCGTGCGCACCATGTCGGGCGGCAAGTTCGAGATCTCCACCCATGCGGCCGGTGAACTGATGCCCGCCTTCGGCGTGGTGGACGGCGTGCAACAGGGCTCCATCGAGATGGCGCAGACCGCGCCGTATTACTTCTTCGGCAAGGACGAGTGCTTCTCGCTCGGCTGCGCGATTCCCTTTGGCCTGAACAGCCGCCAGATGACGGCGTGGATGGTCGAGGGCAATGGCGGCAAGCTGATGCGCGAGTTCTACGCCAAATACAACATCGTCAACTTCCCCGGCGGCAACACCGGCGCGCAGATGGGCGGCTGGTTCCGCAAGGAAGTCAAGAGCAGCAAGGACATCAAGGGCCTGAAGTTCCGCATCGCGGGCCTGGCCGGCAAGATCATCGAGCGCATGGGCGGTGTGCCGCAGAACCTGCCCGGCGGCGAGATCTACCAGTCGCTCGAAAAGGGCACCATCGACGCAGCGGAGTGGGTCGGCCCGTACGACGACCAGAAGCTGGGCTTCGCGAAGGTGGCGCCGTTCTACTACTACCCGGGGTTCTGGGAAGGGTCCGCCGAACTCGACTTCTTCGTGAACCAGAAAGCATGGGATTCGCTGTCGGCCGAGAACAAGGCGATCATCGAGGCCGCGACCGCCCAGGCCCACGTGGACATCCAGGCCAAGTACGACGCGCGCAACCCGGTGGCGCTCAAGCAGCTGGTGGCCAGCGGCGCCAAGCTGCGCCCATTCCCGCAGGACATGATGACCGAGGCGTTCAAGCACTCGATGACCATCTACGAGGAAATCTCCGCCAAGAATGAGAACTGGAAGAAGATCTACGCGGACCTGACCAAGTTCCGCGCTGACCAGAACCTGTGGTTCCGCTTCACCGAAGCGACGTTCGACCGGTTCATGCAGCAGCAGAAGCTGTAACGCTTCTGTGGCGGCTCGGTCACTCCTTGACCGAGCCCGTCATCCCCGAGACGTAGTACTCGACGAAGAACGAGTAGATGAAGGCGACCGGGAGCGAGCCGAACAGCGCGCC
>DATHWV010000162.1:0-5961 GCA_035460205.1 Ramlibacter sp.
GCCCATGCCGCTGGGCGGGTTGGGCCCGCTCTGGGCGGTCTACGAGCCCGACAAGTTCCCCGACATGATGGCCAAGCCGGTGGACCAGCGCTTCGCGCTGTGCCCGTGGGGCCTGTACCACATCGACGTGCAGGCCTGACGCCGGCTCCCCCATTTGCAGGATGCGCCGCCGGAAGCACCGGGGCAGAATGGCTGCGAGGCATGCAGGGGCATGCATGAGGGGGCCATGGTTCCAGCTCGGGGCTTTCGTGCGCTGACCTGCCTGTTGCCGGCGATGTTGATCGCCGCCTGCGGTGGCGGCGACGCGCCCGTAGCCGCCCGGGCGCCCATGACAGGCCCCGAAGCCCCAAGCTTTCCGCCGTCGCTCGACGGCCTGGCAGCCGGCAAGCGCCCCTGGTCTGCGGCCGACGGCGGGTACATCGTCGACACCGGCAGCCGGGCCGAAGTGCTGCTCTTCTACAAGACTGTCTATGCGTCGTCATCGCAGGTGCCGGTGGGTTGGAGCGGCGACACCTCCGCCTGCAACGCAGGGGACTCTTCCGCCGAGAACAAGGCGGCGGTGCTGCGCCGGATCAACTGGTTCCGCGCCATGGCGGGCGTGCCGGCGGCCGTGCAACTCGACACCACGTTCAACCAGAAAGCCCAGCAGGCCGCGATGCTGATGGCCGCCAACGGCGCGCTCAGCCACACACCGCCGGTCGGCTGGACCTGCTTCAACGCCACCGCGTCCGAAGCGGCGGCCAAGTCCAACCTGACCATCGGCCGCAGCGGCGCCGAGAGCGTGGGCGAGAGCTATATGCGCGACTCCGGCGCCAACAACACCATCGTGGGTCACCGGCGCTGGATCCTCTATCCGCAGACCCAGGCGATGGGCACCGGAGATGTGGGGGGCGACAACCCCGTCAACGCACTCTGGGTGCAGGACGCGAACATCCATTCGGCCCGCCCCGCGGTGCGCGACGATTTCGTGGCGTGGCCACCCAAGGGCTACGCGCCCCATGCGGTGGTCTACGCGCGCTGGTCATTCAGCTACCCCGGTGCGGACTTCTCCGCAGCCACGGTGAGCATGACGGAAAACGGTGCTTCGATCGCCACCCGCAAGGAGGTGCCTGTCAACGGGTTCGGCGAGAACACGCTGGTCTGGTACCCCGGCGCCTACGCCGACGGCATGAGTTGGGCGCGCCCAGCCGCCGACACCGCTTACCAGGTCACGATATCCAACGTGGTGGTGTCGGGCGTTCCCCGCTCGTTCACCTATACCACCACCGTGTTCGACGCCGACACGGCGAGCGTCGAGCCGGTCACGATATCGGGCAGCGCGGCGCTGGCCTCCAACCAGGTCGGCACCTACGGCTTTTCCGCCGTGACAGGCGCCTCGACCTACCAGTGGCGCAGCCTCACGATGTCGCCGCTTGAGTTCAGCGATGGTGCGGAAATGGGCGCGGGGCATTTCACGGCCTCGACCAGCGCGGGCTACTCGCTGGTCGCCACCGATGTTTCCGCGAACGGTTCGGCGTCTTTCCACTTCGCGCATCCAGAGGCGGCCGACCAGGTGATGCTGCTGGCCCAGCCTGTTGTTGCGAGCGCGGATGCCACGTTGCACTTTGCCAGCCGCCTGGGCCTGTCATCACCGGTCCAGCGCGCGTTGGTCGAAGTGTCGACGGACGAGGGCGCGAACTGGACGACCGTGTTCGAGCAGGCCGGGCAGCAGTCGGGCATGACGTCGGACTTCGGCGAAATGGAATTCACCAGCCGGAGCGTGTCGCTGGCCGCTTATGCCAACCGCACGGTGCTCTTGCGCTGGCGCTATGCGTTGCAGTCGGGCAGCTGGTACCCGCAAACCAGTGCCGCCGTCGGCTGGTACGTGGACGACATCCAACTCACCGGCTTTTCCAGCGTGACGGCAGGCGTGGCCACCCGGGCCGACGCCGCCGGCTTCCAGGTCGCACCTCCCGGCGGTAACTTTGCCCTGCAGGCGCGTGCGGGCATGTACGGCTACTTCGCAGATTGGGGCCCGCTTAAAACAGTGACCTTAAGCTCGGCCGTCACCGGCGCGGATTGCCTGTTCAACTATGCGCAGGCGAATTACGCCGGGCTGTTCGCGCCGGCTTCGACGTCGCAGACCGCCGGGATCTATTACTTCCGCCACTATGCAGCGACTAACACCTACCTGGGTGTGAATGCCAGCGACAACAACGTGTACTACAAGATCGGCAACGCCAATCCGGTCAACGCGGGCTCCCTGTCTGCGTGGCTCGCCGCGGCGAGCTGCCCCGCGTAGCCGTCAGGCCACCAGCGGCGGCTCGGCCATCGCCTCGACCTGCTCTTCGAGCATCTGCACCTGGCCCTGCCAGTAGTCGCTCGAGCCGAACCACGGAAAGTTGATGGGGAAGATCGGGTCGTCCCAGCGCCGCGCCAGCCATGCGCTGTAGTGGATCAGGCGCAGCGTGCGCAATGGCTCGATGAGCGCGAGTTCCTCGCGGTCGAATTCGCGCATCTGTTCATAGCCGTCCACCAGTGCGCCCAGCTGCTTCTGGCGCTGCGATCGGTCGCCGGACAGCAGCATCCACAGGTCCTGCACGGCAGGACCTGTGCGCGCATCGTCCAGGTCCACGAAGTGCGGGCCCTGGCCGGGCGTCCAGAGGATGTTGCCGGGGTGGCAGTCGCCATGCAGGCGGATCATCGCGGTGTCGCTCTTGCCCTCGCCCAGTGCTGTGTCACGGATCATGGCCAGCGCTTCGTCGCACTGCTTCTCCCAGGCCGATTGCACGTCGAGCGGGACCTTGTGGTTGTCGATCAGCCAGTTCCTGGGCTCCAGGCCGAAAGTCGAGAGGTCCAGCGCGGGGCGCGTGGTGAAGGGCTGGCTTGCACCGACAGCGTGGATCCGCGCGAGAAACCGGCCAATCCACTCCAGCACCTCGCCATCGTCGAGTTCCGGCGCGCGGCCGCCGCGGCGCGGGCTGACGCTGAACGAGAAGCCTGCGTGGTGGTGCAAGCTTGCGCCATTGAGCACCAGCGGGGCCACCGCCGGCACTTCGCCGGCCGTCAGCTGCGCCGAGAATTCGTGCTCTTCGAGGATCTGCGCTTCGCTCCAGCGTCCGGGCCGGTAGAACTTGGCGACCACTGCGTTGTGACCCTCGACCGGCTCTTCCAGGTGCGCCTGGTAGACGCGGTTTTCATAGGAGCTCAGCGCCATCAGCCGGCCGTCGCCGTGCAGGCCGACCGAGGCCAGCGCGTCCATGACGGCATCGGGCGTGAGGGTTTCGTAAGGGTGCGACGACATGGCCCATTGTCGCCGGGCCCGCAAGCGGCAGGTTCAGCCCATCGACAGCATGTGGCCGGTGCGCGGATCGCCCTTGCCGCCCAGCACCTGTGCATACGCCGCAGCTACCGCATCGGTCCCGCGGTGGTGCTCCACCTTCAGCCATGGCGCATCCGGCCGCGACACCTTGGCCTGGAAGGCATGCCAGGCCGCCACCAGCCGCTTGCCGAGTTCGGCCGGCCCCCAATCAGCCTGCCGCTTCTTGATCTG
Organism: Ramlibacter sp.; assembly: GCA_035460205.1. Taxonomy (GTDB): domain Bacteria; phylum Pseudomonadota; class Gammaproteobacteria; order Burkholderiales; family Burkholderiaceae_C; genus Ramlibacter. The sequence goes on from DATHWV010000162.1 coordinate 3,533, forward strand.
GGCCGGCGCAAAGAACAGCGTGGCGCGCGGCCCGGGCAGGTCTTTCGCGCCACCCAGTTGCTCCACGTGCGTGCCGCCGATCGAACAGCTGTACTTCAGGTTGGCAAAGCGCGTGTGGATGTCGCGGCGCAAGGTGGCGTTGCCGGCGAAGTCGATGTACACGCAGTTGGCGTCGGCGCTCACCTGGCCGAGTTCCTCATAGCTGAGCACGCGGCTGTAGCAGCCCAGGCTTTCGCAGAAGGCCTTGTTGCCGGCGGAGGTCAGGCCCACGACTTCGATCCCGGGGCGTTGTATCAGCTGGAATGCGGTGCCGTACGCGGTCTTGCTGGAGGCGCTGGAGAGCAGCATCGTGTCGGCGCCGAAGAAATCGTTGTCGGCCATGAAGTCGTCGATCAGCCAGGACGTCGTGAACAACGGGCGCAGCAGCGCTTGCGCATCCTCCGTATCGGCTGTGTAGAACGGGTCGGCGCTGCAGCGCGCGTACTGGTTGTAGACCGGATGCAGTTCCGCGCGGTGGGGCGTGGCGTCGCTGAAACCGCTGGCGCTGATGCGGCCCGGCTGCAGCACGGCTTCGTTGGCCATCGGCCAGTAACCGTACAGGCGCTCGCCCACCGCCACGCCGGGATGCAACGATTGCACGACGGTGGCGAATCCCCATACGGGCACGATGCCCCAACCGGCCTCGCCTGTGGGGAAGAACTGCCAGTAGTTCATCGCGTCACCGAAAGCGGCGTAGGTGATGTTGTTGGAGGTGAGCGCGAATGAGTCGATGCGCACGCGCACCTGGCCATCGGCCAGCGGTGTGGGTTCACGGGAGGCGATGCGCGTCGTGCCCAGCTGGTCCTGCCGCACGAGGAGGGTGGTGGTAGTCATCCACACACCCTAAACGAAACGGCCCGCCTGTTCAACACAGGCGGGCCGCATGGGGGACAGCATGCCGGGCTTGACCCGGCATCCACTTCTTTAGACCAGGGTGATGCCCACGTCGATGTTGCCGCGGGTGGCGTTGGAGTACGGGCACACCTTGTGCGCGGCGTCGACCAGGCCTTGCGCGGCAGCGCGGTCCATGCCCGGCAGGCTGATGTTCAGGCGGACGGCGATGCCGTAGGCGCCCGGCGTCGGGCCCAGGTCCACTTCGGCGTCGATGGCCAAGTCGGTGGGCAGCGTGACCTTCATCTTGCCGGCGACGGCCTTCATGGCGCCGATGAAACAGGCGGAATAGCCGGCCGCGAACAGCTGCTCGGGGTTGGTGCCGCTGCCGGACGTGCCGGGCGACGACAGCTTGATGTCCAGGCGGCCATCATCGGTGCGCGAAGCGCCTTCGCGGCCACCGGTGGTGTGGGCCTTGGCGGTGTACAGGACTTTTTCGAGTTGCGTGGTCATGGAGGTTTCCTTGGGGTTGACGGGGTTGAAAAAAACGGCGGCTCAGCCGGCCAGCCGTTCGCGCAGGCCGCGAATCTGGCTGGTGAGCTGGATGAGTTCGGGGACCGAGCACTGGCTGGCGCTCAGGATGCAGCCGGGCACCTTCTGGGCCCTGGCCTTGAGCTTGCGGCCGGCGGCGGTGAGGGTGATGTGCACGCGCCGCTCGTCTTCGACGTCGCGGATGCGGGCGATCAGGCCGGCCGTTTCCAGGCGCTTGAGCAGGGGCGTGAGCGTGCCGGAATCGAGGAACAGGCGTTCGCCCAGTTCCGACACCATCAGGCCGTCGCGCTCCCACAGCACCAGCATCGCAAGGTATTGCGGGTAGGTGAGGCCCAGCTCATCCAGCAAGGGCTTGTAGAGCTTGGTCATGGCCAGCGAGGTCGAGTACAGGGCAAAGCACAGCTGGTTGTCCAGCAGCAGGGCCTGGTCGGGGGTGAATTTCTGCGGCATGGCTGAATTATAGCGTCAAATTAAATTGCGTGCAATTTAATTAAAACGAGGCAAAAGCCAGTGGGTCAGGCGTCCCGTTCAAGGACGACCTCCCACAAGGCCTTTGGCTTCACATACTTGAGGGTGGTGAGGTGTTCCAGCGAAAGAATCCGCCAGCCGGTGGCGAACAGCGTGCGAACCGCAGCTTCGTCGAAGAAGCGCTTGGGTTTGCCATCGACCAGGAAGTAGCCCGGCTCGACCTGCGGATGGCCTGAGGCGCCGAAATTCCGGTCCTCAGAGGAGTTCAGGCGGCACAGCAGCACACCGCCCGGCCGAAGCACGTCGTGGATTCGTTGCGCCAGGGCGACCGTCTCGGCCCAGCCGAAGTAATGCAACGACAGGCTTGCTACCACCACGCCCAGTTGGTTGGCCTGGACAGGAAATGGGTCGCGCACATCCCTGCATTCAATGACCGCCGAAGGAACCCGCATCCTGGCGGCGTCGACGTCGGCGGCCGAGAGATCGAAGGCGACCACGCGCAGTCCGGCGTGGGCCAGGGTGGCGGTGTCGTCGCCGTG
>DATHWV010000163.1:0-17125 GCA_035460205.1 Ramlibacter sp.
CGAATCAACCGCACACCCGGCATGCGGTCCAGGTTCTGTTCTTGCATGGCATCGCGCAGGTTGCGTCGCGCAATGCGGGCATGTTCGCGCATGATGGCTTCGGCGCGCGAGCCCTCGCGCCGCTCGATCGCGTCGAGCACCTGCCGGTGCTGGTCCTGGGCCACCACGAGCATGTCGCGCGCCTGCGGCGAATTGGCCTGCAGCACCACGAAGGCCGACGGCGATGCGAACGGCAACTTCACGACGCGCTCCAGTTCCCGCCGGATCACGGCGCTGCCCGCCAGTTCGCTCAGGAGCTGGTGGAAATTCTGGTTGAGATCGACGTAGCGCAGGAAAGCCTCGTCATCGAGTGCCGGTTGACGCAGCACTTCGTCGATTTGCGCCAGGCATGCGCCGGCTTCCGCCAGGACCGCAGCGGGCGCCCCGCGCTCGGCCGCGAGCCGGGCCGCGAGGCCTTCGACGGTGCCGCGCAGTTCGATCGCGTCGGACACGTCGCGCTCGGAGAACGTGCGCACCGCAAAGCCACCACCGGGCAGCGCCTGCAGCAGTCCCTCCTGCTCCAGGCGCACCAGGGCGGCGCGAATCGGTGTGCGCGATACGCGCAATTTCTCCACGATCGCAAGCTCTGCAATGCGCGCGCCGCCAGGCAGCTCGCCGGCCAGGATCATCTCGCGCAAGCGCAACTGCGCCTTGACGGCCTGGGACGAGCCGCCGTCCTGGGCGTCGAAAGACGAGAGAGGTGTTGGGTCTGTCATTTGCCAGCCTCCTGTATACACAACATCAAACAAGTATAACTATAACCGGCTAATTAATGACGAATAAATGGCAATTAGTCAATTATTCTGGCTTTCAATCACAATTGATGTATACATGCAGGGGATTTTTCCGCATAATCGCGGCTCGAAATTCAACCCGCAATCCGACGATTAGCCCCCATAGCAAGGACAAGCATGTTCCCCAAAAACGCCTGGTACGTTGCCTGCACACCCGCCGAAATCGACGACAAGCCCCTCGGCCGCCAGATCTGCGGCGAGAAAATCGTCTTCTACCGCGCCGACCAAGGCAAGGTCGCAGCACTTGAAGATTTCTGCCCGCATCGGGGCGCCCAGTTATCCCTCGGCCAGGTCTGCGAAGGCAAACTGGTGTGCGGCTACCACGGCCTGGCCATGGGCTGCGACGGCAAGACGGTGTCCATGCCGGGCCAGCGCGTGCAGGGCTTTCCGCGCATCCGCAGTTATCCGGTGGTCGAGCGCTACGGTTTCATCTGGGTCTGGCCCGGCGATGAGCAATTGGCGGACCCCGCCAGGATCCATCACCTCGAATGGGCCGAGAACCCCGAGTGGGCATACGGCGGCGGCCTGTACCACATCAACTGCGACTACCGGCTGATGATCGACAACCTGATGGACCTCACGCACGAAACCTACGTGCACACCACCAGCATCGGCCAGAAGGAGATCGACGAGGCCGCGGTCTCGACCAAAACCGAGGGCGACACGGTCGTCACCAGCCGCTTCATGGAGAACGTGATGGCCCCGCCCTTCTGGCGTGCCAACCTGCGCGGCAACAACCTCGCCGACGACGTGCCGGTGGATCGCTGGCAGGTCTGCCGCTTCACGCCGCCCAGCCACATCATGATCGAGGTGGGTGTGGCGCACGCCGGCAAGGGCGGCTACAACGCCGACCCGAAAGACAAGGTGTCCAGTGTCGTGGTGGACTTCCTCACGCCCGAGACTGAGACCAGCATGTGGTACTTCTGGGGCATGGCCCGCAATTTCAACCCGAGGGACAAGGCGCTCACGGCACAGATCCGCGACGGGCAGGCCAAGGTCTTCGCCGAAGACACCGCGGTGCTGGAAGCGCAGCAAAGCAACCTGTTGCTGCACCCGCAGCGCAAGCTGCTGATGCTCAACATCGATGCGGGCGGCGTCCAGTCGCGCCGCATGCTCGATCGCCTGCTGGCCCAGGAGCAACCTGAAACACAGGCGGCCTGACGCATGGAACATCTTGCAGTGACGGTGGTGCGCAAGCACCGGGAAGCCGAAGGCATCGCGAGTTTCGAGTTGGCGCGGGTCGACGGCGCCGCACTGCCCGCCTTCAGCGCCGGCTCGCACATCGACGTACAGGTGCCCGGTGGCCTGACGCGCCAGTACTCGCTGTGCAACGACTCCACCGAGCAGCACCGCTACCGCATCGCCGTGCTGCGCGACGCGGCTTCGCGTGGGGGCTCGGCCGGAATGCACGACGCCGTCAATGAGGGCGATGTCATCCACATCAGCGAGCCCCGCAATCACTTTGCGCTGGCGCATGCAAAACGAAGCCTGCTCTTCGCGGGCGGCATCGGCGTGACGCCGCTGCTGTGCATGGCGCAACGCCTGTCGGCCATCGATGCCGACTTCACGCTGCACTACAGCACCCGATCGAAGGAACGCACGGCCTTCGTCCAGGAAATCGCCGACTCCGCCTTTGCCGGCAAGGTGCGTTTCCACTTCGACGACGGCGGTGCTGCACAGATCCTCAATGTGCCTGCGGAACTGGGCGCGCCCGACCCGGGCACACACCTCTACATCTGCGGTCCAGCGGGCTACATCAACCACGTGCTGCAGGTTGCCGAAGGCATGGGCTGGCCGTCATCGCACATCCATCTCGAGTACTTCGCCGCGGCGCCGCAGGACAAGTCGTCCGACGGCGGGTTCCAGGTCAAGCTCGCCAGCACCGGCAAGGTGTACGAGGTGGCGAAGGACCAGTCGGTGGTGCAGGCGTTGCAGGCGCAAGGCGTCGAGATCCTCACGTCCTGCGAGCAAGGCGTGTGCGGCACCTGCATCACCCGCGTGCTGGAAGGTGAACCCGAGCATCGCGACCTGTATTTCACCGACGAAGAGAAGGCGAAGAACGACCAGTTCACGCCTTGTTGCTCACGCGCCCGCAGCAAAATGCTGGTGCTCGACCTCTAGCCATCATCAACCACAACGACAGCCCGAAGGAGACAAGATGAGCCAATTGCCTGCCCGCTACGACCATGTCGGCAGCTTCCTGCGCCCGAAGTACCTGCTCGAAGCGCGCGAACAGAAAGCAAAGGGCGAAATCACGCCCGAGCAGCTGCGCGCCGTGGAAGACAAGGCCATCACCGAGATCGTGAAGTTCCAGGAGAGCGTTGGGCTCAAGAGCATCACCGACGGCGAGTTCCGCCGCACGTATTTCCACATCGACTTTCTCGAGCAGCTCGGTGGCGTGAAGACCGACATCCCGGTCACCATCCGCAAGCCTGACGGTACCGAGGAACTGGCGCCGCCCGTGATGCGCGTGATCGACAAGGTGCGCCACGCGAAAGACATCCAGCTGGCCGACTTCCAGTACCTCAAGAGCCAGGTGAGCGCGGGCCACACGCCCAAGGTCTGCATCCCCTCGCCCACCATGCTGCACTTCCGCGGCGGCCGCGCGGGCATCAGCAAGGAAGCCTATCCCGAGCTTGACCCGGTGTTTTATGACGACGTCGCCAAGGCGTACGGCGACGAACTGCGCTCGCTGGCCGCCGCCGGCTGCACCTACGTGCAGATGGACGACACCAACATGGCCTACCTGTGCGACGAAAAGATGCGCGAAGCGGCGCGCCAGCGCGGCGACGACCCGAACGAGCTGCCGCACCGCTACGCGAAGTTCATCAACAAGGTGGTGGCGCAAAAGCCGCCCGGCATGCTGCTGGCCATGCACCTGTGCCGGGGCAACTTCAAGAGCACCCATGCGGCCGCCGGCAACTACGAGCCCGTGGCCGAGGCCCTGCTCAAGGAGATGGACCTCGACGCCTATTTCCTCGAATACGACGACGACCGGTCCGGCGATTTCCGTCCGCTGCGCTACCTGCCCAAGGGCAAGACCGTCGTGCTGGGCCTGGTCACGACCAAGTTCGGTGAGATGGAGAGCAAGGATGACCTGAAACGGCGCATCGACGAAGCGGCGCAGTACGCGCCCATCGAACAGCTGGCGTTGTCGCCCCAGTGCGGCTTCTCCAGCACCGTGCACGGCAACAACATCGCGGTGGAAGCCCAGCGCAACAAGCTGCGCCTGGTGATCGAGACAGCGCAGGAGGTTTGGGGCCAGAATTGAGCCTCGCCAACCACCTTGCGAGGTGACCATGCTCTCCTTCACGCGACGTGCTGCCCTGGGCGCCACCGGGGCCATGCTGCTGGCCGGGGCTGCCGCTCCTTCGAGGGCGCAGGCCGGCAGGATGCAATCGTGGCCGCTGGGCGCCTCGAGGCGCACCGGCATCCATGACGTGGCCCCGGCCCCCGACGGCGGCGTCTGGTACAGCGCGCAGGCCAGCGGGCACCTCGGCTGGTTCGATCCCAAGGCAGGCCGCAGCGAGCTCATCGCGCTTGGCGCAGGCTCTTCGCCCCATGGCGTGATCCAGGGCCCGGACAAGGCGGCATGGCTCACCGACAGCGGCCAGAACGCCATCGTGCGGGTGGGCTGGCCCGATCGCAAGGTGCAGGTGTTCCGCCTGCCGGCGGGAACGCCCTACACCAACCTCAACACGGCCGCGTTCGACGGCGACGGCGACCTCTGGTTCACCGGGCAGAACGGCTACGTCGGCAAGGTCGCCGTGAAGACGGGCGAAGTGAGCGTAAAGGAATCGCCACGCGGGCGCGGCCCTTACGGCATCTGCGCCACGCCTTCGGGGGAGGTCTGGTGGTGCTCGCTGGCCGGTTCCTTCATTGCGCGTATCGACCGCAAGACCGGCGACTCCACCGTCGTCGAGCCGCCCACGCGTGGCCAGGGCGCGCGACGCGTGTGGAGCGACAGCCAGGGCCGCATCTGGGTGAGCGAATGGAACAGCGGCAACCTGTCCGTGCACGACCCCAGGGCCGGCTCCTGGCGCCAATGGAAGCTGCCCGTGCCCGAACCGAAAACGTATGCCGTGTACGTGGACGAGCGCGACATCGTCTGGGCCAGCGAGTGGAGCACCAACTCGCTCTTTGCGTTCGACCCTCGCACGGAGAAATTCGAGCGGTACGGCTACCCGCGCGAAACCACCAACGTGCGGCAGATCCTGGGCCGGCGTGGCGAGGTCTGGCTGCCCGAGAGCGCCACCGAGCACATCACGGTGGTGCGCACGGCCTGACGGCCCGCCCGTCAGGTTTTCACGCTTTTCGCGGCCTTTTTTTTCAAAACGGATTGCGTCAGGCGGCTTTTTGTCGTCTCATCGCTGGGTTCGCCGTCCCTAGGAAAACCATGACCGCATCCCTGCCGGCCCGCCTCCTGAAGTTCGTACTGGTTGCCGCCGCGACTTTTTCGATGGCCGCCCTGTCGGCGCAGACCCTGGACGGACGCGCCACCCACACCTTCAAGTCCGAGCCGATTCCCGGGCGATACATCGTCGTGTTCAAGGACGATGTGGACAACCCGGCGGCCGAATCCGACGGGGCAGTGCGTCGCGCCGGTGGGCGGCGCCACATGCTCTTCTCCCGGGCGCTCAAGGGATTCGCCGCGACGCTGCCCGACGCGGGCGTGCTGCTGTTGCGCGCCGATCCCCGTGTCGCATACATCGAGCAGGACCAGACGGTCTCCATCCAGCAATCGCAAAGCCCGGCCACCTGGGGCCTGGACCGGATCGACCAGGTCGATCGCCCGCTGGACACCCTCTACCACTACAGCAAGACCGGCCAGGGCGTTTACGCCTTCATCATCGATACCGGCATCCGGGCGGACCACTCCGAATTCACGGGCCGGATCCTGCCGGGTTACAACACGGCGCCTGATGCCAACAACGTCACCAACCCGGCCAACACGACGGACTGCAATGGCCACGGCACCCACGTCTCGGGTACCGTGGGTGGCTCGACCTGGGGGGTCGCCAAGCAGGTGTCGCTGGTCCCGGTGCGCGTGCTCGATTGCGGGGGGTCGGGCACCTGGAGCGGCGTCATCGCCGGGATTGACTGGGTGGCCAACAGTTCGCTTCGACCGGCGGTCGCCAACATGTCATTGGGCGGCAATGCCTCCGCCGCCATCAACGCCGCAGTCGCTTCAGCCGTCTCCAAGGGCGTGGTAATGGTGGTCGCGGCCGGCAACGAGAGCACCGATGCCTGCAGGAAGTCGCCCGCCAGCGAGCCCAGCGCCATCACGGTGGGCGCGAGCACCAGCACGGACGCCAGGGCCTCGTTCTCGAACTACGGCAAGTGCGTGGACCTCTTCGCGCCGGGCCAGGGCATCACTTCCGCGTGGAACAACAGCGCCAATGGCACCAACACGATCAGTGGCACGTCGATGGCGACGCCGCACGTCACCGGGGTCGCCGCCCTGGTGTTGGAGGCCAACCCCGGCGCGACGCCCGCCGCCGTCTCCCAGTTCGTCGAGGACACCGCCACCACCAACCACCTCGCGTCGCTGGGCAGCGGCTCCCCCAACCTCCTGCTCTACTCATTGGGCACGGGCGCACCAAGCGAGCCGACACTGCCGGCCATTGCCGTGAAGTCGCTGACCGGGAAGGTGGCGAAGGAGCGCAAGGAATGGCGCGCACAGGTCACCATTACCTTGCGCAATCTCGAGGGCGGCAGCGCCGTGGCCAACGCCACCGTGAGTGGCAGCTTCTCCACGGGGGGCTCGGGCACCTGTGTGACCGGCAGCACCAGCAACTGCATGATCGCCAGCTCGCTGCTCAACAGCGCCACCACGTCCACCGTTTTCACGGTGACCAACGTGGTCGCAACCGGCAAGGTCTACGACAGCAGCCAGAACAGCGCTTCGCAGATCACGGTCAGTACCGTCAGCGCGACCCGGCGCTGAGCGCGGGGTGTCAGTGATGCGCCGGCGCCGGCGTCACTTCCCAGTGCTGCAGGACGCGGTCCTGCGCATCCACGCTTTCCAGGCGCACGCGGAAGCCCCATAGCCGGGCGACGTGCTTCACCACCTCCTCCGCGCCGTTGTCGAGCGGGCGGTCGTTGTGGCGGACGTGGCGCAGCGTGAGCGAACGGTCGCCGCGCAGGTTCACGTTCCACACCTGGATGTTCGGCTCGCGGGATGCCAGGTCGTACTGGCGCGACAGCGATTCGCGCAGCCGCCGGTAGCCGGCGTCGTCATGGATGGCCGCAACCTCCAGTTCCTTCTGCGTCGCGTCATCCACCACCGAGAACAGCCGGAACTCCCGCATCAGCCGCGGCGAGAGGTACTGGCCGATGAAGCTCTCGTCCTTGAAATGCCGCATGGCGTAGTCGAGCGTCTTGTGCCAGTCGGAGCCCGCGATGTCCGGGAACCATTGCCTGTCTTCCTCGGTCGGCTTCTCGCACATGCGCCGCAGGTCGGTGAACATGTTGAAGCCCAGCGCGTAGGGGTTGATGCCGCTGTAGCCGGGATGCGTGACGGGCGGCTGGAACACCACGTTGGTGTGCGAGCTCAGGATTTCCATCAGGAACCCGTCGGACAACAGGCCCTGGTCGTACATGTCGTTGAGCAGCGTGTAATGCCAGAAGGTTGCCCAGCCTTCGTTCATCACCTGGGTCTGCCGCTGCGGATAGAAATATTGGGCGATCTTGCGCACAATGCGCACGATCTCGCGCTGCCAGGGCTCGAGCAGCGGCGCGTTCTTCTCGATGAAGTACAGGATGTTCTCCTGGGGCTCCTCGGGATAGCGGCGATGCTCCTTGCGCGACGCCTTGCCCTGGCTCTTGGGCAGCGTGCGCCACATGTCGTTGACCTGCTGCTGGAGGTAGGCCTCCCGGTCCTTGCGACGCATCTCCTCTTCGACCATGGAGATCTTCTGCGGCCGGCGGTAGCGGTCCACACCGTAGTGCATCAGGGCGTGGCAACCGTCCAGCACCTCTTCCACGGAGTCGATGCCGTGGCGCTCCTCGCATTCGGTGATGTAGGCCTTGGCATAGACCAGGTAGTCGACGATCGAGCTGGCGTCCGTCCACATGCGGAACAGGTAATTGCCCTTGAAGAACGAGTTGTGGCCGAAGCAGGCATGCGCCATCACCAGCGCCTGCATGGGCATGGTGTTCTCTTCCATCAGGTAGGCGATGCACGGGTCGGAATTGATCACGATCTCATACGCCAGGCCCATGTGGCCGCGCCGGTAGTTCTTCTCGCTCATGATGAACTGCTTGCCGAACGACCAGTGGCGGTAGTTCACCGGCATGCCGACCGACGCGTAGGCGTCCAGCATCTGCTCTGCAGAGATCAACTCCAGCTGGGTCGGGTAGGTGTCCAGCCCGAAGCGCTGTGCAGTTCGCTTGATGTGGTCGAAGTAGGTTTCGATGAGATCGAAGGTCCAGTCCGAGGGGCTCGGAAGGCGCTTGCTCTTCGAATCGGTCAGGTCCGTGATGATGGCGCTCATGATGGGGTCGTCGCCTTCTTGAACAGGTCCCGGAACACCGGGAAGATCTGCGCCGGCGTCACGATCTTCTGCATCGCGAAATGGGGATTGGTGTCCCGCACGATGGTGTATTCCTCCCAGAGGTTCTGGTCTTCGTCGGCCACCTGCACATAGGCAAAGTAGCGGCACAACGGCAGCAGCTTGCCGTCCAGCAGCTCACGGCACTTGGACGAATCCTGCTGCCAGTTGTCGCCGTCGGAGGCCTGCGCGCCGTAGATGTTCCACTCCTGGCCCATGTAGCGCTCGCGAATGATCTCGTGCATCAGCGTCAGTGCGCTCGACACGACAGTGCCGCCGCTCTCGGTGGCGTGGAAGAACTCGTCTTCCGTCACTTCCGCCGCCTGCGTGTGGTGGCGGATGAAGATCACGTCGGTCTGCTGGTAGTGGCGCGAGAGAAACAGGTAGAGCAGGATGAAGAAGCGCTTGGCCAGGTCTTTCCGCGCCTCGTCCATCGAGCCGGAAACGTCCATCAGGCAGAACATCGCGGCTTTGCTGGTCGGCATGGGCTCGCGCACGCGGTTGCGGTACCGCAGGTCGAACGGGTCCAGGAAGGGGACGCGCTTCAGGCGCGCGCGCAGCGCTTCGATCTCGGCCTTGAGCGCGGCAATTTCGGCCGGCGGCGTGTCGCTTCGCTTTTCCAGCAGCGCCAGGTGCTCTTCGGCATCGCGCAGCTCAGACCGCGCGTCGCCGCCCATCGCGATGCGCCGGCCCAGCGCCACGCGCATGGACCGCACCACGTGCAGGCTGGTCGGGTTGCCTTCGGAGACGAAACCGGCACGCCGCGTCTTCCACTCCGGCGCGTCGGCCAGCAGCTGCGTGCGGATCAGCCGCGGCAGCGCCAGGTCGTCGAAGAAGTAGTTCATGAACTCTTCGCGCGTGATGCGGAAGACGAAATCGTCCTCGCTCTGTCCGTCCTGCGACGCGCCATTGCCGGACCCGCCGCCCCCACCGCCCTCAGGACGTGCGATGCGGTCGCCGCGCAGGTACTCCTGGTTGCCCGGATGCACCATCTCGCGCGAGCCGCCCGGACCGTGATTGAACACGGGCTCGGACACGTCGCGCTTGGGCAGGGTGATGTCGGTGCCGGCTTCGATGTCGCGGATACTGCGGTCGCCCACGGCCTTGCGCACCGCGTCCTTGATCTGGTCGCGATAGCGCCGCAGGAAGCGCTCGCGGTTGCCGATCGACTTGTTCTTGCCCGACAGCCGCCGGTCGATGACCTGGTGGAGCATCGATCTCTCAGCCACCTCGAATCCTTTCGTGGGCCACCGCGGAGCCGGCTTTGCCGGGCCGCTGGCGGCGCCCCTTGAGGGGAGGCGCCGAAGGCGCTTCGGGGTGGGTCACGATGATTTGCGAACGCGCAGGTACCACTCGCACAGCAGGCGGACCTGCCGGTGGGTGTAACCCTTCTCGACCATGCGGTTGACGAAGTCCTCGTGTTTCTTCTGCTCGTCTGCGCTGGCCTTGGCGTTGAACGAAATCACGGGCAGCAGGTCCTCGGTGTTGGAGAACATCTTCTTCTCGATCACCGTGCGCAGCTTCTCGTAACTGGTCCAGACCGGATTCTTGCCGGCGTTGCTGGCGCGCGCGCGGAGCACGAAGTTGACGATCTCGTTGCGGAAGTCCTTGGGATTCGACAGGCCGGCCGGCTTCTCGATCTTCTCCAGTTCGGCGTTCAGCGCCACACGATCGAAGATCTCACCGGTGTCGGTGTCGCGGAATTCCTGGTCCTGGATCCAGAAGTCGGCATACGTCACATAGCGATCGAAGATGTTCTGCCCATACTCCGAGTACGACTCGAGGTAGGCAGTCTGGATTTCCTTGCCGATGAATTCCGCGTAGCGGGCTGACAGGTGTTCCTTGATATAGGACAGGTACTTCTGCTCCAGCTCCTGCGCGAACTGTTCGCGCTCGATCTGCTGCTCCAGAACGTACATCAGGTGCACCGGGTTGGCCGCGATCTCGGTGGAGTCGAAATTGAACACCTTGGAGATGATCTTGAATGCGAAGCGGGTCGAGACACCCGTCATGCCTTCGTCCACGCCGGCGTAGTCCTTGTACTCCTGGTAGCTCTTGGCCTTGGGGTCGGTGTCCTTCAGGTTCTCGCCATCGTAGATCTGCATCTTGCTGAAGATGCTGGAGTTCTCCGGCTCCTTCAGGCGGGTGAGCACGGCGAACTGCGCCATCATCTTGAGCGTGCCGGGCGCGCACACCGCATCCTTGAGCGACGAGTTGCGCACCAGCTTCTCGTAGATCTTCACTTCCTCGGTGACGCGCAGGCAGTACGGCACCTTCACGATGTAGATCCGGTCGAGGAAAGCCTCGTTGTTCTTGTTGTTGCGGAAGGCCTTCCACTCGCTTTCATTCGAGTGGGCCATCACGATGCCGTCGAACGGGATCGCGCCGAAACCTTCCGTGCCCTTGAAGTTGCCTTCCTGCGTCGCCGTCAGCAGCGGGTGCAGCACCTTGATCGGCGCCTTGAACATTTCGACGAATTCCAGCAGGCCCTGGTTGGCCAGGCACAGGCCGCCGGAGTAGCTGTAGGCGTCCGGGTCGTCCTGGGCGTACGTTTCCAGCTTGCGGATGTCGATCTTGCCGACCAGCGAGGAGATGTCCTGGTTGTTCTCGTCACCCGGCTCGGTCTTGGCGATCGCGCACTGCTTCAGGATGGACGGGAAGCGCTTCACCACGCGGAACTTGCGGATGTCGCCGCCGAATTCTTCCAGGCGCTTCACGGCCCAGGGCGACATGATGCGCTGCAGGTAGCGCGGTGCAATGCCGTACTGCTGCTGCAACAGCGGGGCGTCTTCGGCGTTATTGAACAGGCCCAGCGGCGACTCGTTGACCGGAGAACCCTTGATTGAATAGAACGGCACCTGTTCCATCAGCAGCTTCAGGCGCTCGGCGATGGAGGACTTTCCGCCGCCCACCGGCCCCAGCAGGTAGAGGATCTGTTTCTTTTCTTCAAGGCCCTGGGCCGCATGGCGGAAGCAGGACACGACCTGTTCGATCGGCTCCTCGAGCCCGTAGAAATCCTTGAAGGCCGGATAGATGCGCACCATCTTGTTGCCGAAGATGCGCGAGAGGCGTTGGTCGTGCCGGGTGTCGATCACTTCGGGTTCGCCGATGGCGGCCAGCATGCGCTCGGCGGCTGTGGCGTAGGCCATCTTGTCGCGCTTGCAGAGGTCGAGGTACTCCTCCAGCGACATTTCTTCCTCGCGCGTCTGCTCGTAACGTGCCAGGAAATTGCGAACGACATCCATGGAAGCTCCTTCCAATTCGGTTATGTGCTCACTGCAGCAGCGACTCTTCTTGATTCCACTGTAACGCACGAGCCACAGAGGCAAACGGCGTTTGTTGTAAGAAAAAATCTGGCTTCACTGTAGGTCAACGGTAGATTAAAACAAGGGGTTCCGGTTCCTAGGGGAAAGCGCGAAGGACATGCCGTGCATTTGTTCTCCGTCGCTCTCCCACGGTGTTGCTCGCCCGCCAAAAAGGGCTTGCAAGTCCCGCGCCACCTTGCGCCGTTCCGTGTACCGTTGCGGGCGTCCCTCAGTGAATCTCGGGCTCGCCACCTTCGGCCACCTGCGCCTTCTCTGTCTCGAGAAAGTCGAAGTCGCAACCGGTGTCGGCCTGCCGGATGTGTTTAAGGTACAACACACCGTAGCCGCGCGTGAACTTCGCCGGCGGCTGGCGCCAGGCGGCCTGGCGCCTGGCCAGTTCATCCGCGGCCAGCTTTACGTTGATCGTGCGGGCATCGACGTCCAGTTCTACCAGATCGCCGTCGCGAAGCAACGCCAGCGGCCCACCGACATGCGATTCCGGCGTAACATGCAGCACGCAGGCGCCGTAGCTGGTGCCGCTCATGCGCGCGTCGCTGATGCGCACCATGTCACGCACGCCCTCCTTCAGCAGTTTTTGCGGGATCGGCAGCTGGCCCCATTCCGGCATGCCCGGTGCGCCCTGGGGGCCCGCGCTTTGCAACACGATCACGCTGTCCGCCGTCACCGCCAGGTCGGGCGAGTCGATCCGCGCGGCCATGTCGTTGTAATCCTTGAAGACCACCGCCGGCCCGGTATGGCGGCGCAGCCGCTGCTCCATCGCCGCCGGCTTGATCACGGCGCCCTGCGGCGCGATGTTGCCGGTGAGCACGGCCAGCCCGCCGCTGGCCAGCAGCGGCTTGGCGCGCGGCCGGATCACATCGTCATTGAACACCCTCGCACCTTCGACATTGGCGCCCAGCGTGCGGCCATTGCACGTCATCTGCGTGAAATCAACCAGCTCGCCGAACTGGGTCAGGAATGCGCGCAGGCCGCCGGCGTAAAAGAAATCCTCCATCAGGTACTTGCCGCCGGGCCGCAGGTTGGCCAGCACCGGGGTGCGTCGCGCCAGGTCGTCGAAGCGCGCCAGGTCGAGCGGCACGCCGGCGCGTCGCGCCATCGCGATCAGGTGGACGATGGCGTTGGTGGAGCCGCCCAGGCCGAGCACCGCGGTGACTGCGTTGTCGAACGACCCTGCCGTCAGGATGTCCGACGGCTTCAGGTCTTCCCACACCATGTCCACGATGCGCTTGCCGGTCAGCGTGGCCATCTGCGCATGGCGTGAGTCCGGCGCGGGAATGGAGCTGGCGCCCGGCAGCGTCAGGCCCATCACTTCGGTCGCGGCGGTCATGGTGCTGGCGGTGCCCATCGTCATGCAGTGGCCCGGGGAACGGGCGATGCCATGCTCGACCTCCTCCCAGTCCTGCTCGCTGATGTTGCCGGCACGCAGTTCGGCCCAGTACTTCCAGGTGTCCGAGCCCGAACCCAGGTAGGCGCCCTGGTAGTCGCCGCGGAGCATCGGCCCCGCCGGCATGAAGATCGTGGGCAGGTCCATGGAGATGGCCCCCATCACCAGCGCGGGCGTGGTCTTGTCGCAGCCGCCCATCAGCACGCAGCCGTCGGCCGGGTAGGAGCGCAGCAACTCCTCGCACTCCATCGCCAGCAGGTTGCGATAGAGCATCGTGGTCGGCTTCTGGAAAGGCTCCGACAGGGAGATGGCCGGCATTTCCACCGGGAAGCCGCCCGCCTGCCAGATCCCTCGCTTCACCTCTTCCACCCGCTGCTTGAAATGCGTATGGCAGGGATTGATGTCGCTCCAGGTGTTGATGATGGCGATCACCGGCTTGCCGGCGTAGTCGCTGCGGTGAAAGCCCATCTGCGACGTGCGCGAGCGATGGCCGAACGCGCGCAGGTCTTTCACGCCATACCAGCGGTGGCTTCGGAGTTCTTCGGGCTTCTTGCGGTTCGGTGGGGTGGTCATGCCGTCATGGTAGCGGCAAGGCCCGTGCTCACCCGGGGCGGCGGCGCTAGACTGGCGGCCTTACCGGAGGATCGCCCCCATGCGACTTTTGTTCTGCGCGCTCGCCCTGCTGCTGTCCCTCCCCGCGCTGGCCCTGCCTGCCAACGTGGAGCACGTGGAGACCTTCCGGGGCATTTCGCAGTACCGGCTCAAGTCCAACGGCATGACCCTCCTGCTGGCGCCCAACCATGCGGCGCCGGTCTTCACGTTCATGGTCGTGTACCACGTGGGTTCGCGCAACGAGGCGCCGGGCAATACGGGTTCGGCTCACCTGCTCGAGCACATGATCTTCAACAAGTCCACCGAGAACTTCGGGCGGGCGAAGGGCCACAAGACTTTCCAGGAAGTGCTGTACGAAGCCGGCGCCGACGCGGGCTCCACCAACATGACCACCTGGTACGACCGCATGAACGGCTATTCCACGCTGCCCGCCGGCAAGCTGGAGCTGGCGATGCGCATCGAAGCCGACCGCCTGGGCCGCGCGCTCATCCTGGACGAGGAACGCAAATCGGAGATGTCGGTGGTGCGCAATGAGTTCGAGATCGGCGAGAACAACCCTACGCGCTCGCTCTACAAGGCCACCGTCGCGGCGGCGATCCAGGCCCATCCCTACCACTGGAACACGATCGGCTACCGCTCGGACATCGAAGGCGTCAGCACGGAAAAGCTGCGCGAGCACTACAAGGCCTTCTTCCATCCCGACAACGCCGAGGCGATTCTCTCGGGCGACTTCAACACCGACGAAGCGCTGGCGATGTTCGACCAGCAGTTCGGCGCGTTCCCGCGCGCACCCCACCCCATCCCGCAGGTCATCACCGTGGAGCCGCCGCAGGAAGGCGAGCGGCGCGCGATGGTCAAGCGCCCCGGCACGGTGGGCATGGTGCAGGTCGCTTACATGCGTCCCGGTGCGTCGCACCCGGACTTCATGGCGCTGGAAGTGTTGGCCGCCGTGCTCGGCGAAGGCGTGAACTCGCGGCTGTACCAGGCGCTGGTGAACCAGGGCGTCGCCACCTCGGTCGAGGCCGACAACTGGCCGCTGCGCGACCCGTTCCCCACCATCCTCATGGCCACGGCCGCGCCCGGCAAACCGCTGCCGGAGGTGGAAGCCGCGCTGAAAGCGGTCGTGGCCGACGTGGGCGCCAAAGGCATCACGGCACAAGAGCTGGACCGTGCCAAACAGCAGATCGAGATTGAGCATGTGCGCTCACGCGATGGCCCGTACGGCTTCGCGCGCCAGATGGGCGAAGCGGTGGGCTCCACCGACTGGAAATGGTTCCTGACCTACACCGACCGCATCAAGGCGGTGACCGCCGCCGACGTCCAGCGCGTCGCCGCCCTCTACCTGGTGCCCGACCGCGCGACGGTGGGCTGGTT
The DNA here is from genome assembly GCA_035460205.1 of Ramlibacter sp. GTDB lineage: Bacteria > Pseudomonadota > Gammaproteobacteria > Burkholderiales > Burkholderiaceae_C > Ramlibacter. The sequence goes on from DATHWV010000163.1 coordinate 15,083, forward strand.
CGTGCCGACCGCGCCCGGTACCGCGCCGGCTGCCATGCCCATGGCGGCGCAGGCACCGGTACCGCCGCCACGCAACGCCTCGCCCGAGCCGCCGCGCAACGCCGCCGCCGCCGGGCAGCGCCTGCCCTTCGCGCAGCGCACCGTGCGCAAGGTGCTGGCCAACGGCGTTACTGTCGACGTCGTGGCCAACAAGTCTTCGCCGATGGTGAGCATTCGCGGGCTGGCCATCGCCGGGCAGGTGACCAACCCGGCCGGCCAACCGGCGACGGCCGAACTGGTGGCGAACATGCTGGCACGCGGGACCGCCACGCGCACCAAGGAACAGATTGGCGCACTGCTGAACAACGTCGGGGCCACGCGCCGCTACGCCGCCGGCCTGAACGATGTGGCGATCGAGGCCGACGGCATGGCCCGCGACCTCCCGCTCCTGCTGGACGTGCTGGCGGACGAATTGCGCCATCCGGCGTTCGCAGCGGCCGAGCTGGCGTTGGCGCGACGCGAGCTTGAAAACGACTACCTGCGCGCGGATGACGAAACCTCGCCGCGCGCGCTGCAGCGCCTGGGCCAGCTGGTGTTCCCTGTCGGCCATCCCTATCACCCCGCCACGCGTGCAGACAAGGTGCGCAGCCTCACGGCGCTGACTGAAGGCGACCTGCGCGCGTTCCAACAGGCCCGCTACGCCGGCGCGGGCCTCTTCCTGGCCATCGTGGGCGACGTCGATCCTGCCGCAGCCATCGCCGAGGTCGAGAAACTGTTCGGCGGCATTGCGCGCGGCGAACGGCGATCCTTCGCTGCGCTGCCCCGTGCCGTGGCGGCGGCGGCCACCACGCGCGAGGCCGTCACTCTGCGCGGCAAGGCCAACATGAATGTCATCATGGGCACGGCCAGCGGCCTGCGGCGCAACGATCCGGACTACGAAGCCGCCCTGGTGGCCAACGCCGCGCTGGGGCAGACCGCGCTCAGCTCGCGGATCGGCCGGCGCGTGCGCGACACCGAGGGCCTGAGCTACTCATTGGCTTCGCGCTACCTGTTGAGCGACGAGCTCGACGGCGTGTGGATGGTCAACATCAACGTCGCGCCGCAGAACCTGGCCCGCGCCATCCGCTCCACTCGTGAGGAGATCGACAAGTTCGCCCGCGAAGGCGCCACCGACCTTGAGGTGCAGACGCAGAAGAATTTCTTTGCCGGCAACTACCAGGTGAACCTGGGATCCAACGCGGGCATCGCTTCGGCGCTGGCCATCGCGGAGAAATTCGGCCACGGGCCGCGTTACCTCGATGAATATCCGGCGCGGATCGCCGCCGTCACCACCGAACAGGCCAACGCCGCCATGCGCCGCCATTTCTTCGCCGACCGCTTGCACCTGATCGTGGCCGGCGACCTCACCACCCTTCCGGACTGAACCATGACAAGAACCCAGGCCATTGACAGCGCGCACCAGCAGTTCGACTCGGGCGAGTTCCGGCAAATGCTGGCGCGCCGCATCGCGATCCCGACCGAGAGCCAGAACCCGGAGCGTGGCGCTGAACTGGCGCACTACCTCGACGGCGAAATCCGTCCCGCCTTCGAGGCGATGGGCTTCACCTGCCGCACGCTCACCCACCCCAAGGCGCGCGCGCCCTTCCTGTTCGCGCAGCGCATCGAAGACGAGAGCCTGCCCACCGTGTTCGGCTACGGCCATGGGGACGTGATCCGCGGGCTGGAGCCTGAATGGAAAGAGGGCCTGTCGCCGTGGACGTTGAGCGAATCGGGAGGACGCTGGTATGGCCGCGGCATCGCCGACAACAAGGGCCAGCACTCGGTCAACATGCAGGCGCAGGCCAACGTGCTCAAGGCGCGCGGGCGGCTGGGCTTCAATTCGAAGTACCTGGTGGAGATGGGCGAGGAGACCGGCTCACCGGGCCTGCGCGAACTGTGCGCGGAGAACAAGGCGCTGTTCAATGCCGACCTGCTGATCGCCTCCGATGGCCCGCGCTTGCGTGCAGACCGTCCCACCATCTTCCTCGGATCGCGGGGCGCGCTCAACTTCGACCTCACGATCAC
>DATHWV010000164.1:0-5460 GCA_035460205.1 Ramlibacter sp.
GCCTCGATCTGCGGCGCGAGCCGCGCCTGCGCCTGGCGTTCCGCCCACAGCAGTTTGTCGCCGAACTCGGACAGTCGCGCGCGCTGGCCCTTGTCCCAGACGATCAGCTCGTGCCCCAGCTCGGTCTCCCAGCGCTTGAGCTCACCCCAGACATGCCGGTAGGACAGGCCCAGTCCTTTGGCGGCGGCAGAGATCGAGCCGTGGTCCCGCACCGCCTGCAGCAGCGAAACCAGGGGGTTTTGCAAACTGGTTCCGGCGCTGCGCTCGCGGGCCAGGGAGTAGGAGAGTTCGACCTTGTGCACGGTGGCCCAAGTATCCCGCATGCCATCCCGATAGTTCATGCCGCCTATGAATGCAATTGCATAGCCCGGTGCGATTAGCATGCCTCCATTCGCATGAACACATTTTCCGAAAGCCTGGGCACCGCGCTGCACCTGATCGCGGGCGCCGACCCGACGCTGCTGGCCATCGTGGCGCGGTCGCTGGCGGTGAGCGCGTGCGCCTGCCTGCTGGCCTGTGCGGCCGGCCTGCTGCTGGGCGCATGGCTTGGGGTCGCGCGCTTCCGTGGCCGCGGCGCCGTGCTGGCGGTCCTGAACACGGCGCTTGCACTGCCGTCGGTGGTGGTCGGCCTGGTCGTGTACCTGCTGCTCTCGCGTTCCGGCCCGCTCGGCTTTCTTGGCTGGCTGTTTTCCTTCAAGGCCATGGTGCTCGCACAGGCGATCCTCGTGCTGCCGGTGGTCACGGCGCTGACGCGGCAGGTGGTCGACGACGTGGACCAGGCGCAGGGCGAACAGCTTCGCTCACTGGGCGCGGGCCCGCTGTTGCGCAGCCTGCTGCTCGCGTGGGACGAGCGCTACGCGTTGCTCACCGTGGTGATTGCGTCGTTTGGGCGCGCGATTTCCGAAGTCGGTGCGGTGATGATCGTGGGCGGCAACATCGACGGCTTCACCCGCGTCATGACCACCGCCATCGCGCTGGAAACGAGCAAGGGCGACTTGCCGCTGGCGCTGGCCCTGGGCATCGTGCTGTTGGGGGTGGTGCTTGCGCTCAACTCGATGATCGCGCTGGTGCGGCGCTGGCGGCTGGGCCGCGACGGCAGCAGGCCTGCGCTGGAAGGCGTGACGGCATGAGCGGGCTCGTCAAGCTCAAGGGGGTGGGCGTGCAGTTCGGCGCCGTGCATGCGCTCGCGGGCGTTGACCTGCGCATCGCCGAGGGGGAACGGGTGGCCCTGATCGGTTCCAACGGCAGCGGCAAGAGCACCCTGTTGCGTGTGCTGCACGGCCTCATCGCGCCGTCGAGTGGTTCGGCGTCGCGTGACAGCGCCAGGCGCCATGCCATGGTGTTCCAGCGGCCGTTCATGCTGCGGGCATCGGCGCTGAACAACGTGGCGCTGGGCTTGTGGATTCGCGGCAAGCGCTGGCGCGAGGCGAAGGAGCGTGCGCTGCTGGCGCTGGGCCGCGTCGGTCTGGGCGAGGTGGCTTTGCGCAGCGCGCGCACGCTGTCGGGCGGCCAGCAGCAGCGGCTGGCGCTCGCGCGGGCATGGAGCCTCAAGCCCGATGTGCTGTTCCTGGACGAGCCGACTTCAAGCCTGGACCCGCATGCCAAGCGCGAAGTCGAGGCCCTGCTCGCGGAATTCGCGCAGGCCGGCATGACGCTCGTGTTTGCCAGTCACAACCTGGGGCAGGTCAAGCGCCTGGCCACGCGTGTGGTGTACCTGGAGCATGGCCGCGTGCTGGCGGATTTGCCGGTCGCTGATTTCTTCAACGGCCCCCGGCTGGGCGAGACCTCGGCGGAAGCCGAGTTGTTCCTCAGGGGCGAGCTGGCCTGAGCGCTTGCGGGCCTACTTGTGCCCGAGCCTGCGGTAGACCGTGGCGCGGCTGATGCCAAGCGCTTGCGCCGCCTGCTGGACATTGCCGCGGGCGTCGGCCACCGCCTTGCGGATCAAGGCGATTTCCACGTCACGCAACGGTACGCGGGCCGCGACCGGGTCGGTGGACTGGCCCGGCAGTTGCGGCAGGGCCTGCAGGCGCAAGCCGGACCACAGCGGAACCTCCGTTGGCCCTTTCGACGCGCCATGGCGGGCCAGGTCGAACAGTGGCTCCCAGGGCAGCGCGAACAGTTCGCTGCAATGGGCGGGCGCGCCGGAATGCGCCAGTTGCGGCACCATCTGGCGGGCTGCCTCGTTGCTGCCCAGCACCCAGCCGTCCGCATCCAGGCAGACCATGCCGTCATCGTCGCTGCCCAGCGACCGCCCGGGCCAGTTCAGCCGCAGCAGCAGACGGTAGGGCAGGGCCAGGGCCAGTGAGTTCTCGATGCTGCGGGCCGACTGCGCCACCAGATGCTTCAATTCGGGGCGCTCGGCGGCGTCGATGCCGGTCAGGTCCAGCATGCCCGTGCAGCGCCCGTCGGTCCCGAACAGCGGCGCGCCGGCGCAACTGTAGCTGGACGTATCGTTGAAGAAGTGTTCCCCGCGATGCAGCCAGACCGGTTGCAGCTCGGTCAATGCCGCGCCAATGGCCGTGGTGCCGACGCTGCGCTCAGACAGGTCCACGCCCACCCGGGTGACCAGGTCGGCCCTGCGATCGGCGCGGTCGATGGGACCGTGCGCGTCGATGACCACGCCCTGGCGGTCAGTGAGGATCGCGAAGTAACGGGTGCTTGCAAGTGCCCGCGAGAGCCGGTCGAGCACGGGTCGCGCGGCGCGCAACAGCGGCTGGTTGGCGTCGAGCACGCGCAGGCGTGAAGGTGCCGAAATCATGTCGAATCCCAACCGGTGTTCCGGACGCTGCCCTTCGGCCAGGCAGCGGCGCCAGGATCGCTCCAGCCAGGGCTCTACCGCGCCCGAGGGCATGCTGCCGTTGCCGTCCAGCACGGCCCGGCGGGCGGTGGCGATGACGGCGAGGCGGTCGCTCGATTGCGGTGGCAGGGTCGGTGACATGGGGACAATTGTGTTCCATTTTGGAGCGTCCAGCGCGACGGCGCGAGGCCGGGCATACTCACCGTTTTTCCCGGAATACCGCAGCCCGTCCCGCCACAAAGCCGGGGCTTGCTCGAGCCGTTTCCCACAAGGATTCCAATGCCTGATTTGCGCCTGCCCCTGCGGGCAAGACCCATCCTCATGTTCACAGCTTTGCTGGCCGCCGCCGTGTTGGCTGCTTGCAGCAAGGGCGGCAACGCACAGGGACCCGGCGGCGGCATGCCCCCACCGGAAGTGGGGGTGGTCACCGTGGCGCCCGGCGATGTCGGCCTGCTGACGGAGTTGCCCGGCCGCCTCGAAGCTTCCCGTGTAGCGCAGGTGCGGGCGCGCGCTGCCGGCATCGTGCAAAAGCGCCTCTTCACCGAAGGCTCCGATGTCCGGTCGGGCCAGCCCCTGTTCGCCATCGATGCGGGGCCGTACGAGGCGGCGCTGGCCAGCGCCCAGGCCACGCTGGCACGCGGCCAGGCCAATTTGGGACAGGCTTCCGCACTGGCCGAACGCTACAAGCCTCTGGTCGAGGCCAACGCCGTGAGCAAGCAGGACTATGCGAATGCCGTGGCTGCGCAAAAGCAGGCCGAGGCGGAAGTCGCCGCCGGCCGCGCGGCGGTGCAGACCGCGCAGATCAACCTGAACTACGCGGCCGTGACGGCGCCGATCTCGGGCCGCATCGGCCGCGCGCTGGTGACCGAGGGCGCGCTGGTGGGCCAGGGCGAAGCGACGCCGCTCGCCGTGATCCAGCAGATCAACCCGATGTACGTGAACTTCACGCAGTCCGCCGGCGAAGTGATGAAGCTGCGCCGCGCGCTGGAGCAGGGCCGCCTGCAACGTGCCGCCGGCCGCGAAGGCGCGCTGGTGAAGATCGTGCTCGAGGATGGCACCGAGTACCCGCAACCGGGTCGCCTGCTGTTCTCGGACCTGACGGTGGACGCGACCAGCGGCCAGATCACGCTGCGCGCCGAAGTGCCGAACGCGAACGGTGCGCTGCTGCCGGGCCTGTACGTGCGCGTTCGGCTGGAGCAGGCGAAGGCCGGCAATGCCGTCCTGCTGCCGCAACAGTCGGTGACGCGGTCCGGCCAAGGCGACACCGTGATGGTGGTGGACAAGGACGGCAAGGTGAGCCCGCGCAACATCAAGGTCGGCAACGAGCAGGGCGGCCAATGGGTCGTTCTGGAAGGGCTGAAGGCCGGTGAGCAGGTCATCGTCGATGGCTTCCAGAAGCTGCGACCGAACGCGCCGGTCAAGCCTGTACCGTGGTCGGCTGCCGGCGCGCCCGCGGCGCCCGCTGCGTCCTCGCCCGCATCTGCTCCCGCAGCCAAGTCCTAAGGCGAAGCATGGCCAAGTTTTTCATCGACCGGCCGGTCTTCGCGTGGGTGATCGCGCTATTTGTCCTGGTGCTGGGCGGCGTGGCCGTGGCGAAGCTGCCGGTTGCGCAGTACCCGTCCGTCGCGCCACCCACCATCGTCATCAATGCCACCTACCCCGGCGCCTCCGCGCAGACGCTGGAAGACAGCGTGCTCTCCATCATCGAGCAGGAAATGAACGGCTCGCCGGGCCTGATCTACATGGAGTCGGTGGCGCAGGCCAACGGCGGCGGCTCGATCAACCTGAGTTTTGAATCCGGCACCAATGCGGACCTGGCACAGGTGGACGTGCAGAACCGGCTTGGCCGCGCGGCCCCGCGCCTGCCGGCGGCGGTGACGCAGCAAGGTGTGCGCGTGGACAAGTCCCGCTCCAACTTCCTGCTGTTCACGATCCTGTCGTCGGACGACCCGGCGTTCGATCCGGTGGCGCTGGGCGACTACGCCTCGCGCGCCGTGCTGCCGGAAATCCAGCGTATCCCGGGCGTGGGCCAGGCGCAGCTGTTCGGCACCGAGCGCGCGATGCGCATCTGGGTGGACCCGGCCAAGCTGGTGAGCTTCAACCTGTCGGCCGCGGACGTGAACAATGCGATCCGCGCGCAGAACGCGCAGGTGTCCGCCGGCTCGATCGGCGACCTGCCGAACATCACCGGACAGGGCATCGCGGCGACGGTCGTCGTCAATGGCCAGCTCAATTCGGTGGAGCAGTTCGGCAATGTCGTGCTGCGCGCCAACACCGACGGTTCCGCGGTCCGCATGCGCGACGTGGCGCGGCTCGAACTCGGCGCGCAGAACTACGCGATCTCGGCACGCCTGAACGGCAAGCCGTCGACCGGCATCGGCGTGCAGCTCTCGCCCAGCGGCAATGCGCTGGCCACTGCCAAGGCGGTGCGGGCCCGCATGGAAGAACTCTCGAAGTTCTTCCCGCCCGGCATGAAGTGGGCCATCCCGTATGACAGCTCGCGCTTCGTGAGCATTTCCATTGCACAGGTGGTGGAGACGCTGGTCGAGGCCATGGTGCTGGTGTTCCTGGTGATGTACCTGTTCCTGCAGAACCTGCGCTACACGGCCATCCCGGCCATCGTCGTGCCTGTCTCCCTGCTGGGAACTTTCGCGGTGCTGCTC
>DATHWV010000165.1:0-2453 GCA_035460205.1 Ramlibacter sp.
AAAGTGCACCACCCCGGCGATGCGGTGGCGGCGCAGCACGCCTTCCACCCACGGACCGTCTAGCACGTCACCTTCCTCGCAAACCACCGGAGCGCCAGTGATCTTCTCCAGCCGCTGCAGCACGCCGCGATGGCTGTTGGAGAAATTGTCCAGGATGACGGGCGTGTAGCCCGCCTCGGCCAGCGCCACATAGGTGTGGCTGCCGATGTAGCCGGCGCCACCTGTGAGGAGAATGTTCATAGCCCCGCGAGCAGGAGGAAACGACTATGGTACGTCAGGCCGCCGCTCCCCGGCCAGGGCGCTGCGACTGCGCCGCGAACGCCACCGCCCGCGCCATGAACAACGGGTTGCCCATCACGTAGCGCTTGAAGAGGCGCTTTGGCTCCAGTGCAAGGCGGTAGGCCCACTCCATGCCGGTGCGGCGCATCCACGCGGGCGCACGCGAAGTCTTGTTGCCCAAAAAGTCGATGATGGCGCCGCCGCAAACGATGAGGCAGGGGTAGCCCAGCGCGGCGCGCAGCACCATCGCCACTTCCTCCTGGCGCGGCATGCCCATGCCGAGCACGATCAGTGGCGGTCGGTGCTGGGCGGCCAGGCGCAGGTAGTCTTGCGTCTCCAGGAAGCCATGCGCGGTGACGCAACGGCTGCCGGGCGCGATGCGCGTCTCAATCGCCTCCTTCGCCTGCGCAAGCCACGGTTCCTGCGTGCCGAACAGGGCGATGGGCTGGCCGGCATAGCGGGCCAGGATCTTGGGTATCAGGTCGGTGCCGTTGAGGTTGAGCCCCGGCGGCTGGTTCAGCATCCGCAACAGCAAGGCCATGCCACTGCCGTCGCGCAACAGGATGTCAGCGCCCATCAGCGCGCGAAAGAAAGCTCCCGACACGGCCACAGAGTTCATCGCGTGCGCGTTGGCGAAGGCGAGCACTTCCGGGTCGATCGGGCTCGACAGCGAATCGAGCAGCTGCTCTTCGCCGCGCTCCGACTGGACCCGCACCAGCGACTTCACCAGCAAGCGCCAGCGCTCTCGCCAGTCGTGGGGCGCGCCTGCCGCTGGATTCATGAAGGCTGCGCGCCGTTGAGCACGGCGCCGACGATGGTCACGCCGAACTGCCGCAGGTCATCGGCCAGGCCGGCTACGCGCGTCATCGAGGTCGCGTCCTGGCAGGCCACCATCAGGGCGGCGCCGGCACGCGAAGCAATGGTGCCCGTGTCCGCACAGGACTCGGCTGGCGGCGTGTCGATCAGGATCACTTCGTAGCTCGCGCGCATCGCGGTGACCAGGCGGCCGAAGCCGGGACGGGCCAGCAATTCCTGCGGATTCGGCGGCACCGCACCGGCGGGCAACACCCACAGGTCGGGCAGCGCCTTGATCTCGCACACTGCGTCCCAGCCCGCACGGCCGGCGAGGATGCCCGACAGGCCCACGCGCCCCGGCACACCGAAGATCTGGTGCTGGCGAGGGTGACGCAGGTCGGCGTCGACCAGGAGCGTGCGCTTGCCCAACTGCGAGAACAGCACGGCGAGGTTTGCCGCCAGCCAGCTGCGGCCTTCGCCGCGGCCAGGGCTGACCACGGCCAGCGCGCCCTGGCGCGCATCGTTTTCGAACCAGCGCAGCATGAGCTGGCTGCGCAGCGCACGCAGGTGCTCCACGGCGCTGCTGTCCGGCTCGCGTGCGGCCACCAGTTCCAGGCTCAGCGGCGATTCGGATGAGAGCGTCGGATGGCCGAACTGGGTGGCCAGTACCTGGTTCACGTCTTCCTGGTCCAGCAAGCCCATCGCTATCCCGGCTTCACCGAACAGCAGGCCGGACTTCTTCTGGAATTCGAGGATGCGTTCAACGTCAGCCGGATCGAGCCGGCCCCAGTCGACCAGCATCGCGCCGATCGGCTTGGGCGTCTCGCCAAAGGGCATGCCGATGTCGAGGTCCATGCGGCTGCTGGTGGTGGGCAGGGGGAAGACCTGGGTGTTCATGCGTTGCTCCTGGCAAGCGCCAGACGGCGCGGGGCATTCTTCAATCGCAATGGGGTCAGCATCTTGCCGGCCACGGGAATGCTGGCGAGGATGGGCAGGCGCGTCATCATGGCAAGGTCATCGACCGACCTCACGCGGCGGTTGCCCAGTTCGAGCAGCAGGGCACCGGCCAGCGCCAGCAGCACGCCGCCGACACCGGCGATCAGGAGCGTCTGCACGCCCGACAGTCCAGCCTTCTCGGTCGGTTCGATCGCCGAGGCAATGCGCACCATGTTGGTCTGCGTGGCCATGGCCTGCAGGCGCGACTGCGCGGCACTCGCGCTCACGGTCTCGAATGCTTTCTGCGCCGAGTCGACTTCGCGCTGCAGCACGCTCCATTGGCCACGCTGCTTGTTCAGGGCCAGCACCTTGTTCTTCTGCTCGGTGATGGCTTTCTCCAGCTCGCGCTCCTTGGCCTTGCTGGATTGCACGCCGCCGGCCGC
>DATHWV010000166.1:0-1780 GCA_035460205.1 Ramlibacter sp.
TTCGAGGCGCTGGGCATCTCCCTGCCCTACTCGTCCACCATGGCCAACCCGCATGACGAGAAGATGAACTCGGCCAGGGAATCGGCCAAGGTGCTGATCGAGGCGATCAAGAAGGACATCAAGCCGCGCGACATCGTCACCAAGAAAGCCATCGAGAACGCGGTGGCGGTGATCATGGCCACGGGTGGCTCCACCAATGCAGTGCTGCACTTCCTGGCCATCGCGCACACGGCCGGCGTGGAGTGGACCATCGACGACTTCGAACGCATCCGCAAGAAGACGCCGGTGATCTGCGACCTGAAGCCCAGCGGCAAGTACCTGGCGGTGGACCTGCACAAGGCCGGCGGCATCCCGCAAGTGATGAAGATCCTGCTGAAGGCGGGCCTGCTGCACGGCGACTGCATCACCATCAGCGGGCAAACCATCGCCGAGGTGCTGAAAGACATTCCGGACGAGCCGCGTGCTGACCAGGACGTCATCCGACCGATCAACAAGCCGATGTACGAACAGGGCCACCTGGCCATCCTCAAGGGCAACCTGTCACCGGAAGGCGCCGTCGCCAAGATCACCGGCCTGAAGAACCCCGTGATCACCGGGCCGGCCCGCGTGTTCGACGACGAGCAGTCTGCCCTGCAGGCCATCCTCGACGGCAAGATCAAGGCCGGCGACGTGATGGTGCTGCGCTACCTCGGCCCCAAGGGCGGCCCGGGCATGCCGGAGATGCTGGCGCCGACGGGCGCGCTGATCGGCGCGGGCCTGGGCGAAAGCGTGGGCCTGATCACCGACGGCCGCTTCTCGGGCGGCACCTGGGGCATGGTGGTGGGCCACGTGGCGCCGGAAGCGGCGGCCGGCGGCACGATCGCTTTCGTCAAGGAAGGCGACTCGATCACCATCGATGCACACAAGCTCGTGCTGGAACTGAACGTTCCGGAAGCGGAGATCGCGAAGCGACGTGAGGGCTGGACGGCGCCGAAGCCACGCTATGTGCGCGGTGTGCAGGCCAAGTTTGCTTTCAATGCAGCCAGCGCCAGCAAGGGCGCCGTGCTGGACAACTACTGACTGCCGCCGGGCCGCCCCAAGGCAGGCAAGCCCCCTCGGGGGGCAGCGAGGACACGCAGTGCCGAGCGTGGGGGCCTCATTTCAACGCCGTTTCTTGATGTTGATGCCCAGCGATTCGCGGGCCTTGTCGATCCGCGCCTGCTTTTTCGCGTTTTCGCGCTCGGTCGCCTTCTTCTTGGTGTAGCCCGACCAGTCGGCATAGGCCCACCAGGCGACGGCCAGCGCGAAGGGCGAAAGGACGAGCCACCAGTCCCACATGGCGACGGGCCCGATTTCCAGGTACTTCATGGCGACCAGGAGGATTCCGGCGATCAGGAACAGCATGTCTTTTCTCCGAGGGTGGCGGTCCGTTTGCAGGTCTTTGCGTTGCGTTGACCGGCCGGTAAACCGCCTTCACTACAATGGCGTTGAATAACTGTAACCCAACTCCAGAGGACGAAAAGATGAAACGTGCCCTGTTTGCACTGCTGGCCGCCGCGGCCTGCGCGCCGGTGCTGGCCGACCAGGCCCTGGCCACCGCCAAGAACTGCATGGCCTGCCATGCCATCGACAAGAAGCTCGTCGGCCCCTCCTACAAGGAAGTCGCCGCCAAGTACGCCGGCCAGAAGGACGCCGTGGACAAGCTCGCCGCGAAGATCGTCAAGGGCGGCTCGGGCGTGTGGGGCGCCGTGCCCATGCCCGCCAACGCGCAGGTCAATGACGCCGAGGCGAAGAAGCTGGC
>DATHWV010000167.1:0-14433 GCA_035460205.1 Ramlibacter sp.
GCTGTACCAGCAGCCGGGCAGCGATTCGGCCGTGAGCCAGTACGACAAGGACGACGTCGAGTCCGCCGGCCTGGTGAAGTTCGACTTCCTGGGCCTGGCCACACTCACCATCCTGGAAATCGCCAAGGACTTCATCCGGGCCCGCCACAAGGGCCAGGAGGCGTTCACGTTCGAGGGCATTCCGCTCGACGATGCGCACACCTACAAGCTCTTCGCCGACGGCAAGACCGAATCGGTGTTCCAGTTTGAAAGCCGCGGCATGCAAGGCATGTTGCGCGATGCGCGGCCTTCGCGGCTCGAAGACCTGATCGCGCTGAACGCGATGTTCCGCCCCGGCCCGATGGAGAACATCCCCAGCTTCTGCGCGCGCAAGAACGGCCGCGAGGACGTGATCTACCCGCACCCCTTGCTGGAGCCGGTGCTGTCCGAGACCTACGGGATCATGGTCTACCAGGAACAGGTGATGCAGGCGGCCCAGATGCTGGGCGGCTACTCGCTCGGTGGCGCGGACCTGCTGCGCCGGGCCATGGGCAAGAAGAAGGCCGAGGAGATGGCCCAGCACCGCCAGATCTTCCGGGACGGCGCGGCGAAGAAGAGCATCGGTGAGGAAAAGGCCGACGAGATCTTCGACCTGATGGAGAAGTTCGCGGGCTACGGCTTCAACAAGTCGCACGCCGCTGCCTACTCGCTGCTGGCCTACCAGACCGGCTGGCTGAAGGTGCACTACACGGCCGAGTTCTTCTGCGCGAACATGACAGTGGAAATGGACGACACGGACAAGCTCAAGGCCTTGTTCGAGGACGCCCAGAAGAATTTCGGCATGACGTTCGAGCCGCCGGACGTGAACCGCGGCGCGTACCGCTTCGAGCCGATTTCCGACAAGGTGATCCGCTACGGCCTGGGGGCCGTCAAGGGCACGGGCCAGCAGGCCATCGACGCGATCGTCAGGGCGCGGGAAGAGGGCGGCGCGTTCGCGAGCCTGTACGACTTCTGCGTGCGGGTGGACCGCACCCGCATCAACAAGCGGACGGTCGAAGCGCTGATCAAGGCCGGCGCCTTCGATTCGTTGCAGCTCAATCGTGCGTCGCTCATCGCCTCGGTCGATCGTGCGTTTGACTTCGCCAACGCCACCGAAGCCAATGCCAACCAGGGCGGCCTGTTCGACATGGGCGATTCACACGCGGCCAGCACGCAGGAGCCGCCGCTGGTCGAGGCCATGCCCTGGGGCATCAAGGAGCGCCTGACTTTCGAGAAGACGGCCGTGGGCTTTTACCTGTCGGGCCACCTGTTCGACGAGGTGGCCATGGAGGTGCGGCGCTTCGTCAAGCGCCAGGTGGACGACCTGATCGACAGCCGTGAGCCGCAGCTGCTGGCCGGCATCGTGGGCGATTTCCGCGTCATCAACGGCCAGCGCGGCAAGCTCGCGTTGTTCAAGCTGGACGACAAGTCCGGCACCATCGAGGCGACGGCCGATGAGGCGGTGATCAATGCGCACCGCAACCTGCTGAAGGACGACGAGTTGGTGGTGGTCATGGCGCGATTGCAGCCGGACCGTTTCACAGGCGGCTTCCGCCTGAGCGTCAACCAGGTGTGGGACCTCGCGACGGCGCGCTGCCGCTTCGGCAAGTTCCTGCGCGTGGCCGTCAATGGCAAGGCGCCTGACATCAAGCGCCTGGTGCGCGACTTCCCGCCCAAGCGCGAGATGTCGGACCAGGGAGAACTGGTGCGCGGCCTGAACGTGCGGCTGGCTGTGCGCCGCGACGAAGCGGTGGCCGAACTGCAATTGGGCGAGGAAGCGAAGTTTTTCCCCAGCGATGCTGCGCTGGCCAGCTGGATGGCGCAGGCCGACCAGGGGCAGGCGCAGATCGTGTACGAATAGTCCGTTGTCATTGCGGGCTTGACCCGCAATCCATGGCGGAGCGGCATCACCATGAAAATCCGCGCTCCCCGATCCGGGCCTGGCCGGCGACCGGGGTGGGTCGTTCTCCGGCGCGCCCGGTCGCTGACCACGCCATTCGGACCGCACGCTGTACGAACACCATCGCGTAGCGCAATGTCTTGTAGCAGTCCGGCCGGCCTGCGCCCGACCCACCCCGGTCACCGGCCGGTGGCGATGTGGTGGCGCGCCTCTCGTCGCACGCCGAGATATCACTTCGGCTGGTGGATGGGGTGGTCGGGCGCAGGGTCCGCCGGACTGCTACAAGACATTGAGCCGGGAGGTCATCTTCGTACAGCGTGCGGGCCGAGTGACGTGATCAGCGACCGGCGGAGCCCGGAGAACGACTACCCCGTCCGCCGGCCGTGCCCCGATCGCGGCGTGCAAAAGACATGGATGCCGGATCAAGTCCGGCATGACAAGCCTTAGCTGCGGGGCTTGAATTCGAGAATCATCGGGCTGGGCACGCGCCCGTCCACGTCGCGCGGCAAAACCTCTGTCTTGTCCAGCGCGCGCAGCACCGCGTTGTCCCATGACGGCACGCCGCTGCTCTTGACGATGCGCCGGTTGACGATGGTGCCGTCGGGCGAGGTGCGCACCTCGACTTCGGCCATGGGGTTGCCGGCGATGTCATCGGTGAACACGATGTTGGGGCGGACGCGGGCGACGATGCGGCCCGCGTAGCTTGCGGACACGCCGGCCGAGCGCTGGGCCGTGCCCGTGGCGGTGGGCGCGCCCGTCGCGCCGGCCATGCCACGGATGCGCTCCATCTGGGCGGCACGCAGGGCTGCCAGCCGCTTCTCGTCTTCGGCCTGCTGCTTCTTCGTCTTTTCGGCCTTGGCCTGTTCTTCCTTCTTCTTGCGCGCCTCGGCTTCCTTCTTCTCGGCGAGTTGCTCGCGCTTGAGTTCTTCCTGCTTGCGTTTGGCTTCGAGCTTCTTCTGCCGCTCCAGTTCTTCCTGGCGCTGCTTTGCCAACTCCTGCTTCTTCTTTTCGCGCTCCAGCGCGATGTCCGGTTCCTTCGCCGCGGGCGGTGCGGGCGGCGGCTCGGTCTTTTCGACCGGCGGGGGCGGGGGCGCCTGGACGACAGGAGGCGCTTGCACGACCGGCGGCGCAACGGCTTGCGGTGCCGCCTCTTGCGGCACGGCGGACCAGAGTTCGGCCTCGGCCGACACCTGGTCGGTATGGCGGTTCCAGGTGATGCCCCAGGTCAGGGCCAGCATGAGCAGGATGTGCGCGATGACGGCCAGCACGAAGGCGCGCACCATGCCGGGTTGCGGCGGAGGCGCGAAATCGAGGCGATCGGCGCTGGCGTGCATGGCGGCGGCTACTTGGCCAGCTGCACCGAGAGGCCGACGCGCTGGACGCCCGCCCGCTGCAGGACGTCCATGACCTTCACGACGCTCTCGTACTTCACGTTGCGGTCTGCGCTGATGATGACCGCGACACTGCCGGCCGGTTTGCCGGCTTGCGCCTGCAACGCCGCCGTCGCAATGGCTTCCAGTGGCAGTCGCACGGACTTGTCGCCGTTCTTCAGGTCCAGCGCTTCGTCCTTGCCGATGACAATTTCAATCTTTGCATCGGGCGGCCGGCTCGCCTTGCCGGCGCTCGGCAAGTCGATCATGCTCGGCGCGATCAGCGGCGCGGTGACCATGAAGATGATCAGCAGCACCAGCATCACGTCGATGAAGGGCACCATGTTGATCTCGCTGATGGTGCGGCGGCCGCGGCCCCGTGAAGCGACTGCAGGCATGTGGGGCCTTTCAGTGACCCGAGGCGGAGTGCGCGCCCAGGTTGCGCTGCAGGATGTTGGAGAACTCCTCGATGAAGGTCTCCAGCTTGATGGCGACGCGATCGATGTCGCGGGCAAAACGGTTGTAGGCGACGACGGCGGGGATCGCAGCGAAGAGGCCGATGGCGGTGGCCACCAGCGCTTCGGCGATGCCCGGCGCCACCGTGGCCAGCGTCACGGTCTGCAGGCTGGCCAGCCCGGTGAAGGCGTGCATGATGCCCCACACGGTGCCGAACAGGCCGATGTAAGGCGAGACGGAGCCGACGGAGGCGAGGAAGGACAGGTTGGTCTCGATGGTGTCCAGTTCGCGCTGGAAGCTGGCGCGCATCGCGCGGCGCGCGCCATCGAGCAGCGCGCTGGCGTCGCTCACACGGCGTTCGCGCAGCTTCTGGTACTCGCGCATGCCGGAAGCGAAGATCCGCTCCATCGGCCCCGCCAGCTTGGCGTTCTGGGCCGCGGCGGCGAACAGGTCGTTCAGGCTGGTGCCGGACCAGAACTCCCGCTCGAAATCGTCGTTCAGGGCGTTGACGCGCTTCAGGCTGAACAGCTTGCGGAAGATAGCGGCCCAGCTGGCGACCGACACCACCACCAGCAACAGCATGACGAGCTGCACCACCAGGCTCGCGTTGAGCACCAGTTGCAGGATCGACAGGTCTTGGTTCATTGTTTGAGCGCTTCCAGGAGGGTGGGCGGGATTCTCGCAGGCTTGAGGCTATCGGATTCGACCCATCCTATCCGGATGGTTCCCTCGCACAGCAGTGTGCCGCTGGCGCGAAGGAAGGCCTGCTGGGCAATTATGAGAGACACGCGCCCCGCCTCCTTGACGCTGGCCGTAACAAGAAGTTCATCGTCCAGGCGCGCCGGGCTGCGGTATTTCACGGAGGTTTCCCCCACGACGAAGATGCCGCCGGTCTCCTCGCGCAACCGGCTCTGCTCGATGCCGAGCGAGCGCAACCACTCGGTGCGGGCCCGCTCGAAGAACTTCAGGTAGTTGGCATAGAAGACGATGCCACCCGCATCGGTGTCTTCCCAGTAGACGCGGATGGGGAATTCGAAAGCCATTGTCAGGTGAGGATCGCCCGCAGGCGGGCCACGGCCTCCTGCAGGTGGGCCATGGAGCTGGCGGTGGAAAAGCGGATGAAGTTGTGCGTTTCGGCCACGCCGAAATCACGGCCCGGCGTCACCGCCACGTGGGCACGCTTCATGATTTCGAATGTCAGTTCCCAGCTGTCCTTCACGCCCAGCTTGCGGCAGGCCTGCGAGCAGTCGGCCCAGGCGTAGAACGCGCCGTCGGGCATCACTGGCACCGGCAGCCCCATGGCTTCCAGTTGCGGGATGAACCAGTCGCGCCGGGCCTTGAACTCCGCCCGGCGGCGTTCGTATTCGGCAATGCTTTCCGGCTCGAAGCAGGCAATGGCGGCGTGTTGCGCCACGGTACTGGGGCAGATGAAGAGGTTCTGCGCGAGCTTCTCGATGGCCGCGACCACTGGATCGGGCGCAACCACCCAACCCAGGCGCCAGCCCGTCATGTTGAAGTACTTGGAGAAGCTGTTGATGCTGATCACCTGGTCGTCGAGGCCGAGCGCGGTGTGGCCGAAAGTCTCTTCGTAGCTCAGGCCCAGGTAGATCTCGTCGAGCAGCGTGATCCCGCCCTTGCCGCTGACGAAGTTGTGGATGCGGCGCAGCTCATCGGGGTGGATCGAGGTGCCCGTGGGGTTGGACGGCGACGCGAGCAGCACGCCGCGCGACTGGTTTCCCCAATGCTCTTCAATCTTGGCGGCGGTGAGCTGGAAACGCTCGGCGGCCGTGGCGGGGATGCGTACCGGCTCGCCTTGCGCGACGGTCACGAAGTGGCAGTTGCACGGGTAGCTCGGGTCCGGCATCAGGATCTGCTCGCCCCGCTCGACCAGTACAAGACAGGCGAGTTGCAACGCTGCCGAGGCCCCGGAAGTGATGACGATGCGCCGCGCCGGCACGTCGACGCCGAAGCGATCGGCATACCACTGGCTGATGCGCTCGCGCAGCGGCTCCAGGCCGGTGGCTTGCGTGTACTGGGTCTTGCCGTCGCGCACGGCGCGGGCGGCGGCTTCCTGCACCAGTGGCGGCGCGGTGAAATCGGGCTCGCCGATGTTCAGGAAGATCATCGGGCGGTCGGTGTCCGCCACCTCCCGCGCCAGCTTCGACGCGGCCTTGGCCACCTCCATCACGTAGAAGGGCTCGATCTTTTCGATGAGACTGGCGATCCTCATGAGCCTGCCCTCACCCGCGCGCCTTGCCTGACGCCTTGTCGGCTTCGACTTCCGCGCCGCGCAGCGAAGGCGCCAGTCCGTTGAGGACGGCATTCACGTATTTGTGGCCGTCGGTGCCGCCGAACTCTTTTGCGAGCTCGATGCACTCGTTGAGCACCACGCGCCACGGCACGTCGGCGCAGTGCTGGAACTCATAAACCCCGATCCACATGATGCCGTGCTCGATGGGGGAGATCTCCTCCATCTTGCGATCCAGCAGCGGCAGGATCAGCGCGTCCAGTTCCGCCGCTTCGCGCACGCAGCCATGCAGCAGCGCGTCGTAGTGGACCGAGTCGGCCTTGTGGAAACCGGCGAGGTCGCGCGTGAACGCGTCGATCGACGCGGCGTCGTTGCGGCCCACCAGGTACTGGTACAGCGCCTGCAGGGCGAATTCGCGCGCGCGGCTGCGGGTCGACTTGGCGGCGGCCTTGCGCGCGCCGGTGCTGGTGGTGCCGGTGCGGCTCTGGCGCGCGGGGCGGCCGGTCTCGGGCTTTTCGTTGTCTTCGTTCATCCGAGGTCGTCCAGCAGGTTGCACATCTCGATCACGACACGGGCGCCATCGCGGCCCTTGTCGGTCTGGCGGGCCACGGCCTGCTCGAGGTTTTCGGTTGTGAGGATCACGTTGGCGATGGGCAGCTGGTAGTCGAGCGAGACGCGCGTCACGCCGGCCGCCGATTCGTTGGCCACCAGTTCGAAGTGGTAGGTCTCGCCGCGGATGATGCAGCCGAGTGCGACGAGTGCGTCGTAGCCGCCTTTTTCCGCCATGGCCTGCAGCGCCACCGGCACTTCCAGCGCACCGGGAACGCGCACGTGGTCGATGTTGTCGGGCGTCACGCCCAGTGCCAGCAGCTCCGTCCGGCAGGCCTCGGCCAGTGCCTCGGTGATGCCTTCATTGAAGCGTGCCTGCACGATGCCTATGCACAAGCCCTTGCCGTCCAGCTTCTCAGCCTTGCCCTTGTCAGCGCCAAACATTGTTCTTTTCTTTCGGTTGGTTTTCTAGCGGGATGCGTCCAGCGGCGTGATGTGCCCAGCGATTTCCAGTCCGTAGCCGGCCATGCTGGGCATGCGGCGGGGGTTGCCCATGAGGTGCATCTTGTGCACGCCGCATTCGCGCAGGATTTGCGCGCCCACGCCGTAGGTGCGCAGGTCCATGCGGCCGCGCTCGGGGGCTTGTGAGGCCTTGGCGGTTCCTTCGAATTGGGCCAGCAGCTGCTGCGCGTCCTCGCCGCAGTTCAGCAACACGGCCACACCCTGGCCCTTGCCGGCGATGTGTTTCAGGCTGGCGTCGAGGTTCCACGAGTGCATCGAACGGTCGACCTCCAGCACGTCGAGCAAAGACATCGGTTCGTGCACGCGCACCGGGATCGTGTCGTCCGGCGACCAGCTGCCCTTGACCAGCGCCAGGTGCAGCGCCCGGCTGGGCTTGTCCATGAAGGCGTGCGCCATGAATTCGCCGTAGGCGGTGAGCAGCACGCGCGCGCCGACTTTCTCGACCAGAGACTCGGTGCGGCTGCGGTGCTCGATCAGGTCGGCGATGGTGCCGATCTTCAGGCCGTGCTCGGCCGCGAAAACCTGCAGGTCGGGCAGGCGCGCCATGGTGCCGTCGTCCTTCATGATCTCGCAGATCACCGACGCAGGTTGCAGGCCGGCCATGGCCGCCAGGTCGCAGCCCGCCTCGGTATGGCCCGCGCGCATCAGCACGCCACCATCCACAGCCTGCAAGGGGAAGATGTGGCCCGGCTGGACCAGGTCTTCGGCGCGCGCGTTCTTCGCCACAGCAGCCTGCACGGTGCGCGCCCGGTCGGCGGCGGAGATGCCGGTGGTCACGCCTTCGGCCGCTTCGATGGACACGGTGAAGGCAGTGGCGTGCTTGGTGCCGTTGCGCGTGGCCATGGGCGGCAGGCGCAGGCGCTCGCAGCGTTCGCGCGTGAGCGTCAGGCAGATCAGGCCCCGGCCAAAGCGCGCCATGAAGTTGATGGCGTCGGCGCTGACATGGTCGGCGGCCAGCACGAGGTCGCCTTCGTTTTCGCGGTCTTCCTCATCGACCAGGATCACGATGCGGCCGGCACGCATGTCCGCCACGATGTCTTCGACCGGCGAGATGGCCACGGTCGTGGGTTTGCTGGGAGTGGGGCTCATGCGCCGGCTTTCATGGTTTGGGGCTGCGCCGTGAGCATGCGCTCCACGTAGCGGGCGATCAGGTCGATTTCGAGGTTCACGCGGCTGCCCGACACCAGGCTGCCGAGTGCGGTGTTCTGCACGGTGTGCGCAATGAGGTTGATGCTGGCCTCGCAGCCGTCGGCCGTGTCGGCGATGGCGTTCACCGTGAGGCTGACGCCGTTGACGGTGATCGAGCCTTTGTAGGCCAGGTATTTGCCGAGCGAACGCGGGGCCAGGACCCGCAGTTCCCAGCTCTCGCCGACCTGGGCGAAGCGCGATACCGTGCCGACGCCATCGACGTGGCCGGCAACGATGTGCCCGCCCAGCCGGTCGTTGGCCCGCAGGGCCTTTTCAAGGTTGACGGGGCCTACCTGTGCCAGCCCGGCGGTCTTGTCCAGCGATTCGGCGGAAATCTCGATGGTGAAACGGGACTGGGGCACATCGAGCTGCGTCACCGTCATGCAGGCGCCGTTGATGGCAATGCTGTCACCCAGGCCCACGTCGTCGAGGTAGCCGGCTGGCGACTCGAGGGTGAGGCGCTTGCCGTGCTGTAAAGAGCTTCCCAGGTCGTGGACGGCGGCGATGCGCCCCACGCCGGTAATGATTCCGGTGAACATGCCGCCATTTTCGCCTAGAACGCGTCTCGACCGGGGAGGCGGGCTATCAGGCGCAAGTCGGGGCCTACGCGGTCGACCGAGCGGTAGTCCAGCGTCACGGCGCTGGCCAGGTCCGCGAGCGGCCCGAAATTCGCCATGTCGCGGCCCTGCCCGACCAGTTTTGGGGCGAGGTAGACCAGCAATTCATCCACCAGGCCTTCTCGGATCAGCGAGCCATTGAGCTTGTGGCCGGCCTCCACGTGCAGTTCATTGATCTCGCGGCGGGCCAGGTCGCGCATCATCGCGGCAAGGTCGACCTTGCCACCGGGTCCTGGCAGGCACACCACGGTAGCGCCCCTGGCTTCGAGGGCGGCCTGGCGCCCGGCGTCCTTCACGGCGGAATAGATGAACAAGCGCCGCCCGGGCTGGAAGATCAGGGCGTCCAGCGGGGTGTCGAGGCGGCTGTCCACCACCACGGCGTCGGGCTGGCGCGCCGTGGGCGCCAGGCGAAC
This sequence comes from Ramlibacter sp., assembly GCA_035460205.1. Lineage (GTDB taxonomy): Bacteria > Pseudomonadota > Gammaproteobacteria > Burkholderiales > Burkholderiaceae_C > Ramlibacter. Next base: position 9,282 of record DATHWV010000167.1, read on the forward strand.
ATCGAGCCGGGGGTTGTCCTCGAGCAGGGTACCTATGCCGGTCAGCACTGCGCCGGCCCGGGCGCGCCAGGCGTGGCCGTCGGCGCGGGCCGCTTCGGAGGTGATCCACTGGCTGGTGCCGTTGTCCAGCGCGGTCTTGCCGTCGAGCGTGGCGGCAACCTTCATCCGCACCCAGGGCGCCCGGCGGATCATCCGGCTGAAAAAGCCGATATTGAGTTCGCGCGCCCCGGCGGCGCCCGGTCCTGTCTCGACCAGGACGCCGGCCGCGCGCAGGTGCCCGAAGCCCTGGCCCGCCACCAGCGGGTTGGGGTCGGGGAGGGCGGCGATGACCTTGCCAACTCTTGCGGCGGCCAGCGCCTCGCAACAGGGGCCGGTGCGCCCGTGATGGGCGCAGGGCTCCAGCGTGACGTAGACGGTGGCGCCTTCCACCCGGTTGCCCCTTTGCGCCGCGTCGCGCAGGGCCATGATTTCCGCATGGGCCTGGCCCGCCGGCTGGGTATGGCCTTCGCCGAGCAACTGGCCGCCGTCGGCCGACACGATGACGCAGCCCACGCGCGGGTTGGGCTCCGACAGCCCGACGGCCTGGGCGGCCTGCGCCAGGGCTTGCTGCATCCGCTGTTCGGGGGTGTCCATGGCGGCCTATTCTGCGGCATTTGTGCGTTGCGCCAGCCACTCGGCGCGGTGGGGCGACCGGTTGTCGGCTGGCCGCGCACCGGCGCCGGGCCCTCGGATATGGTCCAGCGTCGGCCTATCGCGGCCAATGAGGACAGAACATGAAAAAGACCAAAGTGGCGGGGTTCACGCTCATCGAGCTGATGATCACGGTGGCGATCATTGCCATCCTGGGCGCGGTCGCCTACCCGTCCTACCTCAAGAGCGTCGTGCGCGGCAAGCGGGCCGCGGCCCAGTCGTTCATGGCCACCGTCGCCAACAAGCAGGAGGCGGCCATCCTCAACGCCCGGACCTATTTCTCGATCCCCAGCGGCGCCGCATCGGAATGGACTGCCGTGTCGGTGGCTTTGCCCACGGAAGTCCAGGCCAACTACACCGTCACGGTGGTGGCCAGCGGTTCGCCTTCCTATACCGTCACGGCCGTGCCCACCGGCAAGCAGGCCGTCAATGACACGCGCTGCGGCACCTTGACCCTGACCCACACCGGCGTCAAGGGCAAGACCGGCACGGCGCCCGCGGTCTCGGACTGCTGGTGATGGCCATGGCTGCGACGCTGCACATGAATTCCGCCCGTCGCAGGCGCGCCCGCCATGGCGGATTCACCCTCATCGAGCTGATGGTGACGCTGACGATCCTGGGCATCATGATGGGCGTCGGCATCCCGTCGTTTCGCAATTTCATCGCGGCGCAGCGGGTCAAGTCCGCCGCATACGACATGACCGCAGCGCTGATATTCGCGCGCAGCGAAGCCATCAAGCGCAACGCCTCGATCACGGTCGCTCCCACCAGCGGGACCAACTGGGCGGGCGGCTGGACGGTCAAGGCGGGCACGACCACGTTGCAGGAGCAGCAGGTGCTGTCCGGCGCCGTCGTCGAAAAGGCCGCGTCCGCGTCGACGATTCCCGCGAACTTCGTCTATGGCGCCAATGGCCGCCTGTCTTCGGCGGCCAGCACGCAGTACCTGCAGATCAGCAACGGCTCCACGTACAAGTGCGTGAAGATCGACTCGATCGGCATCCCCAGTACGCAAACGGTGGCATGTCCATGAACAAAACATCCATTCCGCGCCGCTTGCGCAGCGGCCAGGGCGGCGCAACCCTGATCGAGATCCTGGTCTCCATGGTCATCCTCATGGTCGGCCTGCTGGGCCTGGTCGGCGTGATGATCCAGAGCCAGCGCGCGCAGGTCGAGTCCTACCAGCGTATCCAGGCGCTGATGCTCGTGCAGGACATGGCGACGCGCCTGAACGCCAACAAGGCAGTGTCGACCTGCTACGCACTCGCCACCTTCCTTGGCACCAACGGGATGACGGTTCCGGCCGCGTCCACTTGCGCGGTAGCGGCAGCCACGGCCGACCAGAAGGCGCGCGTGGAGCAAGACCTGACCGAGTGGAACAACCTGCTGCTCGGTAGCGCCGAGTTGTCGGGCACCGACAAGGTCGGCGCCGTGCTGGGGGCCCGCGGCTGCATCACCAAGGACGCCGCCGGCGAACTGTTCCAGATCAGTGTGACCTGGCAGGGCAGCGGGCTCACCGCCGCGCCGCCGGCGGGCATCCCCTGCGCCCTGGGTGAGTACGGCGCGGACGACGCCGCCCGCCGCGCCGTGAGCGTAACTGTGCAACTCCCTTCACTGTGAGCTGACGCCATGCAACACGCATCCCTCCGTTCCGCAAGGCCCATGGCCCGGCAGGCCGGCCTGACCCTGATCGAATTCATGGTCTCGATCGTCATCGGGATGATCCTGATCGCCGCGATCGCAACGCTGATCGCCAACCAGAGCGCCACGCGCGTCGAGATCGACAAGTCCGGGCGCATGATCGAGAACGGGCGCTACGCCGCGCAGGTCATGACCACGGACATGCAGATGGCCGGCTACTGGGGCGAATATGCGAAGACGCCGGGCACTGCGGCGGCGCTTCCCGACCCGTGCACGAAGGTCGAGGCCGATGTGCTCGCTTCCATGGCCCTGCATGTCCAGGGTTACGACGCGCCGGCCACTTTGCCGACGGACCTCGCCGTTTGCGTGAAGAACCACAAGCCGGGCACGGACGTGGTGGTAATCCGCAGGGTGGATGCGGACACGACGGCCACGGAAACCGCCGGCGTGACCGACCTGGCCAAGGTGGTTGCGGGCCAGTTCTACCTGCAGACCGGCCTGGAGAGCACCGGCCAGGAACTCCAGGCCGTCATGAAGGTGGGCGTGGATGCCGGCACCGATGCCGCCAACTTCGTGCTGAAGAAGAAGGGGCTGGTGAACCTCGCCCCGCTTCGCAAGGTGATCGTCAATATCTATTACATCAGCCAGTGCAGCGTGCAGGTCGGTACGTCCTGCGTCGGCGCGGACAACGGCTCGCCCATTCCCACGCTCAAGCGCGTGGAACTGAGCGCCGGCGGCGGCACGGCGACCTTCACCACGATGACGATCGCCGAAGGCATAGAGAACATGCAGATCGACTACGGCGTGGACACCGATGCCGACGGCGCGCCGAACGGTGCGGACGTCAACGGCTCGGCCCTCACGTTCGCAACCTGGCCCGATGTGATGACCATGAAGATCCACCTGCTGGCCCGCAGCGGTGAGACCACGCGCGGGTTCCTGGACACCAAGACCTACGCGCTCGGAACCCACGGTACGGCGTCGGCCGCGACGGGCGAGGAGGGCTACAAGCGCCATGCGTTCGTGCAGTCGGTACGCCTGGTCAATCCGGCCATGAGGAGGGTGCTGTGATGAAAAGCGTCCGCCGCCAGTCCGGCATCACCCTGGTGGTCAGCCTGATCATGCTGGTCGTGCTCACCTTGCTGGTCGTTTCGGCCATCCGTTTCGGCAACATCAACCTCAAGATTTCCGGCAACGCGCAGACCGAGGCCGAGGCCACCGCCGCGACGCAGGTCGCGATCGAGACCATGCTCAAGGAAGTTTCCACTGCCGTGAAGGTCGATGAAATTGCCGCCCAGCCCACCATGCAAGTCTCCACCGGCGGCATGACTTACACGGTGAACGCCGCCAAGCCGGTTTGCCTGCTCAGCAAGAACGTTGCCGCCACCGAACTGGACCCGAGCAAGGCGTCTGACCGCCCTTGCATCGAGGGCAATGACCCCGACCGTCCCATCACCGCGGACATGAAACTGGGTGCCGTTGCGAGTGTCTGCAAGGACCAGCAGTGGGATGTCCAGGCCACCCTCGCCGACGCGACCTCGGGCGCGGCGGTCACCATTTTGCAAGGCGTTGCCCTGCGCGTCCCCGCGCAGGTCAAGTGCCCGTGAAGTTGCCGCAAGGCATTGGAGTTTGATATGAAAAAGATGCAGGGATTTCTCGTACTGCTGGCTTTCCTGTTACTCGGCTACTCGGCGTCGCTGCGTGCCGATGACACCGACATCTACGTCGACAATGCGACGACGGCAGGTGTGCCGAACGTGCTCTTCGTCATGGACACCGGCGCCAACTTCTCTTCGAGCGCTGCTGTGCCCTGCACGGCCTACGGCTCGGGCGGGGCGCCGTCGCTGGGCGACACGGCCGGTGGCGTCGAGCAGTGCGCGCTGGTCGATGCGCTGGAAGCGCTGGCCGACGGTGCGGTGAACATCGGCATCCTGGTCAACAACAACAACAACTTCGCCACGGACACGCGCGTTGCCACCGACAACGCGTATCACGAGACCTGCATGGGTACCTATGGCGGCTGCGTTGTCCGCAATCTCACGCTCATGAACGCAACCAACAAGGCGTCGCTGGTCAAGTTCATCAAGAGCTGGAAGACCTCCGGTTCCAACTCCGCCACCGAGTTCAACGTCAAGTCGGGCGGCGACCGCACCGCCAACAGCATGCAGGAGGCCTGGGCCTACTACAACGGCAAGGTCGGCATGTCGGGCAAGAACTACGCGACTTCGATCGTCGGGGCCGGTTGCCAGAAGAACTTCGTCATCTACATCGGCAACTCGTTCAACAACTCGGGTGGCCCTGCCGACGGCGGCTCGGAGTCACCCTACAGCGGCACGAACGCGCTGACTTCGGCGCAAGTGGGTGCCACGGCGGCGCAGAAGATCAAGATCGCGGAGACGGTGACGTTCAACCCGTCCACCTGCGGCGTGACCAGCATCGCGGCCAGCACCACGGCCAGCAACTGGTCGGAGAACTGGGCCGATGAATGGGCTCGCGTGATGTACCAGCAGGACGCGGGCCAGTCGGGCAACGAAGGCGTCCAGAACATCACCACCTACACCATTGGTGTCGTCAACGACGCCGCCTGCAAGGCCGATTACCCGGCGCTGCTGACCACCATGGCCAAGTACGGCGGCGGCAAGTATTTCAAGACCAGCACGGCGGCGGACGTCAAGCTCGCGCTCGGCACCATCCTGAACGAAGTGCAGGCCGTCAACAGCGTGTTCTCTTCAGCCAGCTTGCCGGTGTCCGTGAACGCGGAAGGCAGTTACCTGAACCAGATCTACCTGGGGATGTTCCGGCCCGACCCGACGGCTTCGCCGCG
>DATHWV010000168.1:0-6210 GCA_035460205.1 Ramlibacter sp.
CCAACGCAAGTTAAAACATTCAAGGAAACCCAAATGACCGCTTTGAACAAGGCCGAAATCGTCAAGGCCAATGCGCGTGGCGCATCCGACACCGGCAGCCCCGAAGTGCAAGTTGCACTGCTGACCGCCCGCATCAACGAACTCACCCCGCACTTCAAGACGCACGCCAAGGACCACCACGGCCGCCGCGGCCTGCTGCGCATGGTGAATCGCCGCAAGAGCCTGCTGGCTTACCTCAAGGACAAGGATGCCGACCGCTACACCGCGCTGATCGGCAAACTGGGCCTGCGCAAGTAAGGCACGGGACAACAAATGCAAGCGCCTGAGTTAGTGAACTGCTAGCTCAGGCGCTTTGTACTTCGGAGACGGCAAGACGAATACGCGCTGTGTCATTCCATCAGCAGCTTCCAGGCAGGCTTCTCATGGAATGGCATCGTGTTCGACACCGCCTCTCCGCCAAGAAAGCGCACAGCGTGCGCACAACAAGGAGAGCTATCCATGAGCATTTTCAACAAGGTTACCAAGTCGTTCCAGTGGGGCAGCCACACAGTTGTCCTGGAAACAGGCGAGATCGCCCGCCAGTCCGGCGGCGCCGTTGTGGTGGACATCGAAGGCACCGTGGTGCTGGCCACCGTCGTTGCGTCCAAGTCCGCCAAGGCGGGCCAGGATTTCTTCCCGCTGACCGTCGACTACATCGAGAAGACCTACGCCGCCGGCAAGATCCCCGGCAGTTTCTTCAAGCGTGAAGCCAAGCCCAGCGAGCATGAGACGCTCACATCGCGCCTGATCGACCGCCCGATCCGCCCGCTGTTCCCTGAAGGCTTCCTGAACGACGTTCACGTGGTCATCCACACGCTGTCGCTGAACCCCGAAGTCGACGCCGACATCGCCGCCATGATCGGCGTGTCCGCCGCCCTGTCGATCTCCGGCATCCCGTTTGCCGGCCCCATCGGCGCCGCGCGCGTGGGCTACATCAATGGCGAATACGTCCTGAACCCGGGGCAGACCCTGCGCAAGGACTCGCTGCTGGACCTGGTGGTCGCCGGCACCGAAGCCGCCGTGCTGATGGTCGAATCGGAAGCGCAGCAGCTGTCCGAAGAGATCATGCTCGGCGCCGTGGTCTTCGGCCACGAGCAGGGCAACATCGCGATCAACGCCATCCATGAGCTGGTGCGCGAAGCCGGCAAGCCGGTCTGGGACTGGCAGCCGCCCGCCAAGGACGAAGCGTTCATCGCCCGCGTCAACGCCATCGCCGAGCCCAAGCTGCGCGCCGTCTACCAGATCCGCAGCAAGCAGGCCCGCACCCAGGCCCTGCGCGAAGCCAACGCCTCCATCGTCGAAGCCCTCAAGGCCGACGGCGGTGAGTTCGACTCCGGCAAGCTGGGCGACCTGCTGTTCGCCGTCGAAGCCAAGATCGTGCGCGACCAGATCCTGCAGGGCGAGCCCCGCATCGACGGCCGCGACACGCGCACCGTGCGCCCCATCGAAATCCGCAACAGCGTGCTGCCCCGCACGCACGGTTCGGCCCTGTTCACCCGCGGTGAAACGCAGGCGCTGGTCGTGACCACGCTGGGCACCGAGCGTGACGCACAGCGCATCGACGCGCTGATGGGCGAGTACGAAGACCGCTTCATGTTCCACTACAACATGCCTCCCTTCGCCACCGGCGAAGTGGGCCGCATGGGCTCGACCAAGCGCCGCGAAATCGGCCACGGCCGCCTGGCCAAGCGCGCCCTGATGGCGTGCCTGCCGACCAAGGAAGAGTTCCCCTACACGATGCGCGTGGTCTCGGAAATCACCGAGTCCAACGGCTCCTCGTCAATGGCTTCGGTCTGCGGCGGCTGCCTGTCGCTGATGGACGCCGGCGTCCCGATGAAGGCCCACGTGGCCGGCATCGCCATGGGCCTGATCAAGGAAGGCAACCGCTTCGCCGTGCTGACCGACATCCTGGGTGACGAAGATCACCTGGGCGACATGGACTTCAAGGTCGCCGGCACCACCAACGGCATTTCGGCGCTGCAGATGGACATCAAGATCCAGGGCATCACCAAGGAAATCATGCAGGTCGCACTGGCGCAAGCCAAGGAAGCCCGCATGCACATCCTGGGCAAGATGCAGGAAGCCATGGGCGCGGCCAAGACCGAAGTGTCGACCTTCGCACCGAAGCTCTACACGATGAAGATCAACCCCGAGAAGATCCGTGACGTGATCGGCAAGGGCGGCGCCGTCATCCGCGCGCTGACCGAAGAGACCGGCTGCCAGATCAACATCGAGGAAGACGGCACCATCACCATCGCCGCCACCGACGCCGCCAAGGCCGACGTTGCCAAGCAGCGCATCGAGCAGATCACCGCGGAAGTGGAAATCGGCAAGGTGTACGAAGGCCCGATCACCAAGATCCTGGACTTCGGCGCGCTGGTGAACCTGCTGCCCGGCAAGGACGGCCTGCTGCACATCAGCCAGATCGCCCACGAGCGCGTTGAGAAGGTCACCGACTACCTGAGCGAAGGCCAGGTGGTGAAGGTCAAGGTGCTCGAGACCGACGACAAGGGCCGCGTCAAGCTGTCCATGAAGGCGCTGCTCGACCGCCCGGCCGGCGAGTTCCAGGACCGCCCCCCGCGTGAGCAGCGCGAGTCGCGTGGTGACCGCGAGCCCCGTGGTGACCGTCCCCCGCGCGAGCAGTACCGTGACCAGCCCCGTGGTGACCAGCAACCGCGTGGTGACCGCGAGCCGCGTGGCGACCAGCCGCCGCGTGACCCGCAGCAGGCCCCGGTCGACGACCACCAGGCCTGATCGTTTCCAGCCACGGCCGGATCCTTCGGGATCGGCCCAGCCTGCGAGCCCAGATCATGAAAGCCGTCGAGATCACCGTCTTTGGCAAGCCCGAGGTGTTGCGCCTGGGCGAGCGTCCTGCGCCCGTGCCGGGTGCGGGTGAACTGCTGATCCGCGTTGCCGCCAGTGGCATCAACCGCCCCGACGTGCTCCAGCGGACCGGCAACTACCCGGTGCCGCCGGGTGCTTCCGACATCCCTGGCCTGGAAGTGGCCGGCGTCATCGTCGATGGCGATGCGCAGGCCATGGCCGCGGCCGGTTTTGCCAAGGGCGACCGCGTTTGCGCGCTGGTCGCCGGTGGTGGTTACGCCGAACTCTGCGTGGCGCCCGTGGGCCAGTGCCTGCCGGTGCCCAAGGGCTTCACCGACGTTGAAGCGGCATCGCTGCCGGAAACGTTCTTTACGGTGTGGAGCAACGTTTTCGACCGTGGCCGCCTGCAGGCCGGTGAAACCTTCATGGTCCAGGGCGGCACCAGCGGCATCGGCGTCACCGCCATCCAGCTGGCCAAGGCCATGGGCGCGAAGGTGATTGCCACGGCGGGCAGCGACGACAAGTGCGCGGAGTGCCTGAAGCTGGGCGCCGACCACGCGATCAACTACAAGACGCAGGACTTCGCCGAAGAAGCCAAGAAGCTCACTGGCGGCGCCGGCGTCAACGTCATCCTCGACATGGTCGCGGGTGAGTACGTGGCGCGTGAAGTCGGCTGCATGGCCGAGGACGGCCGCCTGGTCATCATCGCGGTGCAAGGCGGCGTCAAGAGCGAATTCAACGCGGGCCTGGTGCTGCGCCGCCGCCTCACGGTGACGGGCTCCACGCTGCGTCCGCGCCCGGTCGCATTCAAGGCGGACATCGCCAACTCGCTGAAGGCGAAGGTGTGGCCGCTGCTCGAAAGCGGCGCCGTCAAGCCGGTGATCCACAGCACGTTTGCCGCGGCCGATGCGGCCAAGGCCCATGAGCTGATGGAGTCCAACCAGCACGTCGGCAAGATCGTGCTGACCTGGAGCTGAACATGCCGAAGAACAAGCTCGTCGCCGGCAACTGGAAGATGAACGGCAACCTCGTGGCCAACGATGCGCTGGTGCGCGCGCTGGTTGCAGGCATGAAGGACGCGACGTGCACCGTCGCGGTCTGCGTGCCGGCGCCTTACTTCGCCCAGGTGCAGATGCTGCGGGCCGGTTCGGCACTGGAACTCGGCGCGCAGGACGTGTCCATGCACGCGCAGGGCGCTTACACCGGTGAGGTGTCGGCGGCGATGCTCAAGGAATTCGGTGTGCGCTACGCGATCGTCGGGCACTCCGAGCGGCGCCAGTACCACGGCGAGACCGACGCGCTGGTGGCGGACAAGGCGAAGGTGGCTTTGGCTGCCGGCGTCACGCCCATCGTGTGCGTCGGCGAGACGCTGGCCGAGCGCGAAGCCGGCAAGACGGAAGAAGTTGTGAAGCGCCAGATGGCCGCGGTGATCCACACCAACGGCCACTGCATCAGCGAAATCGTGGTCGCTTACGAGCCGGTCTGGGCCATTGGCACCGGCCGCACGGCCACGCCGGAACAGGCGCAGCAGGTGCATGCCTTGTTGCGCGCGCAACTCAAGGCCGCGACCGAACATTCGGAGCGCGTCCACATTCTTTATGGCGGCAGCATGAACGCGGCCAACGCCGCGGCCCTGATGGCCCAGCCTGACATCGACGGCGGCCTGGTGGGCGGCGCATCGCTCAAGGCGGCCGACTTCCTGCAAATCATTGCCGCGGCACGCTAGTTGCCACGGCCGACAAGACAAATATTGGAGTGAACTGGAAATGAACGTTTTGCTTACGGTGGTCCTGGCTGTACAGATCCTGACGGCGCTGGGCATGATCGGCCTCATCCTCATCCAGCACGGCAAGGGCGCCGACATGGGTGCGGCATTCGGCAGCGGCAGCTCCGGCAGCCTCTTCGGCGCCAGCGGCAGCGCCAACTTCCTGTCGCGTACCACGGCCGTCCTGGCAGCCGTGTTCTTCGTCTGCACGCTCGCGCTGGCCTATTTCGGCAACCTGCGCCCGGCAGAGTCGGGCAGCGTGCTCGATCGCGCCGTAACGGCACCTGCCGCGGCACCCGCCGCTTCGGGCGCCGCAGCGATTCCCGGCACCGCCCCGGCGGCCGCGGGAGCGCCTTCGACGGTCCCGCCGGCACCGGCAGCTTCCGGCGTGGGGCAGATCCCGTCGAAGTGAAGCTGTTTCGCTCTACCTGATGGGAAAAGTCGTTCCCAATTGAGGGTAAACTCCAAGGCTGCCCGGGAAGCCAAAAATCGCAAGATTCCTCATGCCTGCCCGGGCAAGAAAAACCGCCGTCGTGGTGAAATTGGTAGACACGCTATCTTGAGGGGGTAGTGGCGAAAGCTGTGCGAGTTCGAGTCTCGCCGACGGCACCAAACAAATAATGACCCGCCGGGGATGCATCGGCGGGCCAAAAGCGCGGATCACGGCCTTCAGATGAACCTCGACCAGTACCTGCCTGTCCTCCTGTTCATCCTTGTCGGCATTGGTGTCGGCGTAGCCCCCCAGCTCCTGGGCTGGCTGTTCAGCACGGTGCTCGGCTTCCAGAAGCCCGATGCCGCCAAGAACTCCCCTTACGAATGCGGCTTCGAGGCCTTCGAGGACGCGCGAATGAAGTTCGACGTGCGTTACTACCTCGTCGCCATCCTCTTCATCCTGTTCGACCTGGAAATCGCGTTCCTCTTCCCGTGGGCCGTGGCCCTGAAAGAGATCGGTCCCGGCGGCTTCTGGGCCATGATGGTCTTCCTGGCCATCCTCGTCGTGGGCTTCGTGTACGAATGGAAGAAGGGCGCTCTTGACTGGGAGTGATCCCGGCCGCGCACCCCAAGCACTAAGAATCGAGAGTATTTCCTATGGCAAGTGAAGGCATCCTCGACAAGGGCATGGTCACCACGACCGTGGACTCCGTCATCAACTGGGCCAAGACCGGCTCGCTCTGGCCCATGACCTTCGGCCTGGCCTGCTGCGCGATCGAGATGATGCACGCAGGCGCGGCGCGCTACGACATCGACCGCTTCGGCATGCTGTTCCGTCCCAGCCCGCGCCAGTCCGACCTGATGATCGTGGCCGGCACGCTGTGCAACAAGATGGCGCCGGCGCTGCGCAAGGTGTACGACCAGATGCCCGAGCCGCGCTGGGTCATCTCCATGGGCTCGTGCGCCAATGGCGGCGGCTACTACCACTACAGTTATTCCGTGGTGCGCGGCTGCGACCGCATCGTGCCGGTGGATGTGTACGTGCCGGGCTGCCCGCCCACCGCAGAAGCGCTGCTCTACGGGATCATCCAGCTGCAGCAGAAGATCCGCCGTACGCAAACGATTGCGAGGGCCTGACGCGATGCCGCTTC
>DATHWV010000169.1:0-7775 GCA_035460205.1 Ramlibacter sp.
GCCGGAAACGCCTGGGCCTGCGCCTGGGCTTGTGCCACCCGGAAGCACTGGTGCGCGCAGTAGTCGACCAGCGAGTCGATCTCCGTTGACTTGTCGAACACGGCATCCACACCCAGTTGCGCGCAGCGCTTGCGCACATTCGCGTTGATGTAGTTGCTGAAAACCACCACCTTCTGCTCGGGCCGCCGGTCGGCGATGCATTGCGCCAGGTGGATGCCGCTGCCTTGCTGCAGGAACAGGTCCACGATCAGGATGTCCCAGCCCTTGGGATTCTTCTCGACCCACTGGAGCGCCTCATTCTCGGAGGCACTTGTGCCAACGACCTTCACGCAGGTGAGTTCTTCCAGCGTGCCGATCAGGTTTTCGCGGATGGTGGGGTTGTCCTCGACGATGAAGGCTTGTAGCGGCACAAAAAACTCTGGGTGAAGGACTCGGGGCTTACAGGCCAATGTAAGCGCGGCTGTTGGCGACGCACACCCGGCGGCACACGCGTCCTCGCGTAGGACCTTGCCTACTGTCCAGGCACGACAACGGGCCTAAGATCGCAACACATGCTAACGATTGATCGCTCCGATCGCGCCGATGCCGTCAAGTTGCGGCAAGCCGAGGACTTGCTGCGGCTGCTGGAGCGCACCGCATTCATCGGCGTGTGGACGCTCGATCTCGCGTCGGGCAAGCTCAGCTGGTCCGACCAGCTTGCCGCGATCCACGATGCGCCGCCCGGTTTCGCACCGTCCCGTGCGGATGCGTTCGTGCACTACGCGTCGGAGTGGCGCGAAATCATCGAGAAGCTCGTCCAGGCTTGTGCCAGCGAAGGCCAGCCCTTTGACGAGGAGATGCAGATCGTTACCTTGCAAGGCAGGCGGTCGTGGGTGCGCACGGTCGGGCATGCGGTGCGCGACGCGTCGGGCGCCATCGTGCAGGTCGAAGGCGCGGTGCACGAGATCGCGCCGCACAACCACCGGCTCGGCACGCTGTCGCGGCACACGGTGAGCATGGGCGGCGCCATGGGCAGCGGCGAGGCCTTCGCGACGATCGACCGCCAGGGCCGCTTCACGTACGTCAACGAACAGGCCGAGCGGTTGCTGGCCCTGCCTGCCGCGCAGTTGCTGGGGCGGCGTTTCTGGAGCCTGTTCCAGAAAACGGTTCGCTTGCGGCTCGAAGAGCAATTCCGCGGCAGCCTGGGGCGCGGCGAGATCATGGAGGCCGAGGAACTCGACGCCAGCCTGGCCACGCGCATCGAGGCGCGCGGCTATCCGTTCGGCGCCGGCATGGCGGTGCACCTGCGCGACGTCACGGGCCGCCACCGCTCGCAGGAGCAACTGCGCCTGCTCGAGAGCAGCATCGCCCGGCTGAACGACATCGTCATCATCACGGAAGCAGGCCCGTTCAATGCACCGGGGCCGCGCATCGTGTTCGTCAACGAGGCCTTCGAGCGCCGCACGGGCTACACGCCGGCTGAAGTGATGGGTCGCACACCGCGCCTGTTGCAAGGCCCCGGCACGCAACGCAAGCAGCTCGACCGGATTCGCTCGGCCATGGAGCAATGGCAGCCGGCGCGGGTTGACCTGATCAACTACAAGAAGAGCGGTGAAGCGTTCTGGGTGGACCTGGAGGTCTCGCCGGTGTGGGACCAGGAGCGCAAGCTCACCCACTGGGTAGCGGTGGGACGCGACATCACCGAGCGGAAGATGGCCGAGGAAAAGATCCAGTACCTCGCGTTCTATGACCCGTTGACCCAATTGCCCAACCGGCAACTGCTGCTGGACCGCCTGGAGAGGGCGTTGGCGGACCACGAGCATTCGCACCTGGGCGCGCTGATGTTCATCGACCTGGACAACTTCAAGGTGCTCAACGACACGCTGGGGCACCAGAAGGGCGACCAGCTGCTGCAGCAGGTGGCCGAGCGGCTGCGCTCCTGCGTGGCCCGCGGCGACACCGTGGCCCGCCTGGGCGGCGATGAATTCGTGATCCTGCTGGAACATACCGGGCAGAAGCCGCTGGACCCGGCGGTGGGCGCGCGCATCGTCAGCGAGCGCATCCTCGCCAAGCTGGGCGAGCCCTATGTGCTCTCGGGCTACCTGCACCACAGCACCTGCAGCATCGGCGTCACCTTGTTCGGCCGCACGCCGTGGACGGTGAGCGAGCTGCTCAAGCAGGCGGACCTGGCCATGTACCAGGCCAAGGCGGCGGGCCGTAACGCGGTGTGCTTCTTCAACCCCGAGATGCAGCTGGTGGCCACCGCCAACGCGGCATTGGCCACCGACCTGCGGGAAGCCTGGCGCGCCGGCCAGTTCCTGATCGACTACCAGCCGCAGGTCGGCGCGGACGGGAAGATGACCGGCGTGGAGGCGCTGTTGCGCTGGAAGCACCCGCAGCGCGACATGGTGCCGCCCTCGCACTTCATCCCGACGGCGGAAGAAACCTCGCTCATCATTCCGATCGGCCACTGGGTGCTGGAGCAGGCCTGCGCGCAGCTGGCCGAATGGGGCAGGCGGCCCGACCGCAGCCATCTCAGCATCGCGGTGAACGTGAGCGTGCGCCAGTTCCGCCACCCGGATTTTGTGGACGAGGTGATGACGGCCATCAAGCACTCGGGCATCGCGCCGCACAAGCTCAAGCTGGAACTCACCGAGAGCCTGCTGGCGGACGGGATCGAGGTGACGGTGGCCAAGATGGGCAGCCTCAAGGCCATGGGCGTCACGCTGTCGCTGGACGACTTCGGCATGGGCTACTCATCGCTGTCCTACCTGAAGCGCCTGCCGCTGGACCAGCTGAAGATCGACCGCGAGTTCGTCAAGGACATCCTGACCGACGCGAACGACGCGGCGATCGCCAAAACCATCATCGGCCTGGCCCAGAGCCTGGGCCTGGGCGTGGTCGCCGAAGGCGTGGAGACGCAAGCCCAGCGCGCCTTCCTCGCGCAGCAGGGCTGCAGCGAGTACCAGGGTTTCCTGTTTTGCGCGCCCCTGCCGATCGACGAACTCGAAGCGTTTATGGATGCGCTGCCGCCCTAGACCGGCGCGATCTGCAGCGGCGCAGTGGCGACCGCCCGCGGCATCCTCACGATGATCTGGTCGGGGCCGCGAAGCAATTCCACCGACTCGGCCGCCGCCAGCGCCTGCACGTCACTCCAGTCGAGGTGGCGGTAGCTCGGCTCGAATGCCAGTGTCTCCGCGCTGTCTTCGCGCGGTTGCACATTCACGGTGATCTCTGCCATGTTGCTGCGCACGTTGCCCGTGACGCGCACGGCGCAGGAACCACTGGACGCATCGGTCAGCGAGATCAGGGAAGCCACCAGCAGGTTGCGCAGGGGAATCCGCCAGACCTGGAAGTCCGCATCGGTCACTTCGACCGACACCTCGAAGCCGCGGAAGTTGAAGTTGCTCGCCAGCAGCGCGACGCATTCCTCGACGCCCTGGTCGAGCTGCACGCCTTCATCTTCCCCTGGTTCGATCCAGGTCGCCACTTTCAGGCAGCTCGCGACGGCGTCGCGCGCCAGGCGGTTGAGCTTGGCGATATGGTTCTGGAAATCGGCCGGCGTCGGCGTCCCGCGCTCCAGCCGGGCGTTCAGCACCTCGGCCATCATCGAGATGGCCTGCAGGTTGACCACCATGTCGTGCTTGAGGACGGGGCCCAGGCGCCGCAGCACGCCGTAGCGGGCCGATTCGGCGCCGGCGCGGGGCTTTCTTGCCGCAGCGGGAATGGTGTCGTCGGGATCGTGTTTCAAGCGGTGGCCTCGCATTGCTGCATGGCGCGGTCCCAGGCGGCGCGGATCGCCGGCCGTGCTTGTGCCCAGTCGATCCGCGACCGGCCCTTCACCTGTTCCCAATCGTTGCGCAACACGATTTCGAGCGACTCGAAGCTGCCCTCACGGCGCAGCGGGCCGGTGTAGCCCACGCGGTACGCAGGGCTGTAGTCGTCGTATGAAAGCGGGGCACGGTAGTACGGTTCGTCCCGGAAGGCCTGGCGCCAGTAGGCGTCTTCGGCGGTCGGGTTGATGACGGCGAAGAAACTCATCACTTCTCCTGAGATGCCCGATGTTCCGCCATGGGCGCAGCCTCAGCCGTAGGAGACCGCTCATGCGGGTGTAGGACAACTACATTTGCCACAGCCGTGGACGCTATGCTTGCGCCATGAGCAAGGCATTCACCCGCGAGACCGACAGCGACGATGACGGCGACGAAGCGTCGCTGCCCGAGCTGCCGGGCGGCGGGAAGAACTACATGACACCGGCCGGGTTCGCGCGGCTGCGCACCGAACTGCTGCAGCTGATGGATGACGAGCGGCCCAAGGTGGTCGAGGCGGTGCACTGGGCCGCCAAAAACGGCGACCGCTCGGAGAATGGCGACTACATCTATGGCAAGAAGCGCCTGCGCGAAATCGACCGGCGCATCCGCTTCCTGACCAAGCGGCTGGAGGTGGCCGAAGTCACCGATCCAGCGGTGCACCACGGTCACGACCAGGTTTTCTTCGGCGCCACGGTCACCTACGCGCAGGAATCGGGCGAAGAGCGAACGGTCACCATCATGGGCATCGACGAGGCCGACAGTGCGCAGGGGCAGGTGAGCTGGATCTCGCCGATCGCCCGTGCCCTGCTCAAGGCGCGCGAGGGCGACGTGGTACGGCTGGTGACGCCGGCCGGCGTGCAGGAGATCGAAGTGGTGGAAGTGCGCTATCCCGCGCCGGTCGCCTGACTCAGCCGGGCGCGCTGCCGGGCCGCACCCGCTGCACGCGCATCACCGAAGGCGTGCGCTTGAGCGTGCGGATCACGGCATCAAGGTGCGTGCGGTCGCGCACCGCGACGATGAAGCGCAGGTCGGTCGCGTCCTGCGCCCGGTCGTCACCCATGTCCACGTGGGCGATGTCCGCTTCCGCGCTGGCCAGCGCCGCCGCGACGCGCGCGAGCACGCCCTTGCCGTTCACCACCGTGATGAGCAGGCTGGTTTCGAACGCGCGCACCGGCTCGTCGGCCCACTCCACGCTGATGAAGCGCTCGCTGTCCTTGTGCTGCAGGCGCTTGGCGACGGCGCAGTCGTCCACATGCACCACCAGGCCCTCGCCGCGGCCCAGGTAGCCCACGATGCGGTCGCCCGGCACCGGCCGGCAACAGCTGGCGAATTGCACCGAGGCGTTTTCGCTGCCGTCGAGGATGACTTCGCCCTGCGAAACGTTTTCGTGCGCGGTGTAGCGCTCGCGCGTGATGAGCAGGGCATCCGGCCTTTCGCCGCGTTCGGCCAGCATGGTGACCAGGCGCTTGGCCACGATGCTGGCAATGCGCTTGCCCAGGCCGATGTCCGTGAGCAATTCGGCGCGGCTGCGGCTGCCCGTGAAGCGCAGCAGCTTTTCCCAGATCGAATGGTGCTCGTCGTCGTCGGCCGGCAGCTTTTCCAGGCCTTCGGCGCGCAGCGCCTGCGTCAGCAGCTTCTCGCCCAGTTCCTCTGACTCGGCCTGCGCCAGCGTCTTGAGGTGGTGCCTGATCTTCGAGCGCGCGCGGCCGGTGCGCACGAAACCCAGCCACGCGGGGTTGGGCGTGGAGACCGGCGCCGTCACCACTTCGACCACGTCACCATTCTTCAACTCCGTGCGCAGCGGCACCTGCATGCCGTTGATCTTGGCGGCCACCGTGCGGTCGCCGATGTTGCTGTGGATCGCGTAGGCGAAGTCCACCACCGTGGCGCCGCGCGGCAGCGCCATGATCTGGCTCTTGGGCGTGAAGACGTACACCGCGTCGGGGAAGAGGTCGATCTTGACGTGGTCCCAGAACTCGGCCGCGTCGCGCGTCTCGTGCTGGATGTCCAGCAGCGACTGCAGCCACTTCGTGCCCAGGCGGTCCGCGCCTTCGCTGTCGGGCTCGCTGGCCTTGTACAGCCAATGGGCGGCCACGCCCGACTCGGCCACCACGTGCATGGCCTCCGTGCGCATCTGGAATTCGACGTTGACGCCGCTGGGCCCGACCAGCGTTGTGTGCAGCGACTGGTAGCCGTTGACCTTGGGGATGGCGATGTGGTCCTTGAACTTGCCTGGCACCGGCTTGTACATCTGGTGCAACATGCCCAGCGCCTTGTAGCAGTCGATCACCGAGGGAACGATCACGCGGAAGCCGTAGATGTCGGTGACCTGGGCGAAGCTCAGGTGCTTCTCGTCCATCTTGCGATAGACCGAGTACAGCGTCTTTTCACGGCCCGCAATCCGGACTTCGACGCCGGCGGCCTCGAATTCGGCCTCGACCTCGCGCTGCACCTTCTGCATCAGGTCGCGCCGGCGGTTGCGCGCCTTGGTCACCGCCTTGGTCAGCACGGCGTAGCGCCACGGCTGCAGGTGGCGGAAGGCCAGCTCCTGCAACTCGCGATAGGTCTGGTTCAGGCCCAGGCGGTGCGCGATGGGCGCATAGATTTCGAGCGTCTCCGAGGAGATGCGCGACCATTTCTCGCGCGGCACATCGTCCAGCGTGCGCATGTTGTGGGTGCGGTCGGCCAGCTTGATCAGGATCACGCGCACATCCCGCGCCATGGCGAGCAGCATCTTGCGGAACGACTCGGCCTGGTTTTCCTCGCGCGTGTTGAACTGCAGCTTGTCCAGCTTGGTGAGGCCATCGACCAGTTCGGCCACCGGCGCGCCGAAGCGCTCGATCAGCTCGGGCTTGGTGACGCCGCAATCCTCGATGGCGTCGTGCAGCAGCGCGGCCATCAGGGCCTGCGCATCCAGCTTCCATTCGGCGCATTGGGCGGCGACGGCGATCGGGTGCGTGATGTACGGCTCGCCGCTGGCGCGGATCTGCCCGAGATGCGCTTCGTCGGCGAAACGGTAGGCCTTGCGGACCTGTTCGACTTCGGCGGGTTCCAGGTAATCGAGGCGGGCGGTGAGCGCGGCGAAGCTCGCCGCCGCCGCATTGGCCGCGGCGGGGCTGGGCACGACCGGCGCCGCGGGGCGCTTGCCTTTGCCTTTGCCGGGGGAGGGATCCAGCACTGCGCTCATACCCTTACTGTAGCGCGCGCCTGCTGTTGGGGTGGGCGAAAACAAAAAAGCACCGCGAGCGGTGCTTTTTCAGTGAGGCCGGAAGTCGGTCAGCCGGGGACTTTTTTGAGCATCTCGAGGCCAATCTTGCCTTCGGCGATTTCGCGCAGGGCGGTGACGCCGGGCTTGTTCTTGCTCTCGATCTTGGGCGCGTGGCCCTGGCTCAGCATGCGGGCGCGGTAGGTCGCGGCCAGCACCAGCTGGAAACGGTTGGGGATTTGCTGCAGGCAGTCTTCAACGGTGATGCGGGCCATGGATGGTTCCAGTCAGGAGATGTTGAGGGCTTTGAAAGTGTCGGCGCGCGCGCGTCGCTGGGCCGAAAACTTGAGACGCTGGGCATGAACGATCGCTTTCAGGTCAAAAAGCGCCCGCTCAAATAACTCGTTGATTATAACGAAATCGAATTCCCCCACCTTGGTCATCTCTTCGGCGGCGTTTTTCAGGCGCAATTCGATGACGTCCGGCGCATCCTCGCCTCGCCGCTGCAGGCGGGACCGCAATTCCTCCCAGCTGGGCGGCAGGATGAAGATCAGTACCGCATTGGCAAAGATCCGCTTGATCGACAGGGCGCCCTGGAAGTCGATTTCCAGGATCACGTCGGCGCCCTGGGCGATCCGCTCCTCGATGGCTTTCTTGGACGTGCCGTACCGCTGGCCGTGCACGAAGGCCCATTCCACGAAGGAATCCGACAGCACCATGGCGTCGAATTCGCTCGCCGACACGAAGAAATACTCGCGCCCGTGCTTTTCCTGGCCGCG
>DATHWV010000170.1:0-7375 GCA_035460205.1 Ramlibacter sp.
GACCATACCGAAGTGCAGGTGCGCGGCAAGCCGTTCGACCTGCGGCCGGTCTCGCGCGACAACGTCGCGCGTTTCGAAGTGAAGTAACCATGACTCCCTGCCTCCCGATCGAACCTGCGTTCCCCAAGCCGCGCAACACGCGCCAGGCCAAGGCAAGCTGGGGTTCGCGTGTCGTCACCATCGGGGGCGATGCGCCCGTGCGCATCCAGTCGATGACCAATACCGATACGGTGGACGCCATCGGCACCGCGATCCAGGTGAAGGAACTGGCGATCGCCGGCTCCGAGCTGGTCCGCATCACCGTCAACACGCCCGAAGCGGCGGCGCAGGTCCCATACATCCGCGAACAGCTCGATCGCATGGGCATCGACGTGCCACTGATCGGCGACTTCCACTACAACGGCCACCGCCTGTTGACCGACTACCCCGACTGCGCGCAAGCACTGTCCAAGTACCGCATCAACCCGGGCAACGTCGGCAAGGGCGACAAGCGCGACAAGCAGTTCGGCCAGATGATCGAAGCGGCGATGCGCTGGAACAAGGTCGTGCGCATCGGCGTCAACTGGGGCAGCCTGGACCAGGAACTGCTGGCGGAGCTGATGGATACCAACAGCGCGCGCGCCGAGCCGTGGGACGCGAAGTCGGTGATGTACGAGGCGCTGATCACCTCGGCCGTCGAGTCCGCGAACCGTGCCGTCGAGATGGGCATGGATGCCAACCAGATCATCCTGTCGTGCAAGGTGAGCGGGGTGCAGGACCTCGTCTCGGTCTACCGCGAGCTGGCCAAGCGCTGCGACTACGCACTGCACCTGGGCCTGACCGAAGCCGGCATGGGCACCAAGGGCACGGTGGCATCCAGTGTCGCGCTGGGCATCCTGCTGCAGGAAGGCATCGGCGACACGATCCGTGTGTCGCTCACGCCGCAGCCCGGGGAAGCGCGCACCCAGGAGGTGGTGATCGCCTCCGAAATCATCCAGTCACTGGGCCTGCGCAGCTTCGTGCCGAGCGTCACGGCTTGCCCCGGCTGTGGCCGCACCACCAGCACCACCTTCCAGGAGCTGGCCAAGCAGATCGACGACTACCTGCGCGCGCAGATGCCGGTCTGGCGCGCCAAGTACCCCGGTGTCGAGAAGATGAAGGTGGCCGTGATGGGCTGCATCGTCAACGGCCCGGGCGAGAGCAAGCATGCCGACATCGGCATCAGCCTGCCGGGAACCGGTGAAGCACCGGCTGCGCCGGTGTTCATCGACGGGCAGAAGGCGCTCACGCTGCGCGGCGACAACATCGCCAACGAGTTCCACCAGATCGTCGAAAACTACATTGAAAAGCGGTTCGGCCAGGTGGCCGAGCACGCCTGATCCCCAAAGAACAAATGGCTGAGAAACCCAGTGCCGGAAAACCTGGCAACTTGACTGCGGTCAAGGGCATGAACGACATATTGCCCGCGAGCGTCCCGCGCAAGGAAGTCCTGCCGCGCGCCGCCACCTGGCAATGGTTCGACGACGTGGTGCGCCGGGTGACGGCACGCTATGGCTACCAGTACATCGTGACGCCGGTGGTCGAGCCCACGCAGCTCTTCGTGCGTGGCCTGGGCGAGGTGACCGACATCGTCGAGAAGGAGATGTATTCCTTCACCGACGCGATGAACGGCGACAAGCTCACGCTGCGGCCCGAGGCCACGGCGGGCATCGTGCGCGCGGTGGTCGAACACAACGCCCTCTACAACGGGCCGCTGCGCATCTGGACGGCCGGGCCGATGTTCCGCCACGAGCGCCCGCAAAAGGGCCGCTACCGCCAGTTCCACCAGCTCGACGTCGAGGCGCTGGGCTTCGCCGGCCCCGACGTGGATGCCGAATTGATCCTCATGGGCCGCGCGATGTGGCGCGAGCTGGGCCTGGTCGAAGGCCAGCACTACCGGCTGGAGATCAACACGCTGGGCGACGCGGCCGAGCGCCAGGCGCATCGTGCGGCGCTGATCAGGCACTTCCAGGACCATGAAGGCAAGCTGGACGCCGAGGCGAAGTCCCGGCTGCTGACCAACCCGCTGCGCATCCTGGACAGCAAGAACCCGGACATGCAGGCGGTCATCGAGGCCGCGCCCAAGCTGATCGACTTCCTCGGTGAGGAATCGCGCGCGCACTTCGAGGGCCTGCGCAAGCTGCTCGATGCGGCCGGGCAACCCTATCGCATCAACCCGCGCCTGGTGCGCGGCATGGACTACTACAACCGCACCGTATTCGAGTGGACTACCGACCACCTGGGCTCGCAGGGCACCATTTGCGGCGGCGGTCGCTATGACGGCCTGATCGAGCAGATGGGCGGCAAGAGCGCCCCCGCGATCGGTTTCGGGCTTGGCATTGAACGCCTGCTGCTGCTGGTCCAGGAACTCGAACTGCAGGGACCCGACATGTCGCCCGCAGCCTATGCCATCCTGGCGGCCGACGACGCGCTGCCCGCGGCCATGCCGGTCGTGGAAGCGCTGCGGGGCGCGGGCCTGGACGTGGTGATGCACGCCGGCGGCGGCTCGTTCAAGAACCAGTTGAAGAAGGCCGATGCGAGTGGGGCGCGCTACGCCCTCATTTTCGGCGCCGACGAGCTGGCGCAGGGCGTGGTCACGGTGAAGTCGCTGCGCGGCGGCGACGGCGCCCAGGTCCAGCGGCCGCTGGCCGGTGTGGCCGGCTGGGCCGAGACCCTCAAGGCCTGACCGCCGGGGCGCTCCCCGCGCCTCATACAATCGAAGGCTCAAGGCAGGACAACACGAAACAATGGCTAAACAACTCGACCTCGAAGAACAGGAACAGCTTGACGAACTCAAGCACTTCTGGAACGAGTACGGCAACCTCATCAGCTGGGTGCTGATCGCCGTCTTCGGCGCGATCGCCGGCTGGAATGGCTGGCAATACTGGCAGCGCACCCAGGGTGCGCAGGCCGCGCTGATGTACGACGAAGTGGACCGCGCGGCCCAGTCCGGCGACACGGCCCGTGTGGAACGGGCCTTTGCCGACATGAAGGACAAGTACGGCCGCACCTCCTATGCCAAGCAGGCGGGCCTGGTGACCGCCAAGGTGCTGGTCGAAAAGGGCAAGACCGACGGCGCGAAGGCGGCCCTGGCCTGGGTGGCCGAGACCGCTTCGGACGACGGCTACCAGGCGCTGGCCCGGTTGCGCCTGTCCGCCATCCTGCTCGATGCCAAGGCCTACGACGAGGCACTCAAGCAGGTCGCGGCCGAGTTCCCCCGCGAATTCGAAGGCCTGGCGGCCGACCGGCGCGGCGACATTTACAGCGCGCAGGGCAAGAAGGCCGAGGCCAAGGCCGAATACACGAAGGCCTACAAGGCGATGGATGAGCAGATGGAATACCGCCGCCTGGTCGAAGTCAAGCTGAACGCGCTGGGCGTGGACGCCAAGGCGCTCGCCCCCGCACCCGCCGTGGCCGCTTCCGGAGGCGCCAAGCCATGACGCACAAACTTCGCGCTTTCGCCCAGCTCCTGTCGGTCGCGCTGGCGGCCGGCCTGGCCGGCTGCTCGTACATGCCGACTTCGATGACGTCCGGCCTGTCGTCCCTGTTCGGCGTGAGCGAAAAACAGAAACCGGCTGAACTGGCGGCGAACCCGTCGCTGGTCGGCGTGCGCAACGCCTGGACTTCGAAGATCGGGCAGGCTGGCTTTCCGCTCACCGTCAACACAAGCGGCGGCGTCGTCGCGGTGGCATCGGGCGACGGCGCCGTTGCCCTGATCGACCCGGCGACTGGTGGGGATGTCTGGCGTGCCAGTGCCGGCGGCCCGATCGCCGCGGGCGTGGGCAGCGACGGCAAGGTAGTGGCCGTGATCACCCGCGCCAATGAGCTGGTGGTCCTGTCGGCCGGCAAGGAATCCTGGCGCCAGAAGCTCACTGCCGGCAGCTATACCGCGCCGTTCGTGGCCGGCGGTCGGGTGTTCGTCATGACCGCCGACCGGGCTGTTTCGGCCTACGACGGCCAGTCCGGCCGCAAGCTGTGGACCGCGCAACGCCCGGGCGAACCGCTGGTGTTGCGCCACGCCGGCGTGATGCTGGCCGTGGGCGATACGCTGGTGGTGGGCCTGTCGGGCCGCCTGGCGGGTGTGAACCCGGCCAACGGCACGGTGCGCTGGGAAGCACCGCTGGCTTCGCCCCGGGGCATCAACGACGTCGAGCGCCTGGTCGACCTGGTCGGCAGCGTCAGCCGGGTCGGCGACGTTGTCTGTGCCCGCGCTTTCCAGGCCGGTGTCGGCTGTGTCGACGCCACGCGCGGCAACGTGCTGTGGACCAAGCCCGCGAACGGCTACGAAGGCGTGCATGGCAATGAACGCCTGGTGTTCGGCGCCGAAGCCGACGGCAAGGTCATCGCATGGAAGCGCGAGAACGGCGACCGTGCCTGGGTGCATGAAGGCCTCTTGCACCGTGGCCTCACGGCGCCGCTGGCGCTGGGCCGCTCGGTGGTGGTCGGTGACCGCACCGGGTACGTCCACATGCTCTCGCGCGAAGACGGCACCTTGCTCAACCGCTTGACGACGGACGGCACTGCCATCGCGGCCGCACCGGTGCTCGCAGGAAACACGCTGGTCGTGGTCACCCAGGGTGGTGGTGTCTACGGGTTCACTCCCGAATGATTGTGGCCCCCACGCTCGCGGCTGAAGCCGCTGCGCTGCCCCCCGAGGGGGCTTTCGCGCCTTGGGGCGGCCCGGCGGCGCTCAAATGAAGCCCGTCCTTGCCCTCGTCGGCCGTCCCAACGTCGGCAAGTCCACGCTGTTCAACCGGCTGACCAAGTCGCGCGACGCGATCGTCGCCGACTTCGCCGGGCTCACGCGCGACCGCCATTACGGCAACGCCAAGCACGGCAAGCACGAGTTCATCGTCATCGACACGGGCGGCTTCGAGCCGACGGCCGAGAGCGGCATCTACATGGAGATGGCCAAGCAGACGCGCCAGGCCGTGGCCGAGGCCGACGTGGTGGTCTTCGTGGTCGATGCGCGCGGGGGCCTGTCGGCGCAGGACCATGACATCGCCAAGTACCTGCGCAAGCTGGGCAAGCCGACGGTGTTGGCGGCCAACAAGGCCGAAGGCATGACCGAGGGCGTGCAGCTCACCGAGTTCTATGAGCTCGGCCTGGGCGAGGTGCACCCGGTCTCCGCAGCCCATGGCCAGGGCATCCGCAGCCTGGTCGAAGTCGCGTTCGAACCGCTCAACCTGCCGGATGAGGACGAAGAGGACGCAATCGAAGACCCCGGTGTCGTCAAGCTGGCCGTGGCCGGCCGCCCGAACGTGGGCAAGTCGACCTTGATCAACACCTGGCTGGGCGAGGAGCGGCTGGTGGCCTTCGACATGCCCGGCACGACGCGCGACGCGATCTCGGTTCCGTTCGAGCGCCACGGGCAGAAGTTCGAGCTCATCGACACGGCAGGCCTGCGCCGCAAGGGCAGGGTGTTCGAGGCGATCGAGAAGTTTTCGGTGGTCAAGACGCTGCAGGCGATCGAATCGGCCAACGTCGTGCTGCTGCTGCTGGATGCGACGCAGGGCGTCACCGACCAGGACGCCCACATTGCCGGCTACATCCTGGAGAGCGGGCGCGCCGTGGTGCTGGCGATCAACAAGTGGGACGCGGTGGACGAATACCAGCGCGAGCAGGTCCAGCGGCAGATCGAGACGCGGCTGGCATTCCTCAAGTTTGCCCCGCTGCACCTCATCTCGGCGATCAAGCGCCAGGGCCTGGGGCCGGTCTGGACCTCCATTGCGGCTGCCCACAAGTCGGCCATGATCAAGATGCCGACGCCGATCCTCACGCGCCTGCTGCTGGAGGCCGTCCAGTTCCAGTCGCCCAAGCGCGCAGGGATGTTCCGTCCCAAATTGAGATACGCGCACCAGGGTGGGATGAACCCGCCGGTCATCGTCGTGCACGGCAACTCGCTGGAGCACGTGACCGATGCTTACAAGCGCTTCCTCGAAGCGCGCTTCCGCCAGGAATTCAAGCTGGTGGGAACGCCGCTGCGCATCGAGATGAAGAGCGCGCGCAACCCCTACGCGGACAAGGAATAGCACCTTACCGCGCCGGCTGCGGCGCACCTATTTTGGGCGGGCGCCCTTGAAGCCGCGCACCCCATCCCCAGCTGTTCTGGAATTCGACCCCTGCCTACTTGCACGGCGCTCTTGCTGTGGTAAGGTGCAGTTTCCAACAACACTTCCGAACGCGGAACACGGAGAATATCGTGAGCAACAAAGGGCAGTTACTACAAGACCCATTCCTGAATACCTTGCGTCGTGAGCATGTGCCGGTGTCGATTTACCTCGTCAACGGCATCAAGTTGCAAGGCCAGATCGAGTCGTTCGACCAGTACGTCGTGTTGCTGCGCAACACCGTGACGCAGATGGTCTACAAGCACGCCATCTCCACCATCGTGCCCGGGCGCGCCGTGAACTTCAGCACGGCCGAAAGCCCCGAAGCCGGCGCGGCGTGATCCCGGAGTTTGTCCGCCTCGCCTGAACGTCCCGCCGCTCCCACGATCCTCGTGGGTGTGGACTTGGGGCTGCCCCATTTCGACGCCACCCTGGAAGAGCTTGGCCTGCTGGCTCAAACCGCGGGCCTGGCACCGGTTGCCCGGGTCAGCTGCAAGCGCAAGGCGCCCGACGCGGCGCTCTTCATCGGCAAAGGCAAGGCCGATGAGATCAAGGCCCTTGCCGCGGAAACCGGCGCCACCGAAATCCTGTTCGACCAGTCGCTGAGCCCCGCGCAGCAGCGCAACCTCGAGCGGCACATGGAGTTGCCGGTCAACGACCGCACACTGCTCATCCTTGAGATCTTCGCCCAACGCGCCCGCAGCCACGAAGGCAAGTTGCAGGTGGAACTGGCTCGCTTGCAGTACGTCAGCACGCGGCTGGTCCGGCGCTGGTCGCACCTGGAGCGCCAGACCGGCGGCGCCGGCGTGCGCGGCGGCCCGGGTGAAAAGCAGATCGAGCTGGACCGCCGCATGATCGGCGACGCCATCAAGCGCACCCGCGAGCGGCTCGAAAAGGTCAAGAAGCAGCGCCACACGCAGCGCCGCCAGCGGGAGCGCCGCGGCGCCTTCAACATCTCCCTGGTCGGCTACACCAACGCCGGCAAGTCGACGCTGTTCAACGCGCTGGTCAAGGCGCGCGCCTATACCGCCGACCAGCTGTTCGCCACGCTGGACACCACCACGCGCCAGCTGTACCTGGCACCGGCCGAAGGCAGCGAAGAGGCCATGGGCCGCACCGTTTCGCTGTCGGACACGGTCGGCTTCATCCGCGACCTGCCGCACGGCCTGATCGACGCTTTCCAGGCGACGTTACAGGAAGCCGCCGACGCGGACCTGCTGCTGCACGTGGTGGACGCCGCCAACCCT
>DATHWV010000171.1:0-2015 GCA_035460205.1 Ramlibacter sp.
TTGCTCTTGCGGCGCACCGACCAGCCCGCGTGCAGCGGCGGCAGCAGGTACTGCTCGTGGATGTCTTCGAGGATCCCGGGGATGCCCGAGGACAAGTCGTTGTTCAGCAGGATGGTGCAGGGGTCGAAATTCTTCAGCCCCAGCCGCCGCTTGCTGCGCACCACCGGCTCCAGCAGCACCGATCCGCCGCCGGGCAGTTCGACGGTCGTGGGCTCCTTGATATCGGGGCTGATCGAGCCGATGCGCACGTTCAGGCCGGCCGACTGGAAGATGCGCTTGAGCTGGGCCAGGTTGCTCAGGTAGAACGTGTTGCGGGTGTGGTTTTCCGGGATCACCAGCAGGTTCTTGGCTTCGGGGCAGATCTTTTCGATCGCGGCCATCGCCGACTGCACCGCCAGCGGCAGCATTTCCGGCGTCAGGTTGTTCCAGCCGCCCGGGTACAGGTTGGTATCGACCGGGGCGAGCTTGAAGCCGGCGTTGCGGATGTCCACCGAGCTGTAGAAGGGCGGCGTGTGCTCCATCCACTCCAGGCGGAACCAGCGCTCGATCGCGGGCATGGACTCGAGCACGCGCTGCTCGAGCTCGTTGATGGGCCCGTTCAGGGCCGTGATGAGGTGGGGAACCATGCGGCGACTGCCTTGTTTTCAGGAATGTCTGAGCGGAATTGTAGGGATTTGAGGCCGGCCCCGGCCATTTACAAGGGGCGGCCGCTTCAGGTTGCCTGCGCGAGGGGCAGGTTCAGGAGCAGGTTCTGGGGCTTGAGCTTCAGGCGCTTGTCCGAATCCATGGCCATGGCCAGGTACACCGGCCGGCCGGCAATCTCCGGGCGCATGGCCTGCGGCTCGTCGAATTCCAGCTTGAAGAGGCACAACATGCCGGCCATCCGCTCGGGGCTGACGTCATGCCCCTGGTACAGCTCGTTCAGCACCGCGCTGGCCTGGGCGTCCAGGCCCACATGCCAGACCCATTGCTCGTCGTCGATCTCGCGCTCCACCTGGATGCGTACCGACGTGCCCAGGAAATGCCGCACCCAGGCTGCCAGGACATGGCACAAGGCCGCGAGTCCCGGCTCACCGTGCGTCAGGGCCAGCGCCATGTCATGCGACTCGTCGCGCGTCCAGTAGCTTTCCTGGTTGTCGTCGCGCAGCACGTCGAGTTCGGCGCTGCGGACCGGTGCGCCGCCCTGCTTGAGCAGTTCCCCGATGGTGCCGAAATTCGCCGAGAGCGCATGGCGTTCCACGGTTTCGTCGTCCGCGGCCATGACCTGGCCGTCCTCCTGCAATGCGATGCGTTGCGGCCGAAAGAGCATTTCGGCGGTGCGCGCCTGCAGCGCCGTGGCTTCGCTGCCCAGGATGTGGCGCAACAGGATCTGCGTCAGTTGGTGAACGAAGATGGGCGGCACATCCACGCCGGCGCCGCGAAACAGGGCCAGGTAGCTGGCTTCCAGTGTGGGTTGCGCCAGCAGCCGCTGGCGAAAGCGCAGCCAGATGGCGTAGTTGTCGCGCGCGTCCGCGTCGGTCACCGCGGCCAGTTGCGCCGCATCGACCTCGCTGCGCGGCTGGTCGACGAGGCGCTGGTGCAAGGCGAGCTCGCCGGCGCAGGACTCGGCCACCGGCGCTAGCTCGGGCCGCTGCAGCAGGCTGCGCAGGAAGGCGTCGGTGACCACGAGATGGCCCTCGGGCGTGCGGTCCAGCAGCATGTAGCCGCAGGAGCGCCAGAAGTCGTGCATCGCAGCGGCCGCGCTTTCAGGAACGGATTTCGCCGTCGCCCAGCACCACCCACTTGAGCGAGGTGAGGCCTTCGATGCCCACCGGCCCGCGTGCATGGAACTTGTCGGTGCTGATACCGATTTCCGCGCCCAGGCCGAACTCGAAACCGTCGGCAAAGCGCGGGCTGGCATTGACCATGACGCTGGCCGAATCCACTTCGCGCAGGAAGCGCTGTGCATGCATGTGGTCGCGCGTGATGATCGCGTCGGTATGGTGGCTGCTGTAGTGGTTGATGTGGGCGATGGC
>DATHWV010000172.1:0-1577 GCA_035460205.1 Ramlibacter sp.
ATCGAGAAGCAGCGCGGCATCTCGGTGGCCAGCTCGGTCATGCAGATGCTCTACCGCGACCATGTGATCAACCTGCTGGACACGCCGGGCCACAAGGACTTTTCGGAAGACACCTATCGCGTGCTCACCGCCGTCGACTCGGCACTGATGGTGATCGACGCGGCGAACGGTGTGGAAGCGCAGACCCGGCGCCTGATCGAAGTCTGCCGCCAGCGCGACACGCCCATCATTACCTTCGTCAACAAGATGGACCGCGAAGTGCGCGAGCCGCTGGACATCCTGGACGAGGTGGAGCGCGAGCTCGGCATGCCTTGCGTGCCCATGACCTGGCCGGTGGGCCAGGGCAAGACCTTCGGCGGCATCATGAACCTGCGCACCAAGGCGATGACCGTGTTCGAATCCGGCTCCGAGCGCCGGCCGCAGGACTTCGAGACCATTCCCCTCTCCGAGCGTGAGACTCTGCTCAAGCGCTTCGGCCACGAGTTCGAGATCGCCGAGCAAAGCATGGAACTCGCCGTGGGTGCTTCACCCACTTGGGATCACGCGGCCTTCCTGGCTGGCAAGCAGACGCCGGTGTTCTTCGGCTCCGGTGTCAACAACTTCGGTGTGATGGAAGTGCTGGAGGCGCTGGTGGACCTCGCGCCCTCACCCGGCCCGCGCACCAGCCACCTCATCGTCAACAAGCAGCCGGTGGTCAAGGAAATCCAGCCCGACGACGAAAACTTCTCCGGCGTGGTGTTCAAGGTGCAGGCCAACATGGACGCCAACCACCGCGACCGCATCGCGTTCGTGCGCATGGCCTCGGGCAAGTACCAGCCGGGCATGAAGCTCAAGGTGCAGCGCACCGCGAAGGAATTGCGCCCCACTTCGGTCGTGACCTTCCTATCGCAACGGCGCGAAGCGGTGGACGAAGCCTATGCAGGTGACATCATCGGCTTCACGACGCACGGCGGCGTCCAACTGGGCGACACCATTACCGACGGCGCCAACCTGCAGTTCACCGGCTTGCCGTTCTTCGCGCCCGAACTGTTCATGACCGTGATCCTGAAGAACCCTTTGCGCACCAAGCAGTTGCAGCAAGGCCTGGCCCAGTTGGGAGAGGAAGGCGCGATCCAGGTGTTCCGGCCGGAGATCGGCGGGCCGATGTTGCTGGGTGCTGTGGGCCAACTCCAATTCGAAGTGGTGCAGCACCGCCTGAAGGCCGAGTACGACGCCGACGTGCGCCTCGAAGGTTGCCAGTACACGGGCGCGCGATGGATCACGGCGGACACGCCGGCCGAGTTGCGCGCCTTCACCGACGCGTACCCGCAGCGCATGGCGCTGGACGCTGCCAACGCGCTGGCCTTCCTGTGCACTTCACCCTACGACGTTCGGCTGGCACAGGAGCGCTTCCCGAAAATCCACTTCCATCCCCTGCGCGAGCATGCGGGCCTGGCCCTGCACAACGGCAACTGATCCGAGTAGCGAACGATGCGGCCCTTGAACCAGATGCCCACGCCGGTGGCGGCTTCGATCCACACCGTGCTCAGCGACATCGACGACACGCTGACCACCGAAGGCCAACTCACCGTGCCCGC